>NZ_AP029028.1:608327-912490 GCF_037076565.1 Herbaspirillum sp. DW155 | reverse complement strand
TGCTACTGCAAAAAACGAGCCATGCCTGAGAGCATCCCGACTCGGGCGCTTTACCGCCGGCCATCCCCGCTTAAAAAGGGACGGAGCCACAGCAGCCAAGCGGCCCGGCCGCAGCGCCAGGCCAGGCGGGGCAGTGCCTCCAATACACCGCCCCGCCGGGCAGAATACACCGTAATGGTGCGGCTGGGAGAGCCAGTTCCGTGCCAACGCGGTACTTCGTTGATATCGCACGTTTTATGCACTTTTTTAAATCGAAATGCGAAGGGATGCACCATTAAGGGCCATGTAACAGAAGAAAGCTGCACCCGGCCACAAACTGCAGCAGAAAATGCCTCTTATTATTCGCATATAAATTCCCGCAAATTGAGAATATCTCACGAATAGGACGGCCAGAGCCATCACGCGGGTGGATAGCTCACATCAGCACAATCCATTTGTTCTGCAGCAAAGGGGACCTTGGAGTGATGCGGGGTCTGCACCAGGGTGCCGCCCCCTCCTATGAAAACAGCATCACCACGACGAGAAAAGAAAAGAGACATTCATGATCAAATTGATGATCATCGGCCGACGCCGAGCCGGCATGACCCGCCGCGACATGCAGCACCACATGCTCAACATCCACGCCCCTCTTGTACTGGAGTTCATCGCCGCGCATCCGGCCGAGGCGCCCAAACGCTATGCGCAGAACCATTTCATCGACGCTACCCATGCCCTGGGCACGCCTGCGGAGTCTGACTGGGCACTGGACCGCGACTTCGTGACGCAGGTCTGGGCCACCTCCCCCGCCGAGGCGATGGCCGGCCTGGCCCTGCCCTTCTACCAGGAAAAGCTGCGCCCGGATGAAGAGAACTTCGTGGAGCAGTCCACCGTCTGCAAATTCATGGTGCAGGAGGAGCTGGTCTTTTGTGACCAGCGGCGCACTGCGCGCCACAAGCTGTTCTTCGTCCTGCCTGCGGCCCCGGAAGCCGCCACGGAGGACGGACCGCGTGCCGAGCAGTTCGCCGAGGTGGTTGCCCGCGTGGTGGCGGACCGGCGCACGCCGTATATCTCGCGCCATGTCCGCAACCGGGTGATGAATCCGCCGGGCGGCACCGCCAGCGTCGATCTGATCGAGGAATTCTGGCTCGATGATGCAGACAGTGCCGAACGTCTGCTGGCGCTGCTCAAGGAAGGTCTGGCGAGCGAGGCGACTGCACCCGGCTTGTGGCAGGTCTGGCAGCGTGGCATGGCCAGCATTGCGCTGGAGCACGCGCTCTATCCGGGATGATGTAGTGCCGTCACATCGGGGCGCCCTGAGGGGCGCCCGGTTGTATTGCCCCCCCTGAAAACCTGCTCATTAGCTAATCCCAAAGCAAATCAAAATGAGCAAGGTCATCGCAAAAAATTCAAGCGTTGGACAATCGTGCACAGCAATTGACGCCTTGAAAATTCCCCAACCCATCCCTATACTTAGCACTCGTCACGGCAGAGTGCTAACAGCCCGCCGGGCGCAATCCCCTTTTTCTTGCGGTGAGGTTTGCTGCATTTGGAAGACAACCGTTGCAGGCTTCGCCGCAATCAATGCTAACTTATTGAAAATTAAGGAGTTCTCATGAATCTTCGCCCTTTGCACGATCGCGTTATCGTCAAGCGCCTCGACCAGGAAACCAAGACTGCTTCCGGTATCGTTCTGCCTGACGCAGCGACCGAAAAGCCGGACCAAGGCGAAGTCCTGGCCGTCGGCAACGGCAAGATCCTGGAAGATGGCAAGGTCCGCCAACTGGCCGTGAAGGTCGGCGACCGCGTTCTGTTCGGCAAGTACTCCGGCCAGGCCGTGAAGATCGATGGCCAGGAACTGCTGGTCATGCGCGAAGAAGACCTGTTCGCCGTCGTCGAGAAGTAATTCGGCATCGGGCCTTCCTTTTCCTTCTCTATATAGAAAGAAAACCTGAAGGCCAGCGGCAGCAAGACAGCAGCCGGCATGCCTGAAGCTTAATGCTCAAGCCCGGCTACATGAACTGAACCGAATTTCTGGAGAATCCAACATGGCAGCAAAGCAAGTTATTTTCGGCGATGAAGCACGCGCCAAGGTCGTCAACGGCGTCAACATCCTGGCCAACGCAGTCAAGGTCACCCTGGGTCCGAAGGGCCGCAACGTCGTACTGGAGCGCAGCTTCGGCGCCCCGACCGTGACCAAGGACGGCGTTTCCGTCGCCAAGGAAATCGAACTGAAGGACAAGCTGGAAAACATGGGTGCCCAGCTGGTCAAGGAAGTCGCTTCCAAGACCTCCGACAATGCCGGTGACGGTACCACCACCGCTACCGTGCTGGCCCAGGCCATCGTGCGCGAAGGCTTCAAGTACGTCGCCGCCGGCTTCAACCCGACCGACCTGAAGCGCGGTATCGACAAGGCCGTCACCGCCATCGTCGGCGAAGTGAAGAACCTGGCCAAGCCCACCACCACCTCCAAGGAAATCGCTCAAGTCGGCTCGATCTCGGCCAACTCCGATGCGGACATCGGCGACATCATCGCCAAGGCCATGGAAAAGGTCGGCAAGGAAGGCGTCATCACCGTGGAAGACGGCAAGTCGCTGGAAAACGAACTGGATATCGTCGAAGGTATGCAATTCGACCGCGGCTACCTGTCGCCGTACTTCATCAACAACCAAGAGAAGCAGATCGTCGCTCTGGACAATCCCTTCATCCTGCTGTTCGACAAGAAGATCTCCAACATCCGTGACCTGCTGCCGGTGCTGGAACAAGTCGCCAAGGCTGGCCGTCCGCTGCTGATCGTGGCCGAAGACGTCGAAGGCGAAGCCCTGGCTACCCTGGTGGTCAACAACATCCGTGGCATCCTGAAGACTGCTGCCGTCAAGGCTCCTGGCTTCGGCGACCGCCGCAAGGCCATGCTGGAAGACATCGCCATCCTGACCGGTGGCCAGGTGATCGCCGAAGAAGTCGGCCTGACCCTGGAAAAGGCTACCCTGGCTGAACTGGGCCAAGCCAAGCGCGTTGAAATCGGCAAGGAAAACACCACCATCATCGACGGCAACGGCGAAGCCGCTGGCATCGAAGCGCGCGTGGCGATGATCCGCACCCAGATCGGCGAAGCCACCTCCGACTACGACCGTGAAAAACTGCAAGAGCGCGTGGCCAAGCTGGCCGGCGGTGTTGCACTGATCAAGGTTGGCGCTGCCACCGAAGTCGAAATGAAGGAAAAGAAGGCCCGCGTCGAAGACGCCCTGCACGCTACCCGCGCTGCTGTTGAAGAAGGCGTCGTGCCCGGCGGTGGCGTTGCCCTGCTGCGCGCTCGCGCCAACGTCAAGGATCTGAAGGGCGACAACGCCGACCAGGAAGCCGGTATCAAGATCGTGCTGCGCGCCATCGAAGAGCCGCTGCGCCAGATCGTCTTCAACGCCGGCGACGAGCCGTCGGTGGTGGTGAACAAGGTGCTGGAAGGTTCGGGCAACTTCGGCTACAACGCTTCCAACGGCACCTACGGTGACCTGGTGGAACTGGGCGTGCTGGATCCGGCCAAGGTGACCCGTTCGGCCCTGCAAAACGCTGCCTCCGTGGCCAGCCTGATCCTGACCACCGACGCCCTGGTGGCCGAAGTGGCAGAAGACAAGCCGGCCGGCATGCCTGGCGGCATGGGTGGTATGGGCGGCATGGGTGGCATGGACGGCATGATGTAATTTGCCTTCCGGCCCAGGGCCATGCATCGCATGGCCTGTGCTGCAAGAAGAACCCGCATCAGCGATGATGCGGGTTTTTTGTTGGGCAGCGATCTGATCAGGCTCGCTGCGCCACGCTAAAGGCATTGGCCTTTCGCCCTCGTCGCGCCCTGCAAGGTGCAGACCGCAGCACGCTCTCCATCATCGCTGCACAGCCAAGCCATGAAAAAAGACCCGCATCCTTGCGGATGCGGGCCAAAACATCGGGCTCCCACGAGCCCGGATGCAGTGCCAGTGATCAGAAGCTGTGGATCACGCCAGCATTGATGCCGGTCTGGCTGCGGTCGCTACCCGGCACACGGTCGCTGGCCAGGCCAACGCTGTACATGTCGGACGAACGCAGGTTGCGCACGACGGCGTAGGTGGAAGTGCGCTTGGACAGCTGGTACTTGGCGCCCAGGTTGACCTGCAGCAGACGGCCGTCGGCGCTGCGTGCGAACTTGGCGCGGGTGTACTGCAGGCTGCTGATCAGCGACAGGGCCGGCGAGAGCTGGTAATGCACGCCGAAGTCCAGCGTGCTGCTGGACTCGTTGTTGTAGCCGCCAATGACGAAGTCGCCGTCGCCTTCCATGTTGTAGAGAGGCGTGTCATGACGGTCCTTGGGATGTGCCAGCGAAGCGAAACTGTAGTCGTGCTTCGGATTGTCGGCGATTTCCGACGGCACCTTGGCCAACGGCAGCTTCACGCGCGAGTAGGAGCCATAGACTCGGGCCGGTCCGAACTGGTACGCGGCCGCCAGCGTCCAGGTCTTCAGGCAAGTGTCGCCCGCCTTGTCGCCGATCTTGTCCTTGCCCATGGCCATCACTGCGCCATTGCAAGCTGCCGCGCCGTTGACGTCGCTGGCGGACTTGCCGCCCATCTTGCTCTGGAAGTAGCCCAGGCCGATGTTCAGCGGACCGTTGGCGTAGGTGCCGCCCAGACCGAAGGACTGGCCAGCGCCGGTGTTGCCGGCCTGCTCGCCGAAGCCATAGATGACGCTACCGGTGAAGCCGTTGAAGTTAGGGGTGTTGTAGCGGATGGAGTTGTTGACGCGCTCGCCGTTGGTGCGATCCAGGTTCAGCGAGTGAACGCGGCTGACCACGCCACCGAAGTCACCCGGGGAGGTGATGCTGCCCACGTCGTCCAGCACGTCTTTCTGGCGGCCCGCCAGGATGGTACCGAAGTTGCCGGACAGGCCAACGGTTGCCTGGCGGCCCCACAGCGTGCCCTTCTGGCCGGCTTCGCCGGTATCGACATTGAAACCGTTCTCGATGGTGAACACGGCCTTCAGACCGCCGCCCAGATCTTCACTGCCCTTGATGCCCAGGCGCGAACCCTTCATCAGGCCGGAATCGAGGGCCATCTGGCTGCCCGTATTTTTGCCGCCGGTGGAGATCGTGTTGACGTAGGACAGGCTGGCATCGACTGCACCGTAGATGGTCACGCCGCTTTGCGCGTGCGCCGTGCCGGCGAAAGCGCCCAGCACGGCCAGGGCCAGGATGGTCTTTTTCATAGAGTACTCCGTAGTGGTTTGATTGCTGTTGATTGGCGGGTGGGCGCTGCCGCACGGCGGGGGTGCCACCCAGGCTTCCGGAAGAAACATCAAGAAGTCAGCGCAAATCTAAACCGACTTTATTTTTTCAAATGACTCATTTTTTGACTTTCACTTATTAATAAGACTTTTCTGTAGCTTTATCACAACTACTGTCGCGCATAGTGCGCAGACCAATTTTGTTGACTTCAGTAATGAAAGCGGCATTGATGAATCACCACGCGGCCCGCCACGCGCTCGATGACCAGCCGATGTTCGGCATGCAGGCGCAAGGCGAACAGTCCGGGCAGACGCAGGGGCAAGGCCACCTGGCGTGCCGCAGGAATGCAGGCGCCGTCACGCAGACGCCGCAACAAATGAAGCAATTGGCGCGCGACGCGACGGTCATGGCGGCGCCACCAGGCCAGATCTTCGCGGGCCAGCGGGGTCATCCAGAGGGGAGTCACGGAGAATTCTTCACGGGCAGCAGATCGGCGCGCAGTTGCAAGAGGCTGCACAGCAGGCGCTCCGCGTTAAGATCGTTGCCCAGCAGGTGCAGCGCTTCCTGCACGCCGCGCCAGACGGGTTCGCGCACCAGCACCAGGTTGTCGGCACCCGCTCGGGTGAGGATGACTTCATCAATATCGGCCAGCTCCAGCAGCGCGTCCAGACGCACGGCCAGGTCAGTGACAGGAAAGGCATACATGGGAAGGATTCCGGCGCTTGGCCCGGCGCGCTGCAGCACGCCGGGCAAAAAAATCCAGCAAGATAAGCCCCGGCACCGCCTGCGGCAGCATTCCGCTCAAAAATGAAGTGAACGGCAGAACTTATTCGAATACTTTCTCGTTCAAGATCGAGACAAGCGCGCCTTGCCAGATCCGCACAGCGGCCCGCAAACGCCATCTGCATGCGGGTTCCCGCCGCATGCTAAGACGCAGTGGTTATATGCATAGGCGAAAATTTATTTTCCCTATATAACCTTGCAGCCTTAAAATAGCGGCTTCTTATAAAAATATTGATGGCAGTGGAGACCTGAGGTCCTGAGCCGCCTGCAGCGTCCCACGATGCCGCGCTGGCGCAGGAACCCGGGGCCCGCTGCCATTCTTCTTTTCCACCATGATCGAAATACAAGCTGTCACCCAGCGATTCGGCAATGTCGAAGCGGTGCGCAATGTCGATTTGTCGATCCGCAAGGGCGAGATCTTTGGCATCATCGGCCGCAGCGGCGCCGGCAAGAGCACCCTGGTGCGCACCCTGAACCTGCTGAACCGTCCCACTTCCGGCCGCATCGTCCTCGATGGCCAGGACCTGACCGCGCTGTCGTCCTCGCAACTGCGCGAAGCGCGCCGCAGCATCGGCATGATCTTCCAGCACTTCAACCTGCTGTCCTCGCGCAGCGTCTACGACAACATCGCCCTGCCGCTGGAACTGGCCGGCAAGAGCAAGTCGGAGATCGCCGCCAAGGTCGAGCCGCTGCTGGAACTGGTCGGTCTGACTGCCCTGCGCGATCGCTATCCGGCGCAGATCTCCGGCGGCCAGAAGCAGCGCGTGGGCATCGCCCGGGCGCTGGCCAACGATCCCAAGGTTTTGCTGTCGGACGAAGCCACCTCGGCGCTGGACCCCGAAACCACCCGCTCCATCCTCGACCTGCTGCGCAAGATCAACAAGGAACTGGGCCTGACCATCGTCCTGATCACGCACCAGATGGAAGTCATCAAGCAGATCTGCGACCGCGTGGCCGTGATGGAAGCCGGCCAGGTGATCGAACAGGGTGAAGTGCTGGAGGTATTCCGCCAGCCGCGCCATGAAGTCACCCGCGCGCTGATCGGCGACGTCATTGCCCACGAGCTGCCCAAGGGCGTGCTGGCACGCCTGCGCGAACGCCTGGCGCGCGCCGATGCCGGCCAGGGCACGGACCACCTGTTCCGCTTCGCCTTCACCGGCAACGATGTGGACCAGCCGCACCTGTCGGAAGCGGTGCGCCGCTTCAACCTGAACTTCAACATCCTGCACGGCCAGATCGACGAAATCCAGGGCCAGGCATTCGGTTCGCTGGCGATCCTCGCCAACGGCACCCAGGACAACATCAACCAGGCCATGCAATACCTGCGCGAGCAGGGCGTGGTCGTCGAGGAGCTTAACCATGTCATCTGAACTGATCGATCTGTTCGTCAGCTCCTTCGGTGAGACGCTGATGATGGTGGTGATTTCGGGCGTGGTCGGATCGCTTCTGGGCATTCCGCTCGGTATCGCCCTGCACATCACCGAATCCAAGGGCGTGCTGCCCAATGTGGTGTTCAATCGCGTGGCCGGCCTGCTGGTCAACGCCGTGCGCTCCACGCCCTTCATCATCCTGCTGGTGGCGGTGATTCCGATGACGCGCTTCTTCGTCGGCACCTCCATCGGTACGGCCGCGGCCATCGTGCCGCTGACGATTGCCGCCGCGCCCTTCATCGCGCGTCTGGTCGAGACCGCCCTGCGCGAAGTCGACCACGGCCTGGTGGAAGCGGCGCAAGCCATGGGCGCCACCACCTGGCAAATCATTTACAAGGTCTTGGTGCCCGAGGCATTTGCTGGTATCGTCGCCGGTCTCACGATCACCTTCGTCAGCCTGGTCGGCTATTCGGCCATGGCCGGTGCCATCGGCGGCGGCGGCCTGGGTGACCTGGGCATCCGTTATGGCTATCAGCGCTTCCTGCCGGAAGTGATGCTGGCCGTGGTGCTGATCCTGATCGTGTTCGTCCAGCTGGTGCAATCCCTGGGAGACCTGCTGGTCCGCAAGCTCAGCCACCGCTGAGCGCATTCACTACAAAAAACGGCAGCTACCCGCTGCCCACCTCAATGCTCGAAAGGAAAGTCATGAAGCGTCGTCAGTTGATTCAATTCATCGCAGGCCTGGGCCTGGCCGCCGGCCTGATCTCCGCCCCTGCCATGGCCGAAGATCAGATCAAGATGGGCGTGACCGCCGGTCCCCATGCCGAGATCATGGAACAGGTCAAGAAGCTGCTCGAAAAAGACGGCGTGCAGATGAAGGTCATCGAATTCACCGACTACATCCAGCCCAATGCCGCCCTGGCCGCCGGTGACCTGGATGCCAACTCCTACCAGCACCAGCCCTATCTGGATGCGCAGATCAAGGACCGCGGCTACAAGTTCGTGAGCGTGGGCAGCACCATCACCTTCCCGATGGGTGTGTACTCCAAGAAGATCAAGTCGCTCAACGACCTGAAACAAGGTGCGCGCGTGGGCGTGCCCAACGATCCGACCAACGGTGGCCGCGCCCTGCTGGTGCTGCAAGCCAAGGGCGTGATCAAGCTCAAGGCCGATGCCGGCCTGAAGGCAACCCCGCTGGATATCGTCGAAAACCCCAAGAAGATCAAGATCGTCGAACTGGACGCCGCACAATTGCCGCGTTCTCTGGATGATTTCGATGCGGCTGTCATCAACGGCAACTACGCTGAATCGGCCGGCCTCTCGCCGACCAAGGATGCGATTGCCGTGGAAGCCTCCACCGGTCCTTACGCCAACGTGATCGCCGTGCGCATCGCCGACAAGGACAAGCCCTGGGTCGCCAAGCTGGTCAAGGCTTACCACAGCCCGGAAGTGAAGAAGTTCGTGCTGGAAAAGTACAAGGGTTCCGTGATCACCTCCTGGTAATCCGCAACTTCACTCGCATCAACGAAAAGGCCAGCTCATCGAGCTGGCCTTTTTTGCATGGCGCCGAAGATCCTGAAAACTTAGTTTTACAACGCCATTTTCTAAGTTTTAGGGACCGTCAAACTTAGTCTTTGCGCCCGCGATGATCCGGTGCGTCTCGCCAGTCGAAGTCTTCCTCTTCATCTTCGTCGTCCTCGGCCGGCAGCGCATCGGGATTGTCGGTGGAGCGATAGGTCGCCAGCAGCTCGGCACGCGACTGCGGCGTCTCCAGCGAGATGCGGCCCAGTGCGCCGCTGCGGTAATCCTGCAGGAAGGTATGCGCGGCCTTCTCGAAATCGTACTCGCCGCCCTTGAGGCGGAACCCGCGCCTGGCCGCCACCCCCTCCACCACCGCCACGCCATCCATGCCTTCGGTATTGAAGCCATAGCGCGCCTTGAGCAGTTGCGGATAACGCTGCAGCAGCAGGTCGGCCAGGAAGGTCGCCACTTCCTCTTCGATGAGCGCATTGCTGCCCACGGCATGGCTGGCCGCGAGCATCAGGCCATCGCTGGGATGCTCGATCTTGGGCCAGAGCATGCCGGGGGTGTCGGTGAGCACCATGTTGTTGCCCAGGTAGAGACGCTGCTGGGTCTTGGTCACGGCCGGCTCATCACCCACGGCGGCCACGCGTTTTTTGAGCAGCGCATTCATCAGGGTCGACTTGCCCACGTTGGGGATGCCCATGATCATCATGCGCAGCGGCTTCAAGGCGGTGCCGCGATGCGGTGCCACCTGCATGGCCAGCTTGGGCACGCGCGCCACGTCCGAGGGCTTCTTGCAGGACAGCGCCACCGCGGTCACGCCCTTCTGGCTGTTGTAGTAGTCGATCCAGGCTTGCGTGGCCACCGGGTCGGCCATGTCGGTCTTGTTGAGGATCTTCAGGCAGGGCCGCTGGCGTGCATTGCGCAGCTGCTCGATCATGGGATTGCAGCTGGCCTGGGGCAGGCGGGCATCGACCACTTCGATGACCATATCGACTTTTTCCATGCTCTCGGCCGCCTTGCGGCGGGCGGAGTTCATGTGACCGGGGAACCATTGGATGGACATGCGGAGCTTCTTTCTGATGCGTATTTCGTTGAAGGCGCTATTTTACGGCCCTGCCCCGCCAATCCCTAACAAATCCCCAAGAAAACGGCCTGCCGCGCACAAGTCGGGGCAGGCCGTTGGACAGGGAACAACACCGCTCAGCTGCCGCGCACCGTCCATTGCTCCCTGACAACACCCACGAAGCGCCACACCAGCCACAGCGCCAGCCCATAGCCCAGCGCCATCACCCCGAAGGCCAGCGCATTGCGCAGGCCCCAGCCGCTTACGCTGTGCAGGAGGGCGCCCATCAAGGCCACCCCCACCAGCGCACCGATCTGGCGATTGGCATTCAGCGCGGCGGCAGCACTGTTGGCGTGGGCCTTGCCCGCCACCTGCATGACCACCGTGGTCATGGCCGGAATGGCGATGCTGATGCCCAGGTTGGCAGCCGCGCAGACCAGGGCCAGCATCCAGTAGGGCGTCTCGGGACGGAAACTGGTTGCCACGGCGGTGAAGACCGTGCCCGCCGACAAGCCCAGCAGCAGCGGCACGCGCGGCCCCCAGTGGGCGGCCATGCGGCCCGACATCAGGTTGCCGAAGAAGACCACCGCCATCATCGGCAGCAGTTGCAGGCCGGTCTGCAGGGCATCGGCCCCGCGCCCCTGCTGCAGGAACAGCGCCAGATAGAACAGGTTGCCATAGACCCCGAAGTTGATGAGGAAGCCAATGCCATTGGCCGCCGCAAACTGCGGCGTGGCAAACAGCGCCTTGGGCAGCAGCGGCGCAATGCCGCGCAGCTCATGGCGCACCAGCGCCACGGCGGCCAGCACCGTCACCGCCAGCGCAGTCAGGATGCGCGGCGAAGTCCAGCCATACACCGGTCCCTGGATCAGCACGAAGGAAAGCCCCGCCAGCATCACCACCCCGGCCAGGTGACTGTACAGGTGCAGGGCGCGGGCATGTCCGGCCACCTGCGGGATGAGCTTGCGCGCCATCAGCAAACCCAGCAGGCCGACCGGCACGTTGATGAGGAACACGCTGCGCCAGCCCAGCCAGTGGATCAGCACGCCACCCAGCAGCGGCCCGGCGGCCGCGGCCAGCCCCACGGTGGCCGACCACACGCCCAGCATGCGGGCCCGCACGCGGTCATCCTCATAGACATGGGTGAGCAGACTCAGGGAACTGGGCATGAAGAAGGCCGCACCCAATCCCTGCAACAGGCGTGCCGCGATCAGGAAGGGACCGCTAGGCGCGGCCCCGCACAGCAGCGAGGCCAGCACGAACAGGAACAGCCCGGTCAGATAAAGCCGGCGCGCCCCGAAGCGATCGGCCAGCGCGCCGCCCACCAGCAGCATGGCGGCGAAGGTCAGCGTGTAGCCATCGACGATCCACACCAGCATCGCCAGCGGCGCATCGAGGCTGGCGGAAATGTTGGACAGTCCGACGTTGACCACCGTCACATCCAGCATCGCCATGACGAAACCGATGGCCAGCGCCACCAGCGGCAGCATGCCGGCCTGCGGCGCAGCGGTGGACGTGGGGGCCGCAGCAACAAGGGGAGGCACCAGCGCCGCAACCGGCGCATGAGGGCATGGGGTGGAAGACATGGCAAGACAACTTTCTGCACGTGCGGTGCGAGGGAGAACGGCAAACCTGCCGCCGGCAAGGCCGGGACAAGCAAGAAACCACTGTGGACGGGCCAGATTCTATGCCGCAGCGGTGATGCAATAAAGAGGTATAAAATCGGCGCGCTGATGCAAATTTGCATCAGCAACTCCCCCCTCAGACCGCAGCAAAGGCACATCATGGATTGGGACAATGCCCGCGTCTTCCTGGCCATCTACCGCGTCGGCACCTTGCGCGGGGCGGCCGAACATCTCGACATCGACCAGGCCACCGTCGGCCGCCGCCTGGCCGCGCTGGAAACCTCGCTGGGTGCGCGCCTGTTCCTGCGCACGCCCAGCGGCTACGTGCCCACACCCGCCGGCGAACTGGCCGCCACCGCAGCCAGCCAGATGGAACAGGGGGCCGAACAATTGCAGCGGCAGATGCAGGGCATGGATGAACGCCTGTGCGGCGTGGTCCGGCTGGCTGCCACCGACATCAGCGCGCGCCACTTCCTGCTGCCGGCATTGCACCGGCTGCGCCAGCAACATCCCACCATCCGCGTGGTGCTCTCGACCTCCACGCAACTGACCAACCTGACCAAGCGCGAGGCCGACATCGCCGTGCGCACCGTACGCCCGGATGCGCCGGACCTGATCGCGCGCCACCTCAAGCGCCTGTACACCGGCTTGTATGCCTCGAAGGCTTACGTGAAGAAGCGCGGCCTGCCCGAACCCGGCACCGGCCTCAAGGGACAGGACGTGGTGATCTATCCGCGCAGCGTCTCGCCCGCCAAATCCGAGCAGATTTGCGGCGAATCCATCGCCCAGGCCAATGTGGCCATGGAAGTAAGTACCGGACTGGTGATGTATGACAGTCTTCTGGCGGGCATGGGCATCGGCGAGCTTCCCACCCACGTGGGCGACAAGGCCAGCGGCCTGGTCCGCATCTGGCCGCAGCGCGCCGCACCTTACGACATGTGGCTGGTGCTGCACAGCGACCTGAACCGCACCGCGCGGGTGCGGGCAGTGGCTGATGCGATCATTGCCGCCTATGAAGCCCATGAGGGCTGATGAACCAAAAACTTAGTTTTTACCGGCCTGAATTTAACAAACGCCTGTGGAAAACCTAACTATTCCAGGTCGGCCAGTACCTTGAGGTGGGCCACCACGCTGCGTCCCAGCGCCGAGAGGTTGTAACCGCCTTCGAGGCAACTGACGATGCGGCCCTTGGCATACTGGTCGGCGATCTTCATGATCTGTCGCGTCATCCAGGCGTAATCGGCCTCCACCAGCCCCATCTGGCCCATGTCGTCTTCGCGGTGGGCATCGAAGCCGGCCGAGATGAAGATCATCTGCGGCTGGTGCGCATGCAAGGCCGGCAGCCATTTCTCGTTGACCACCTGGCGCACCGCGCTGCCATCGGAATAGGCCGGCACCGGCACGTTGACGATGTGCGCCTCGGTGGGCGCATCGCCCGAGAAAGGATAGAAGGGATGCTGGAAGAAGCTCACCATCAGCACCCGGGGATCATGGGCAAAGATGTCTTCGGTGCCATTGCCGTGATGCACGTCGAAGTCGATCACCGCCACCCGCTCCAGCCCGTGTACATCGATGGCATGGCGCGCCGCCACCGCCACATTGTTGAACAGGCAAAAACCCATCGCCTGCCCCGGCATGGCGTGGTGGCCGGGCGGACGTACCGCGCAGAAGGCATTGTCCAGTTCACCCGCGATTACCGCATCGGTCGCCGCCACGGCCGCGCCGGCCGCGCGCAGGGCGGCTCGCCAGCTGTGCTTGTTGAGCAGGGTATCGCCGTCGATGGAGTAGTAATGCTGGCCCGACAGGCTCAGCGCATGGCAGTGCTCGCGCACGTAATCGACGGCGCCCGATGTATGCACGCGCTCCAGTTCGGCCGGATCGGCCAGGGGCGCTTCGCGGCGGTCGAGGAATTGATCGATGCGGCTCAGGATCAGCTGGTCTTCGATGGCTTCCAGCCGAGCCGGAGCCTCGGGGTGCCAGTCACCCATTTCATGGCGCTGGCAATCGGCGTGCGTATAGATGGCGGTGGTCATTATTGCTCTTGTTGCTATCTGGCAAGCCTGAGGCCAGCCGGGTTGTCTCGTGGGGCTAGTGTACATCTGCTGACATCGGCTGTCGCTTATCGTGGTCAATGCCGCGTCGTCCACCCTGCACCAGCACGGGGCAAGACCCTCGATGGGGTATACTTGCGCGCTTGTTGTCCTCCCCTGCCGAACAGATCGCCTGCCTCGTTTGCTGCCCATCCCGCTCATGCCCATCTCCCTGCCCCGCCTGACCTCCCTGACCTTGATCCTGATGTTGGCCGGCCTGTGTGCCTTGGCTCCTGCCGTGCAAGCGCAAGAGGGCAAGCCTGTGGACAAGAAAACCCAGAACAAGGCGGCGAACAAGAAGACGGCAGACAAGAAGGCCAAACCGCAGGCGAAGAAGAAAGCAGCGGCCGCCGACCAGGGCGAGTTCGTCAACTTCAACGAGTGGAAGGACGTCGGCCGCTTCATGGACGAGATGGTGGAACGCAACCACTTCCAGCGCAGCGACCTCAATGCGCTCTTCGCCCAGACCCGCTACGTGGACAGTGCCATCCAGCTCATCAAGCCCGCGCCCGGCACCAAGCCCAAGAACTGGACGGCCTATCGCGCGCGCTTCGTGGAACCGGTGCGCATCAATGCCGGCGTCGATTTCTGGAACACCTATGGCGTGGCACTGGCCCGCGCCGAAGCGCAGTATGGCGTGCCCATGGAAATCATCGTCGGCATCATCGGCGTGGAGACGGTCTATGGTCGCAATACCGGCAACTTCCGCGTCATGGATGTGCTGACCACGCTGGCCTTCGATTACCCCAACACGCCCAATCGTGACGCACGCATGGCCTTCTTCCGCGGCGAACTGGAAAACACCCTGCTGTGGGCGCGCGAAGCCGGCATCGATCCGATGTCGCTGCGCGGCTCCTATGCCGGCGCAATTGGCTGGCCGCAGTTCATGCCGGGCAGCATCCGCGAGTATGCGGTGGACTTCGATGGCGACGGCAAGATCGACCTGCGCAATTCGCCGGTGGATGCCATCGGCAGCGTGGCCCACTACCTGGCCGTGCATGGCTGGCAGCGCGGCGAGCCGGTGGCTTTCCCGGTGCAGGTCTCCAGCGAGAACCGCCAGTGGGAAGCCATGCTCAACCAAGGCCTGGAAGCCAGATACACCGCCGACGAACTGCACGCCGCCGGCATCTCCACCCCGGACCTGCCGGCCGGCATGCGCTTCGGCCTGGTCGACCTGCAGAACGGCACCGGCCCCACCGAGTACTGGATCGCCACCAACAACTTCTACGCCATCACGCAGTACAATCGCAGCTACTTCTACGCGATGTCGGTGGCCGACCTCGGCCGTGCCGTCGCCACGGCGCGCAATCCCTGACTGACCAGCCCCTGTTGAATGACGGAGCGTGCCCGGCGTGCTCCCGCTTGCCCTCTTCCACGATCAGAACACGATGAAACGCATTGCACCCCTGGCCTCCACGCTCATGCTGACGCTGGCCGGCACCTCGCTTGGCCTCTCGGCCGCCCGTGCTGCCGACAGCGCCGACGACAAGGGCGAGTCCCTGCCCACCGTCAACGTCACCGCCAGCGGCAGCAAGGACGCCAGCCATGCGCGCTCGGCCTCGGTGGCCGGCTTCGAGGACGCGCCGCTGCTCGATACCCCGGCCTCGGTGGCGGTCGTCACCGCGGCGCAGATGCGCGACCAGCAATCGCGCCTGCTCTCGGATGTGGTCAAGAACGACGCCTCCATCAACGAGAACTATGCCCCCGTCGGCTATTACGAAAACTTCGCCATTCGCGGCATCACGCTGGACCCGGCCAGCGCCTATCGCATCGATGGACTGACCGTCGTCGGCGAGCAGACCGTGGCGCTGGAGAACAAGGAGCGCGTCGAATTTCTCAAGGGCGTGGCCGGTCTGCAGGCCGGCGTGAGCAGCGCCGGCGGCATCGTCAACTATGTGACCAAGCGCCCGGCCAACGTGCGTTCGCTCACGCTGGGCACGGATTCGAACGGCTCGCGCTACCTGGCCACCGACCTCGGTGCCATCTTCGGTGAGCAAAAGCAGTTCGGCCTGCGCATCAATGCCGCGCATGAAGACATCCATTCCTACGTCAACAATGGCGATGGCTGGCGCGACTTCGCCTCGCTGTCGGCGACCTGGGCGCTGTCGTCCAAGACGCTGGTGCAGTTCGATACCGAATACCAGCAGAAGGCGCAGCACTCGGTGGCCGGCTATCAGTTGCTGGGCGGGACCACGCTGCCCTCTGGCGTGTCGCCCACCACCATGCTGACGCCGCAATCGTGGGCGCAGCCGGTGCGGGACAGCTCGCTGAACTATCGCCTGCGGGTGGATACCGAAGTCAATGCGAACTGGCGTGCTTATGTGCAGGCCGGGCGCAGCCGCGCCGTCATCGATGATTATCTGGCCTTCCCCTATGGCAGCGGTGGCGGGGCATCCTCCACCTTTGCCGCCAATGGCGACTTCGATGTCTATGACTATCGCGTGCCCGATGACGAGCGCCGCAACGACGAAGCGCAGGCGGTCATGACCGGCAAATTCGCCACCGGTTGGCTCCAGCATGAGCTGACGATGGGCGTGGCCATGTCGCGCCGGGTGGTGGACAAATCCGATGGCATCAGCGTGCTGGTGGGCAGCGGCAACATCTACACGGGCACGCCGGCACTCACACCTTCAGATGCGCCCATTCCACCAGCCTACCGCAACCTGGACAGTCGCCAGAAGGCGCTCTTCTTCAGCGACCGCCTGCAATTTTCGGAGCGCTGGCAAGCCATTGCCGGAGGACGTCAGGTGTGGCTGAACGAGCAGGCTTTCGGCGCCGATGGCAGCGTCACGCGCGCCACCTCGCGCAATCTCTTCCTGCCGCAACTGGCGTTGATCTTCAAGCCGGTGCAGAACGTCTCGCTCTACGGCAGCTATGCCGAAACCCTGACAATGGGCAGCTCGGCACCGTTCTGGGTCAGCAACTTCCCGACCACGTTGCCGCCGTCGGTCGCACGTCAACTGGAGGCCGGTGCCAAATATGAGGTGTCGCCCGATCTGGCGTTGAGCGCCGCCGTCTTCCGCATCCGCAAGGCCTACGAGTACCAGAAGCCGGACGACAGCGGCAGTTTCACCTACGTCCAGCAAGGCCGCCAGACCAACACCGGCCTCGAACTCGGCGCCAACGGCAGGCTCACCCCGCGCCTGGCCGTCGGTGCCAGCGTGACGGCCATCCGCGCGCGCGCCAGCGATACCGGCACGCCCGCCTATGATGGCCAGCAGGTAGTCAACGTGCCGCGCCTGCGCAGCAGCGTCTATGCCGACTATGCGTTGCCGGGGGTGGAAGGCGTCAACCTCATGGGCAGCTGGCTCTACAGCGGGCGCAAACCTGCCACGCGCGATGGCAGCGTGAGCCTGCCGGCGGTGCACGTGTTCAATGCCGGGCTGCGCTACAGGCTGCGCATCAACGGCCACACCGCCACCCTGCGCGCCAACGTCGACAACGTGTTCGACAAGCGTTACTGGAAGGATGCCGGCCAGTACCTGGGCGACAGCTATGTGCACCTCGGTGCGCCGCGTACGGCGCGACTGTCGCTGCAATATGATTTCTGATCTGCCGGTTTGCTGACGACTTCATGGACGCCGCTTCCCATCACCTCACCCGCGTCATCAGCCACGGCATGGGCGTGGAGCCGGTCATTTCCGACTGGCCCGCACTGACCTCGGCCGAAGTGGCCCGCGTGCTGCGCCACTATCCCGGCGTGGGCCAGCCGTTGCGGCTGGAATGGCACAGCCCGCGCCCGTTCTCGGCGGCCTGCGTGATGCAGACCGAGAGCGGGCCCATCATCGTCAAGCGCCATCACGCACGCGTGCGCGACGTCGCCGCACTGGCCGAGGAACACCGCTTCGTGGCGCATCTGCAGGCACGCGGCCTGCCGGTCATCAGCGCCCTGAGCACGGCCGATGGCGCCACGGCGCTGGCCGATGACTACTGGACCTATGAAGTCTTCCCGCTGGCGCCGGGCGTGGATCTGTATCGGGAAGCGATGTCGTGGACACCCTTCAGCAGCTGCACCCATGCCCGTTCAGCGGGACAGATGCTGGCGCGCCTGCATCAGGCCGCAGCCGGCTACGATGCCCCGGCACGCCCGGCGCGACCGCTGGTATCGAGCTTCACGATCTTCTCGCAGGAAGACCCGGTGCGGCCGCTGCAGTACTACATCGAACAGCGCCCGGCCATTGCCGAATATCTCGAAGGCCGTCCGTGGCGCGGCGAAGTGGCGCAGCACCTGCTGCCCTGGCATGCCGGGCTCAAGCCCTATCTGGATGAATTCACGCCACTGTGGACGCACAACGACTGGCATGCCTCCAACCTGCTGTGGACCGATGGCACGCGCGAAGCGCGCGTGCAGACGGTGCTCGATTTCGGCCTGTGCGACCGCACCTGCGCGCTGCATGACCTGGCCACCGCCATCGAGCGCAACATCGTCGAATGGCTGGCCATTGCGCAGCGGGACGTGCAGTTGGTCCATCTGGACCTGCTCGATGCGATGCTCGATGGCTATGCCGCGCAGCAGCCGCTGAATGCGCGCCAGATGCGCGCGCTGGCTGCACTGCTGCCGCTGGTGCATGCCGAATTCGCGCTGGCGGAACTGGACTATTTCCACGGCGTCACGCAGTCGCCGCAGAATGCTTCGCTGGCCTATGACACCTATTTCCTGGGGCATGCCGACTGGTTCCATTCCAGTGAAGGGCAGCGGCTGCTGGGGCATCTGGAAGGGCGGGCGCAGGCGCTGGAGAAAAACTAAGTTTTTGCTTCCTGGATTTTAAGAAAACGCGTCTGAAAAACTAAGTTTTCCAGACGCGTTGCACTACCCGCATTGACCCGCCTGATGCACGGACTCAGGCAACATCCTTGATCGTTTCCGGCTCGATCAACACCATGTTTTCATTGGCGCCCAGCCAGATCTGCCCGTCCTGGATGGTGCATTGCAGCTGCATGGTGCGCTCGGCCAGCGCGGCCAGGGCCTGGCTGGCCTCGGCCGGGATATTGATGACCTTGAGGTTCTTGGCGCGGTCCACGCGGCTGCCGGTCTGGTTCCACCAGATGTTGGAGGTGCTGCTGTAGCTGTAGACCAGCACCTGTTCAGCGCGGCCGCAGGCCTTGAGGATGGCGCGGTCGTCCGGCTGGCCGACTTCGATCCACAGGTCGATGGCCCCGGTCAGGTCTTTCTGCCACAGGTCGGGCTCATCGGTGTCCGACAAGCCCTTGCCGAAGGCCAGCGCCTCGCTGGCGTTGAGGGCGAAGGCAAGCACGCGGATCATCATGCGCTCGTCGGTCTCGGACGGATGGCGGGCGATGGTCAGTGCATGCTGTTGGTAGTAATGCCGATCCATGTCGGAAATCTGCAGGTCGGCCTTGAAGATGGTGGATTTGAGCGCCATGGGAATCTGTTCGTGCAAGGAAAGGGCAGCCGCGCAATACCGCAATACCGGCCGCGCCGCCAAAGGTTGGCAAGCATAGCCGATCTGGCGCGGCAGCGGGCAATTGTGACCAGGCGCCGGTGGTGCGTGCGACAATGCCGGTATGAGTACTTCTTCACCTTCTCCCGCATCCTCCCTGCCCTCTCCCGCTGACGCCGAGGTCGTGGCGCTCACGCGCGCCTGGCTGGAACAGGCCGTGATCGGCCTGAATCTCTGTCCTTTTGCCAAGTCGGTCCATGTGAAGGATCAGGTCCGCTACCACGTCAGCCGGCAGCAGGATTGGAACAATCTTTCAGTTGATCTGGAACAAGAACTGAGCTTTTTGGCAAAAGCCGACCCGGAGCAGGTCGACACCACCCTCTTCATCATCCCGCTCGCATTAGGCGATTTTCTCGAATACAACGATTTCCTGGACTGGGCCGACCGCTTGCTGGAAAGAATGGAGCTGGACGGGGTGTTGCAGATTGCCAGCTTCCACCCGGATTATCAATTTGCCGATGCCGAGCCCGGCGATATTGAGAATTACAGCAATCGCTCGCCTTTTCCCATCCTCCATCTGTTGCGAGAAAGCAGCATCGACCGGGCCGTCGCCACCTACCCCGATGCGGCCGCCATCTTTGAAAAAAACATGGCTACCATGCGCAATCTGGGGCTAAGCGGCTGGAATATGCTGCCATTTGTCGTATCAAAAGAACAACGCTAGCAAATGCACAAAAAATCCTGTTAATATCTGTTACAAATTTGAAAATGAGTTTCTGCAACTATTGAGAAATAGAATTTTCTGACTGCATGAAAAATGTGCAATTATTTCTATATAGACATAGAATTATTGTTGCGCTGCTTCAAGCGCATTAGGTCAGAGAACAGAGAACTTGATAAGAAGTATTGTTTTGAAGCCGTTCTTTGATAGGGCTTTCGGTATCTTGCAGAAAAAGGCAACGCCTTCGCGGATAACGTCAGTCGCGTTTTGCAGTTTTACAAACAATTAATGCATAGGCGCAAAGCCTTCCACAAACATCTGCATAATGGAACGTCCCGATCATGACTACCCACGATACTGCTGAATCCAACTCGATTACCGATCAAGTCAACTACGATCCCAACCATCTGCTCGATGCGCTGATCGAAAAGCTGCATCTGAAGAATGATGCCGCCCTCTCGCGTGCGCTGGAAGTGGCACCGCCGGTGATCAGCAAGATCCGTCACCGCCGCCTGCCGGTCGGTGCATCGCTGCTGATCCGCATGCACGAGGTGAGCGAACTGTCGATCCGCGAACTGCGCGAACTGATGGGCGACCGCCGCGAAAAATTCCGCATCAGCGACAAGCAGTTCAAACCCAAGCCAGGTGCAGCCCCGGGCGCACCGGCACCGACTGGCGGCACGACGGAGTAATCCGCAGCCGGCCGCGTGCCAGCGCTGCAGTCGTCGTGGTGGCTGGCATCGGACGGTTTACTTAGTTTTTGGGTGATAAAAACTAAGTCTTCGCGCAGCCTGGTCATATAAAAAAACGGAGCCATCGGCTCCGTTTTTCATTGCACGCCGCTGATCGCCTCAGGCCGGGAACACGCCCGTAGACAGATAGCGGTCACCCCGGTCGCAGACGATGAAGACGATGGTCGCATTCTCCAGCTGATGCGACAGGCGCACCGCCACCTCACAGGCGCCCGCTGCCGAGATGCCGCAGAACAGGCCTTCGGTCACGGCCAGCTTGCGGGCCATGTTTTCGGCATCGGCCTGGCTGACCGACTCCACCTGGTCCACGCGGGAGCGGTCGAAGATCTTGGGCAGGTAGGCTTCCGGCCACTTGCGGATGCCGGGAATGGAAGAGCCCTCTTCCGGCTGCGCACCGACGATCTGCACCTGGGCATTCTGCTCCTTGAGATATTGCGACACGCCCATGATGGTGCCGGTGGTGCCCATGGCGCTGACGAAGTGCGTGATGCTGCCCTTGGTATCGCGCCAGATCTCGGGGCCGGTGGTCTCGTAGTGGGCCAGCGGATTGTCGGGATTGGCGAACTGGTCGAGGATCAGGCCTTCGCCATTCTTCTGCATCTGCTCGGCCAGGTCGCGCGCGTATTCCATGCCGCCGCTCTTGGGCGTGAGCACGATCTTCGCGCCATAGGCAGCCATGCTCTGGCGACGTTCTTCGGAAAGATTTTCCGGCATCAGCAGGACCATCTTGTAACCGCGCATGGCCGCCACCATCGCCAGGGCGATGCCGGTATTGCCGCTGGTGGCTTCGATGAGGGTATCGCCCGGCTTGATCTGGCCGCGTGCCTCGGCACGGGTAATCATGGAATAGGCCGCACGGTCCTTGACGGAGCCGGCCGGATTGTTGCCCTCCAGCTTGCCGAGGATGAGGTTGTTGCGCCGCTTGGCTTCTTCGCCGCCAATGCGCGGCAACTGGATCAGCGGGGTGTTGCCGATGGTGGATTCGATGGTCGGATAAGACATCTGCTTGGCTTCCTTGCGCAGCCGTGCCGGGGCACGGGGCGATCTTTGGTCGAAAGGGGCATTCTAATATGACTGCTGCGCATCTGTTGGCAGGCCGACCTAACAAGATGCTTATAACGATATAGCCAAATCATTTAAAGCAATCTTGCCCTGTCCCTCCAGCAGCGATGCCCTACACTGTACCAGGCACGGCCCCCACTAAAACTCCAACAGGGCGTACTCATCGGCAAGCGGCTGCGCAACCATGGAGACGACATGCACACCCACGACATCACCAACCAGGTCCCCGACCTGTGCGACTACAACCTCTACCACAGCGACCTTGCCCTGACCGAGGCAGTGCAGCGCGAAGGCGCACACTGGCACGACAGCCCGCTCGCCAGCCAGGGCGAACTGCTGGGCAAGGCCGAGATGAGCGAACTGGCGATGCTGGCCAATACCCATGCACCGGTGCTGCACACGCATGACCGCACCGGCCATCGCATTGATGTCGTCGAGTTCCACCCGGCCTGGCATACGTTGCTCGAACAGTTGCGCCGCGCCGGGCTGCACGCGCTGCCGTGGATGCAGCCGGGCGACGGCGCACACGCTGCGCGGGCTGCCGGCTATTTCCTGCATGCCCAGGTGGAGGCCGGCTCGCTCTGCCCGACCACCATGACCTTCGCCGCCATTCCGGTATTGCAGCAGGAACCGGCGCTGTTCGAACAACTGCGCAGCCGTCTCTATTCGCGCGAGCACGACGGGCGCGACCTGCCGATGACGCAGAAGCGCTCCATCCTGATCGGCATGGGCATGACCGAGAAACAGGGCGGCTCGGATGTGCGCAGCAATGCCTCCATTGCCATGCCGGCCGATCCCCTCAATGAAGGGCGCGGCAAGGCTTATCTGCTGTCCGGTCACAAGTGGTTCTTCTCGGCGCCGATGTGCGATGCGCACCTGATGCTGGCGCGTACCGAGAATGGCCTGTCCTGTTTCTTCGTGCCGCGCTGGCTGCCCGATGGCACGCGCAATCCGGTGCTGATACAGCGGCTCAAGGACAAGCTCGGCAACCGCTCCAACAGCAGCAGCGAGGTGGAGTTCGAAGAAGCCATGGGCATCATGGTCGGCGAGGACGGACGCGGCATTCCCACCATCATCGAGATGGCCAACCACACGCGCCTGGATTGCGTCATCGGCAGTGCCGCGCTGATGCGCCAGGCGCTGGTGCAAGCCATCCACCACGCGCGCCACCGCAGCGCCTTCGGCCGCCTGCTGGCCGAGCAGCCCATCATGCGCGCCGTGCTGGCCGACCTGGCATTGGAGAGCGAGGCCGCCACCATGCTCATGCTGCGCCTGGCACATGCCTTCGACGCCCCCGATGATCCGCTGCAGCGCGCCTGGAAACGCATCGTCACGCCCGCCGCCAAATTCTGGATCTGCAAGCGTGCACTCGAATTCACCGGCGAATGCATGGAAGTCTGGGGCGGCAACGGCTATGTGGAAACCGGTCCGATGGCGCGGCTTTATCGGGAAGCGCCGGTCAATTCGATCTGGGAAGGCTCAGGCAACGTGATGTGCCTGGACGTGCTGCGCGCGATGAGCCGCGAGACCGAGGGCTTTGCACAGTTGCTGCTGGAACTGGATGACGCCGCCACCGCGCATCCCGCACTGGCGCTGCGGGTACGCGCGCTCAAGCAGATGCTCGCAGCGCCCGAGCACGAGCGCGAAGCCTGTGCCCGCCGCCTGGTGCAGCAACTGGTGCTGGCCCTGCAAGCCATGCTGATGCTGCGCCACGCACCGCAAGGCTCGGCCGACGCCTTCCTCGCCAGCCGCAGCGACTGCGATGGCGGCCGCGTCTACGGCACCCTCGATGGCACCAGCCTTGCCGCGCAGCAAGCGATTCTGCAGCGTGCCTGGCCTCAGCGCTGAGCAGCCGCTGTCACCCAGGCAAGGACGGCATGAGCGGACTGCGCTCGGCCCAGGCCACGAAGAGCTTGCCACGGCGTGCCCGCACACGGCGCTTCTTCATGGCCGCATAGACCAGTTCGGAAAGCGTGCGCTGCTCGGCCGGGCTCATGGTCAACGACAGGCGATACATGCGCAGCAGCATCAGCGCATTGTTCATGAAGGCATTGTCGGCCGCATCGCTGCGCGCCAGCGCGGCCATCTGCGCTGCAAGGGTCAGCGTCTGCGCCCCTTCGGCAGCGGCTTGCGATGGCGGGCGCAGCAGTGGCGGCTCTTGCAGGGCGATGCGTTCCAGTGTCATGCGGTAGGAAGCCTCGACCTCGCTGGCCTCACCGACGGACTCTCCCACGCTCACACCGGCCAGACCGGCCAGCAATTTTTCCAGCGCGCTGAAACTGACGGCGTGGCCGCTCAGCTCACCATCGCGCCAGCCCGCGCCGGCAGGGTCCAGCAGCCAGGCCAGGAAGCCATGATCGAAATGCGTCATGCTGGCCGCGCGACTGGTCAGCAGACGCCGCGCGATCACGGCCTCTTCGCTGCTCATGCGCGCGGCGTGGGACAGCACTGCATCCACCGCCTGCGTGCCAGCCGCCGCCACTTTCGCATCGCTCTGACCGGCGGCCCGCAGGCTGGCCGCACCGGCACGGGCGCGGCGATAGGCGGCCAGGTCATGGGCCAGCGCATCGACGTCTTCCAGCGCCATCTCATGCAGTTGCGCATAGGCATAGGCCTCGGCCAGCAGGCGGCGGTCGCCGAAGGCGAGGAAGTCACGCGGACTCGCACCGGCGGCCGCACGGCGCAGCGGCACGGGCTCGTCCTCCCGACGCGTCACCCCGAAGACCCGTTGCAGCAACACCAGATAAGCGCTGTCCTGGGCCGCGCGGGCGCTGTTGTTGACCTGGACCAGATCGGCCAGACGCGGCGCATCGGCAATGAGCTGAGCCAGTGAGGGTTCCAGGCGCGGCAGCATCAGTCCGCGAATCACGCCACCGGCTAAGGCCAGCGGGCCCAGCGGCAGCACCAGGGTTTCCAGCATGCGCGCCAGATCGGCCTGCTGCTGCGGCGGCAAGCTGCCCGGCGCGGACGGTGACTGCCACTGATAAAGGTCGAGGTACTGCTGCAGCAGTTGCGCGTAGTTGTCCGGATACGCGGTCTGCTCCAATGCAGACAAGCTGGTATAGAACACCAGCGCCGCCGTGATGACGGGCTTCCAGTCACCACTCTCCAGCGCGCGCCGGAACACCGGCGCCCAGAACTTCTGGTCCAGTTCGGTGCGCTGGTTGGCGGCTGCATAGCGTTCATTGACGGTATAGGCGCCGCTCTCGTCATAGACGATGGCCGAAAGCTCGGCGCGCGTCTTGTCTGCAAACGGATTGTCCGCACGTCCATACAAGGACTCGGTGGCCTGGCGTGCCTGGCGCAGCCGCTGGGGGTCGTCCGAAGGCGGCAGCTCGGCATCGACGGCCGCAATGGCGTCGGCGCCCCGGCGTGCGGCCACCAGGCGGGCTTCGATGGCGAAGAGGGTGTTGCGCGTGATGGGAGTGGCGGCATCGAGGAGCGTCCTGGTGACCGCTTGCACGCCGGGAGCCTGAGCCGCTTCGGTGGAATCGACGGCCGCCGCCGTGACATGATCGACCGCACTGGCCAGCGCCGCCATCAGCTTGCCCTGTGCCGACAACGAGAGGGTCACGCCTTCTTCGGGCAAGGCAGCCACTTCGGGTAGGGATGCAGTCGTCGGCGCAGAGGCTGCGTCATTGCGCGGCAGGTTTTGCTGGGCCAGTTGCGTGAGCGCGTCGCGCGCCGAGATGGCCAGATCGGTTTCCATTGCCATGTTCACTCTCCTGATGCGGAGTTCTCATGACCTGGTTACGGTAAAAGATCGACAATCTTTACACTTGCAAACCGGCATCATCCAGGCGGGACGCGGCGTCTCGACGCATCATGCGGACCGTACCGGCGGCTCCGCGAAGGGCAGTTGGTCCTCGCCCTGCCCTTCGGCGCGCATGCCGAAGGTGTTGAGGGTCATGGCCACCAGCGCGTAATAACCCAGCAGGCCGACCAGGTTCACCACCACCTGCAGACCGAACATCTCGCAGGCTTGCGCATAGGTGGCATCGGTGACCCGCTTGTCGCGGTACAGCTCGGTGGTGAAACGCCAGATCAGCGCTTCATCCTCGGCCACGAAACGGGGCGTCCGGCCCAGGCGAATCTGTTCGGCCAGCTCCGGCGCGATGCCGGCCTCGATGGCGATGGGCAGGTGGATGAACCACTCCGCTTGCGATTGCCAGCACGCCGCCGTGGTGAGGATGGCCAGCTCCGACAGGCGCAGCGGCAAGCCGGTATCGTAGCGGCAGAAAGCCCCCAGACGCTGGGCCAGCTCGCCCAGGGGCGGACTGTGGATCCAGGCCACGAAGGGGCCGTTGAGATTCTTGCGCGGGCCGGCCAGGATGGCATCGAGCATCGCGGTCTGGTCGGGACGCATCGCCTCGCGGGTGATGGCGGGCAGGCGCTGGGGGTGAACCATGCAGACTCCATTGAGAACGAACGAGTCCGCCAGTGTGCCTGCATTTGCCAGCATTTGCCTGCACTTGCTGGGCTGATCCGCGCAGCTATTGCGCCAGCGTGATGCGGCGCCGGTCCTGACGCGGCAAATAATGATTGGGCGTGGTGCGCAAGGCCTTGCGGAACATGTTGGAAAACGCGCTCTGGCTGCGGTAGCCCAGCGCCTGCGCCACCACGCCCACCGCATCGCCGCGTGCCAGACGCACCAGGGCTTCGCTCAGGTGCACCTGCTGCACCCAGTGGCGGAACTGCAAACCGGTTTCCTTGGGAAAGAGCCGGATCACCGTGCGCACGCTGGCCCCGCCCATGCCGGCCCAGTCGGCCAGCGAAAACTGCCGCCCCGGATCGGCCAGGATGGCTTCGCAGATCGCCTGCAGGCGGCGGTCGCGCGGCCACGGGATGGCCACCGGAATGGCTGGCGCACGGGCCAGTTCCGACAGGATCAGCTCGGCCACATGGCCGGCACGGCTGTGCGGCGCATAATCGCGCGGCTCGGCCAGCATGGCCAGGATCAGTTCGCGCAGCAGCACCGACACCTCCAGCAGACGACACTGCTCACCGATCTCGCGCCCGTGGGCCTGATCGATGTAGAGGGTGCGCATGCTGACCTTGCTGAGCATCAGAATTTCATGCTCCACCCAGGGCGGCAGCCACAGCGCCCGCTGCGGCGGCACCAGCCACACGCCTTGCGGGGTGCGCACCTGCATCACGCCCTCCACCGCATAGAGCAACTGGCCGCGGCGATGGGAGTGCGCCGTGAGCAGGTCGCGGCAGGACAGTTCACGGGCAAAGGCCACCACGCTGCTGGGCAGGTGCTGGAAGGTATCCACTTCGGCGCTGGGGCACACGGAGGTCAGGTTGGCACGCATGGCATTTAATCGCTAACAAGTGTCATCAGCATGAATAGGTGCCAATGATACGCTTCGAGTCCTCCTCCTGCTTGCCTGACCAGACACCATGACCAGTGCCACCGACTCCAACACCTCCAACGCCTCCGCGCCCTCCAGCGCTTCGGGCGCCTCCACCGCGGCCAATGCCTCTGCCGCCATCGCCGCCCAGCCGCTGGTGATGAGCATCATCCTGGCCTGCGGCGGCGCGCACCTGATCAACGACATGATCCAGGCGCTGCTGCCCTCGATCTACCCGATGCTCAAGAGCGGCTATGGCCTGACCTTCACCCAGGTCGGGCTGATCACGCTGACCTTCCAGGTCACCGCTTCGCTGCTGCAACCGTGGATCGGCATGTATACCGACCGCCATCCGCAGCCCTGGCTGCTGCCCACCGGTGCCGTGGCCACCCTGATGGGTATCGTGCTGCTGGCGCTGGCGGGCAGCTTCGGCGCCTTCCTGCTGGCGGCCGCCCTGATCGGCGTGGGCTCCTCCACCTTCCACCCGGAAGCCTCGCGCATCGCCCGCATGGCCTCGGGCGGACGCTTCGGCCTGGCGCAATCGACCTTCCAGGTGGGCGGCAACGCCGGCTCGGCCTTTGGGCCGCTGCTGGCTGCGGCCATCGTGGTGCCGTATGGCCAGGGCAACGTGGCCTGGTTCGTGCTGCTGTCAGCGCTGGCCATCGTAGTGCTCTCGCGGGTGTCGCGCTGGTATCGCGGCCACCTGGCGGCCAACAAGGGCCGGGGCAAACCCCGCGCCGCCCATACGCTGCCGCCGGCCACCGTGCGTCGCGCGCTGGTGGTGCTGGCGCTGCTGGTGTTCTCCAAGTACTTCTACATGGCCAGCTTCACCAGCTACTTCACCTTCTACCTGATCGAACGCTTCCAGATGTCGGTGGCTTCGTCCCAGCTGTACCTGTTCCTGTTCCTGGGTGCGGTGGCGGTGGGCACCTTCGTCGGCGGCCCGATCGGCGACCGCATCGGCCGCAAGCTGGTGATCTGGATCTCCATCCTGGGCGCCGCCCCCTTCGCCCTGCTGCTGCCGCATGCCAACCTGTTCTGGACGGCCATCCTGTCCGTGGTGATCGGGCTGGTCATCTCATCGGCCTTCTCCGCCATCGTGGTCTATGCGCAAGAGCTGGTGCCGGGCAAGGTCGGCATGATCGCCGGCGTGTTCTTCGGGCTGATGTTCGGCTTTGGCGGCATCGGTGCGGCCCTGCTGGGCCACCTGGCCGACCTGTATGGAATCGCCTGGGTCTATGGCCTGTGTGCCTTCCTGCCGCTGGCGGGGGTGCTGACGGTACTGCTGCCGGATGTCCGCGAGCGCTGAACTTCACTGATGAAGTCGACCGCATGAATGAAAAAACGCGCTGACCTGCACGCCAGCGCGTTTTTCTTCATATACCCGCCTGAGCGTGAATGCCCTGGCAGCCTACATACCGCCACCAGCGGCCCCCGGCCAGCAAGCCGTCATTGCCGCTCGGCATCCCGCAAGCGGAACAGCGCCACCACCTCGGCCAGCCGTGCCGCCTGCTCCTGCAATTGCTGTGCGCCGGCGGCGGCTTCTTCCACCAGTGCCGCGTTTTGCTGGGTGGCCTGGTCCATGTGCGCCACGGCGTCGTTGGTCTGCTGGATGCCCTGGCTTTGCTCGCGGCTGGCCGAGGTGATCTCGGCGACCACCTCGCTGACCTTGCGCACGCTCTCCACGACACTGCGGATGGTGCTGCCGGCCTGGCCGACGGTTTGCTCGCCGGCCCGCACCTGCTCCACCGAATCGCTGATCAAGACCTTGATTTCCTTGGCCGCCGTGGCCGAGCGCTGGGCCAGCGAACGCACCTCCGAGGCCACCACCGCGAAGCCGCGCCCCTGCTCGCCGGCGCGCGCCGCTTCCACCGCTGCATTGAGGGCCAGGATATTGGTCTGGAAGGCGATGCCATCGATCACGCTGATGATGTCCACGATCTTTTGCGAGGAGGCATTGATGGCGCTCATGGTCTGCACCACCTGCTCCACCATCGCGCCGCCCCGCCCGGCGATCTCGGAAGCCGATTGCGAGAGTGCATTGGCCTGCTGGGCGTTGTCGGCATTCTGGCGCACGCTGGAGGTCAGCTCCTCCATGGCGGCGGCGGTCTGCTCCAGCGAGCTGGCCTGGGATTCGGTGCGCTGCGACAGGTCCATGTTGCCGCTGGCGATATCGCGCGTGGCCGCGTGGATGGTGTGGCTGGCCTCGCGGATATCGAGCATGACGTGCTCCACCTTGTCCACGAAGCGGTTGAACGCGGCGCTGATGCGCCCCAGTTCATCGGTGCTGCCCTGGGTATCGAGACGGCGGGTGAGGTCGCCATCGCCATCGGCGATCTCCTCCAGGGCCCGCTGCACCACTGACAACCGGCGCAGCACGCGAGAAATCAGTGCGCCCAGCACCAGCGCCGCCAATATCGTCACCAGCACGGCCATCACGCCCGAGCTGGCCAGCATGGCGGTCAGCGAAGCCAGTGCATCGGCACGGTCCAGCGCCACTACCAGCAGCCAGTCGGTGCCGGCCACGCGGGCGGCATAGAGCATCTGCCGGCGCCCGTCCAGCGACAGTTCCTGATGGCCGCTGGCCGCCATGGCCGCCGCCAGCGATTGCGCACTGATGCCGGCATCGAGGTCGGACAAGGGTTTCAGGCGCAGCTTGTCATTCGGATGGGCGATGATCTTGCCGCCCAGGTCGACCAGGAAGGCATAGCTGTCGGGGGTCGGCTTGATGGCCACCACGTCGGCTACCACGCTGTCGAGCAGCACGTCGGCCGCCGCCACGGCGGTCACCTGACCATCCTTGGTGATGGCTTCGGCAAAGGTCACCAGCAGCTTGCCGGTACTGGCGCTGGTGTAAGGGGCCGTCAGTACCGGCCCCTTGCTGGAAGCGGCCAGCTGGTACCAGGGGCGCTTGGTCGGGTCGTAATCGGGCGCGCGGCTGCGCTGCTGCGAGAACACCGCGTGCTTGTCGGCATAGCCCACATAGGCCAGGTCGAAGCCGCCGGCAGTCTCGGCCGCCTTCACGAAGGGTAGCGGATCGGCCGCGTCGGCGGCCTGCTTGATGGACGTCACCACCAGCTTCCTGGCGTCGGCCCATTCGGCAATGGCCGAGGCGTGGCTCTGCGCCAGCTGGGCCATCTGCCCGTCCAGCGCGCTCATGGTGCGCGAGCGCGCCGTGAGGAAGTTGGTCAGCACGATGGCCAGCATGGCCAGCACGACAATGCCGGCACAGAGAGCGATGAGCCGGGTACGCAGGGAAGTCGATGTCATGATGTCCTGATCAGAAGAAACCGCGGATGGCCGCATGGCCCGGCACCGGCGCGCAGCGGCGCCGGCATCCGGGGGCAGGATGGGGTGTGGTCTGGCCCGGCTGACTCTCCCGGATATCCCCGTGGTCTTGATGCCATCCGGGTGTGCTCAAGCGTACCAGCGGGCGCTCCGGAATTTTACAAATTCATGCACTTCCCGCAAAAGAGGGATGAAGTGATGCGCGCATGCCACGTTACCCGCCGGAAAGTGCCGTCCCCTTTGCCTGCGGGGGCTGGTCCAAGCTTTTCTGCGCATTTAAGTCTGGCTTAATTTTCGGGGCCTACAGTGAGCACATCGGGACTCCTCTTCCCCTTGTCCGCTGCGACGACATCCAGCGGATCTTTCAGCCCGTCCATCCCCCGGACGGGCTTTTTTTCGTCTTGGCCCGTCGGTGAACACCGACAAACGCGCTTGTGGGTAAAATCACAACAAACAGAAGCTTTCACATATGCACATGCATATGAGATGATTAACGACCGGCAATCCCGCCCCGCGACCCTCGGCGCTCCACCGCCAGTGGCCCGGGATGCCAAGTCCCCCTCCCGGCTCGCCGGAAAGATGTACGAGAAATGTTGAAAAAAATTAAAACGGAGGACCTGGTCCTCGGTATGTATTTTTCCGGCTTTGAAGCAGCCTGGCTGGACCACCCGTTCTGGAAGAACAAGTTCCTGCTCAAGAGCGACAGCGAGCTCAGGCAGGCGCACGCCAGCGGCATCCCGTATTGCTGGATCGATACCGAACGCGGCCTGGACGTGGACGAAGCCGATGATGGCGGCGATGGCGGCGATGAACTGCCGGCGCAAGATGAGGCCAGCGTCGTCCCCGAATTACCTGACCTGCCTCCCGGCCCGGACATCGATACCACGCTGATGGACGCCGTGGCCCTGCGCGAGACTGCCAAGAAAGCCACCAAGGCCATGTTCAGCGAAGCCCGTCTGGGCAAGGCGCTGGACATGGAGCGCTGCGTCACGGTGGTGGAAGAGATTGCCGGCGCGGTGCTGCAAAGCCCCAACGGCACCCTCAGCGTGCTGCGCCTGAAGATGGCCGATGAATATACCTACCTGCACTCGGTGGCGGTCTGTGCCCTGATGGTGGCGCTGGGCCGCACCCTGGGACTGGACGAGAACGCCTGCCGCGAAGCCGGCCTGGGCGGCTTCCTGCACGATGTGGGCAAGGCCTTCCTGTCGCATGAATTGCTCAACAAGCCCGGCAAGCTGACCGACGAGGAATTTTCCCAGGTCAAGAAGCATCCCGAGCTGGGTTACAAATACCTGAGCCTGGACCCCAACGTGCCCGACTATGCGCGCGACGTCTGCCTGCACCACCACGAAAAGATGGATGGCAACGGCTATCCGGATGCGCTGCGCAGTGGCCAGATCAGCCTGTATGCGCGCATGGCCGCCATTTGCGACGTGTATGACGCGCTGACTTCGGACCGTCCCTACAAGCGCGCCTGGGATCCGGCCGAGGCCATTTCCAGCATGGCTTCCTGGAACGGCCACTTCGACCGCGCCATGTTCCTGGCCTTCGTCAAGACCCTGGGCATCTATCCGGTGGGCTCCATCGTCAAGCTGGAATCGGGCCGCACCGGCTTCGTGATCCGCCAGAATGCGCAAGACCTGACGCGCCCGGTGTTGAAGGTGTTCCGCTACAACGACAACATGGAAATGAGCGACACCGAGATCCTCGACCTCATGGCCACGCCCGAAGCCGACACCATCGTCGCGCGCGGCGGCGAGGAGTGGGCCCGTCTGAGCCACCTCGATACCATGCAGCTGCTCAGCACCGGCACCCCTGCCTGAGGTCCGGCGCCAGCTTGCGTCTGCGCCGGCTCAGCCAGCGCTGACCTGGCCAATCGCCGACTCCCACGCGTGGATGCGTTCCTGCGCCTGCTCGCGCGTGAAGTGCGGCTCGAAGGTACGCTCCATGCGCCATTGCGAGGACAACTCCGACAGATCGCGATAGACGCCCGTGGCCACGCCGGCCAGGTAGGCTGCGCCCAGCGCCGTGGTCTCGGTGACTTGCGGACGGATTACCGGAATGCCCAGCAGGTCGGCCTGGAATTGCAGCAACAGGTTGTTGGCCGCCGCGCCGCCATCCACGCGCAGTTCAGTAATGGGCGAGACCGCATCGCGCACCATCGCATTGAGCAAGGCCGTGCTCTGGAAGGCAATCGATTCCAGCGCGGCACGCGCGATGTGCGCCACCGTGCTGCCACGGCTCAGGCCAACGATGGCCCCCTTGGCCGCAGGGTTCCAGTACGGTGCGCCCAGCCCCGTGAAGGACGGCACGAACACCACCCCGCCTGAATCTTCCACCGTGCAGGCCAGGCCTTCGACGTCGGTGGAGGTCTTGATCGCCTTCAAGCCATCGCGCAGCCACTGCACCACGGCACCGCCGATGAAGACACTGCCTTCAAGCGCATATTGTTTGCGTTCATCGACCTGGCAGGCGGCCGTGCTGATGAGGCCGTTGTGCGAGGTCGCGCACTGGTCACCGGTATGCAGCAGCATGAAGCAGCCGGTGCCATAGGTATTCTTGGCCATGCCGGGACGCACGCAGGCCTGGCCGAACAGGGCCGACTGCTGGTCGCCGGCGATGCCGCCGATCTTCACCGCTGCGCCCAGGTGCTGTGCATCGATCTCGCCATAGATGTGCGCCGAGGCATGTACCTCGGGCAACATGCATGCAGGAATGCCCAGCCATTGCAGCAGCTCTTCATCCCAGGCACCGGTATGGATATTCCACAGCATGGTGCGCGAGGCATTGGAGACATCGCTCACATGCAGGCGACCACCGGTGAGGTTCCAGACCAGCCAGGAATCGACCGTGCCAAACAGCAGCTCGCCGCGCTCGGCACGCGCACGCAGGCCCTCGACGTTATCGAGGATCCAGCGCAGCTTGGTGCCGGAAAAATAAGGATCGAGCACCAGCCCGGTCTTCTTCTGGATGGCCTCGCCCAGGCCGCGTTCACGCAAGGAAGCGCACACCACTTCGGCGCGGCGGTCCTGCCAGACCACGGCGTTGTAGACCGGCTTGCCGGTGGCGCGCTCCCACACCACGGTGGTCTCGCGCTGGTTGGTGATGCCCAGGGCCGTCAGTTCTTCGGCCTTGATACCGCTTTGTGCCAGCACCTTCTGCGCGGTCTGCAACTGGCTGTGCCAGAGATCCAGGGGATCGTGCTCGACCCAGCCCGGCTGCGGGAATATCTGCGGGAATTCCTGCTGGGCGGTGGCGACGATGGCGCCGCTCTGGTCGAAGATGATGCTGCGCGAGCTGGAGGTACCCTGGTCGAGGGCGAGCAGATAAGCCATGACTGTTCCTTGCAGACGTACTGAAAAACTAAGGTTTGAAAACGGAAAGACTAAATTTTTACTACCGAAAAACTAACAAAAAAAACGTACACATAAAAACACGAAAACGCCATCCCGACACCGCCGGAATGGCGTCTTCTCAAGCATGATGCCAGTCAGTACGCATCAGCGTACGCGGCCATCCTTCCAGGCCTGCAACAGCTTGTCGTAGGGGATGGTCTCGCCCTTGGGCTTTTCATTGGCCAGCTTGGCCCACGGTGCGCCCTTGTCGGACAGCCAGGTGGCCGGGTCCTTCTTCGGGTTCAGCTTGGGTGCGCACTGCTTCATGCCGGCGCGCTGCAGGCGGGCCATGATACCGTCCATCTCTTCGGCCAGGTTGTCCATCGCACCTTGCGGAGTCTTCTCGCCGGAGATGGCCGAGGAGATGTTCTTCCACCACAGCTGGGCCATCTTCGGATAGTCAGGCACGTTGGTCCCGGTCGGGGTCCACGCCACCCGTGCCGGGCTGCGGTAGAACTCGATCAGGCCGCCGTACTTGGCGGCGTTCTTGGTGAAGTAGTCGGAACGGATATCGGAGTCACGAATGAAGGTCACGCCGACGATGGACTTCTTCAGCGAGACGGTCTTGGAGGTCGTGAACTGCGCATACAGCCAGGCGGCGGCCATCTGGTCCGGCGGGGTGCTCTTCAGGAAGGTCCACGAACCGACGTCCTGGTAGCCGTTCTGCATGCCATCCTTCCAGTACGGGCCATGCGGGCCGGGCGCCATGCGCCACTTGGGCGAGCCGTCGGCATTGACCACCGGCAGACCCTGCTTGGTCATGCTGGCGGTGAAGGCGCTGTACCAGAAGATCTGCTGCGCGATGTGGCCTTGCGAGGGCACCGGACCGGCCTCGGAGAAGGTCATGCCCAGCGCTTCAGGCGGGGCGTACTTCTTCATCCAGTCCAGATACTTGGTCAGGGCGTAGACCGCGGCCGGCGAGTTGGTGGCACCACCGCGCGAGACCGAAGCGCCCACCGGGGTGCACTTGTCGTCAGCCACGCGGATACCCCATTCATCGACCGGCAAGCCGTTGGGCAAGCCCTTGTCGGCGGCACCGGCCATGGACAGCCAGGCATCGGTGAAACGCCAGCCCAGCGAGGGGTCCTTCTTGCCGTAGTCCATGTGACCGTAGATCTTCTTGCCATCGAGTTCCTTCACGTCATTGGTGAAGAAGGCCGCGATGTCTTCGTAGGCCGACCAGTTCTGCGGCACGCCCAGTTCATAGCCGTACTTGGCCTTGAACTTGTCCTGCAGGTCCTTGCGCGCGAACCAGTCGGCGCGGAACCAGTACAGGTTGGCGAACTGCTGGTCGGGCAGCTGGTAGAGCTTGCCATCGGGCGCGGTGGTGAAGCTGGTGCCGATGAAGTCCTTCAGGTCCAGACCGGGGTTGGTGTATTCCTTGCCGGGACCGGCCATGTAATCGGTCAGCACCACGGTCTGGCCATTGCGGTAGTGGGTACCGATCAGGTCGGAGTCATTGACCCAGCCGTCATAGATGGACTTGCCCGATTGCAGCGAGGTCTGCATCTTTTCCACCACGTCGCCTTCCTGGATCACGTCGTGGATCACCTTGATGCCGGTGATTTCCTCGAAGGCCTTGGCCAGGGTCTTGGACTCGTAGGCGTGCGTATCCAGGGTCTCCGAGACCACGTGGATTTCCTTGACGCCCTTGGCCTTGAGCTTGGCGGCGGCGTCGATGAACCATTGCATCTCGCTGACCTGTTGCGGACGCGAGAGCGTGCTGGGCTGGAACTCCGAATCCACCCATTTTTCGGCGGCCTTGATGTCGGCCCAGGCATTACCGGCCACCCCGGCCATAGCCATGGCGGCGACCAGCACGGTCAGTTTGATTTTCCGCATGTTCTGCATCATGTCTCCTCGTCACCTTCCCCTGAATTGGCGTGCCGGGTAGGGAAGGAGAATCCCCGGACGTCCATTGTGATTACAGATCTGTTGCCTGCTGCCATCCACTGAAACTCAGTCGTACCACCATCACACACCGTTCGGACTGAGCAGGCCCGCCAGGGCCGTGTCGAAGGCGCTCATGCGCCTGTCGAAGGGACGCTCAGAATCCAGAGCGCCTTCGATACGCGGCCACGCCGCTACTCAGGACGAACGGTAGTCATGCCATCCGATCAGCCCTTGCGCATGATCAGCACCAGCGCCAGCAAACCCAGCACGGCGGCATACCACTGATCCATATCGGTCAGTCCCACCCAGGCCAGGTTGATGTAGGCCGCACTCAACAGACCGATGAACAGTCGATCACCCCTGGTGGTGCGCATGGGCAAAAATCCCTTGCGTTCGATGGTCGGCGAGCGGATTTCCCACACCGTCATGCCGATCAGCATCAGCACCACGCACACGAAAAAGATCGCTACCGGTGGCGTCCACGACATCCACGACAATGCATTTCCCATGATCACACTCTCCCCATCGCGAAGCCCTTGGCGATGTGGTTGCGCACGAACCAGATCACCAACGCTCCCGGAACAATCGTCAACACGCCGGCCGCTGCCAGGATGCCCCAGTCCATGCCCGCCGCCGAGGCGGTGCGGGTCATGATGGCACTGATCGGCTTGGCATTGACCGAGGTGAGCGTACGGGCCAGCAGCAGCTCCACCCAGCTGAACATGAAGCAGAAGAAGGCCGTCACGCCCACGCCCGACTTGATCAGCGGCAGGAAGATGCGCAGGAAGAAACGCGGGAAGGAGAAGCCATCGATGTAGGCCGTCTCGTCGATCTCGCGCGGCACGCCCGACATGAAGCCTTCCAGGATCCACACCGCCAGCGGCACGTTGAAGAGCATGTGTGCCAGCGCCACCGCGATATGCGTATCCGACAGGCCGATGGTGGAATACAGCTGGAAGAACGGCAGCAAAAACACCGCCGGCGGCGTCATGCGGTTGGTCAGCAGCCAGAAGAACATGTGCTTGTCGCCCAGAAAGCGATAGCGCGAGAAGGCATAGGCTGCAGGCAGGGCTACCAGCAGCGACATGACCGTGTTCATGGCCACGTAGATGATGGAGTTGATGTAGCCCGAATACCACGAGGGATCGGTGAAGATCACCTTGTAGTTATCCAGCGTGGGCGCGTTGGGCCAGAGCGTGAAGACCGACAGGGTTTCCTCGTTGGTCTTCAGCGACGTGTTCAGCAGCCAGTACAGCGGCACCAGCGTGAAGGCGATGTAGACCAGCATCACCAGCATGCGCGTGAAGGTCTTGTCCTGGTTCTTATTCATGTTGGCCACCCGAAGCATTGGCGTTGTTGCCGGCGCTCTGCATCCAGTTGTAGAGCACGAAGGACAACAGCAGGATGATGAGGAAGTAGATCAGCGAGAAGGCGGCCGCCGGTCCGAGGTCGAACTGGCCCACGGCTTTCTGCGTGAGGTACTGGCTCAGGAAGGTAGTCGAGTTGCCGGGACCGCCACCGGTGAGCACGAAGGGCTCGGTGTAGATCATGAAGCTGTCCATGAAACGCAGCAGCACCGCGATCACCAGCACGCCGCGCATCTTGGGCAGCTGGATGAAACGGAACACCGCCCAACGGCTGGCGCCATCGATCTGCGCGGCCTGGTAGTAGGCATCCGGAATCGAGCGCAGCCCGGCAAAAGCCAGCAGCGCCACCAGCGGCGTCCAGTGCCAGACGTCCATCACCAGCACGGTCAGCCAGGCGTCCAGCGAATTGGAGGCGTAGTTGTAGTCGATGCCCAGCAGGTTGAGCAGGTAGCCACCCAGGCCGATGTCGGCACGGCCGAAGATCTGCCAGATGGTGCCGACCACGTTCCAGGGAATCAGCAGCGGCATGGCCAGGATCACCAGCGTGGCCGAGGACTTCCAGCCCTTGTGCGGCATCGCCAGCGCCAGGCCGATGCCCAGCGGGATCTGCACCAGCAGCACGCAGAAGGAAAAGATCAGCTGACGCAGCAGCGCCGCATGCAGCTCGCCGTCGCGCATGACCTCGCGGAACCAGTCCAGACCCACGAAGACTTTCTGCTCGGGACTGATGATGTCCTGCACCGAATAGTTGACCACCGTCATCAGCGGAATGATGGCCGAGAAGGCCACCGTCAGAAAGACCGGGAGGATGAAGAACCAGGCCTTGTTGTTGTAGGGCTTGTTCATGGCTTAGCGTCCTATTCTCTGGTCGTTGCTGAAGTAGATCGTCTCGGGCTTGGCCAGCCGCAGCCAGTGCGGGCCGGTGGCGATCTTCATCTCGGGCGCAACGCGGGCCTTCACGCTCATGCCCTCGCACTGTGCCGTCACCAGCTGACTGGTGCCCAGGTGCTGCACCTGGGTGATCTCGGCACTGACCGCACCGGCCGTGCCGGGCGCGGCCAGTTCGACGAACTCGGGACGGATGCCCAGCTTCAGGTCTCCATTGCTGTTCTTCAAGGCCTGCAATTGCGCGGCCTCGACCTGCACGCGCTGGTGACCCAGCAGGACCGCATCGCCTTCCACGCGCACCGGGCAGAAGTTCATGCCGGGGCTGCCGATGAAATAGCCGACGAAGGTGTGATCGGGACGCAGGAACAAGGCCTCCGGCTTGCCCTGCTGCACCACCTTGCCCTCGGTCATCACCACCACTTCATCGGCGAAGGTCAGTGCTTCCACCTGGTCGTGGGTGACGTAGATGAGGGTGAGCTTGAGCTGATGGTGGATTTCCTTCAACTTCTGGCGCAGTTCCCACTTCATGTGGGGATCGATCACCGTCAACGGTTCATCGAACAGGATCGCCGCCACGTCCTTGCGCACCAGGCCACGGCCCAGCGAAATCTTTTGCTTGGCATCGGCCGACAGACCGGCGGCGCGCTGCTTGAGGTCGCGGGTGAGATCGAGCATCTCGGCGATCTCGCGCACGCGCGCCTGCACTTCGCGCTCGGGCATCTTGCGGTTGCGCAGGGGGAAGGCCAGGTTGTCGAACACGCTCATGGTGTCGTACAGCACCGGGAACTGGAACACCTGGGCGATGTTGCGCTCGCGCGTGGCCATGCGGGTCATGTCGCGGCCATCGAAGAGCACCTGCCCTTCGGAGGGCTGCAGCAGACCGGAAATGATATTGAGCAGCGTGGACTTGCCGCAGCCCGAGGGACCGAGCAAGGCGTAGGCGCCACCGTCTTCCCACACCATGTTCATGGGTTGCAGGGCGTAATCCTTGAGGCTGGCCGGGTTGCTGCCGTAGGCGTGGCCGAGGTTCTTGAATTCGATGCGGGCCATGTCAGCGAGTCTCCAGCGGAGCGCTCAACAGGCGCCCTTGTGTATCGAACAGGAAAGCCTTGGCGGCGGCGATGCTCACTTGCACCGTGCTGCCGATGGCCACTTCATGCACGCCCGACAGCTGCGCCACCAGCGGCACATCGCCATGGCGCAGGTGCAGGTAAGTTTCGGAACCGGAGAGTTCGGCCAGCGACACGCTGCATCCCAGGCTCACGCCCGGTGCGCTGAGCGCTTCCAGGCGCACGTCGTTGCAGCGGATGCCCAGCTTGCAGGGCTGGCCTTCGGACAAGGCCAGCTGGCGGCCGGCGATTTCCAGCACGCTACCGTCGTTCATGCGGATCGCCGCCACGCCATGCGCAGAGGAGATGGCCGTGGCCTCCAGCAGGTTCATCGGCGGATCATTGAAGATCGCGGCCACCTGCGTGGAGGCCGGACTGTTGAACAGTTCCAGCGTCGGCGCGAACTGCAGCAGGCGGCCCTCGTGCATCACGGCGGTGTGCCCGCCCAGCAGCAGTGCTTCCTGCGGCTCGGTGGTGGCATAGACCACGGTGGTGTCGCCGGTGGCAAAGAGAGAAATCAGTTCGCTGCGCAATTCCTCGCGCAGCTTGTAGTCGAGGTTGACCAGCGGTTCATCCAGCAGCACCAGCGGCGCGCGCTTGATGAGCGCACGTGCCAGTGCGCAGCGCTGCTGCTGGCCGCCGGAGAGTTCCAGCGGCAGACGTTGCAGCAGATGGGCGATGTGCAGCTTCTCGGCGATCTCGTTGACGCGCTGGGTGATGGTCTGTGCCGGCTGCTTCTGCAGACGCAGCGGCGCGGCGATGTTCTCGAACACCGTCAGGCCGGGATAGTTGATGAATTGCTGGTACACCATCGCCAGGTTGCGCTCGCGCACGCCCACGCCGGTCACGTCCTGGCCATCGACCAGCACGCGTCCTGCGGTGGGCTTGTCGAGCCCGGCGATGATGCGCATGAGCGACGTCTTGCCCGCCTGGGTCGGCCCCAGCAGGACATTGATGCCGCCTTTGGCAAGGTTCAGGTCAAGCGGATAGAGGTGCGTTTCGGCACCGACCGTCTTGGCCACTTGTTTCAGTTCCAGGGTCACGCTGTCTCCTCGCTACATTTTTTTGATTGATGGTGTGCGACGACCTGGCTCAGTGGGGGACTGGGGCGGCGGGGTCCGGCACACTGGCCAGCCACGCCTCCAGTCGTCCTCTGTGCTGCGGCCCGCAATGCAGGCCCAGCTTGCTCCTGCGCCACAGGATGTCGTCCGCGCCGCGCGCCCATTCGTGTTGCACCAGATAGCGCGCTTCGGCCTCGTAGAGGCCCGGTGTCAGTTCTTCGCCCAGCGCGGCCAGGCTGTCGGCCTGGCCGATGATCTGCTCCACGCGCGAACCATAGCTGCGTGCATAGCGATGGGCAAGCTCAACCGGCAGCCACGGATGGCGCGCCTGGAACTTGCGCAGCCAGGCATCGAAGTCATAGCGCGCCACCATCTTGCCGGGCTGTTCCAGGTCGCCGCCGGGCAGCGGCGCACCGGCCGTCCACGGCTTGCTCGATGCGCCCAGATGCGGGGCCAGCATGGACAGCGCTTCTTCGGCCAGCTTGCGATAGGTGGTGATCTTGCCGCCCCAGACGTTGAGCATGGGGGCGCCGGCATCGTCACATTCGAGCAGGTAGTCGCGCGTGATGGCCGAGGCATTCTCGGCGCTGTCGTCCAGCAGCGGACGCACGCCCGAGTAGGTCCACACCACGTCGGCCTGGCTGATCTGGCGCTTGAAATAGCGGTTGGCCATCTCGCAGAGATACTCGATCTCCTGCGCATCGATCTCGACCTTGCCGGCATCGCCGTGGTATTCGAGATCGGTGGTGCCGATCAAGGTGAATTCTTCCTGGTAGGGGATGGCGAAGATGATGCGCTTGTCCGGATTCTGGAAGATGTAGGCGTAAGGGTGATCGAACAGGCGCTTGACCACGATGTGGCTGCCCTTGATCAGGCGCAGGCTGCGCCCGGTCCTGGCCTGCGGCACCGACTGCGCAAAGCGCGCAGCCCAGGGGCCGGCGGCGTTGACGATGGCGCGGGCACGCACTTCTTCCTGCTGCACGCCGCCGGCATGCTGTTGTTCCAGCACGGCGTGCCAGAGGTTGCCTTCACGGCGGGCGCTGATGCATTTGGTGCGGGTGAGGATGCGGGCACCGTGTTCTTGCGCGTCCATCGCATTCAACACCACCAGGCGGGCATCATCGACCCAGCCATCGGAATAGACGAAGCCCTTGCGGTAGTCGCCCTTGAGCGGCTGACCAGCGGCGTGGCGGCTCAGGTTGGCGCCTTCGGAGGGCGGCAGGATCTCGCGCCTGGCGAGGTGGTCGTACATGAACAGGCCGGCGCGGATCATCCAGGCCGGGCGCTGGCTGGCGTCGTGCGGCATGACGAAGCGCAGCGGCCAGATGATGTGCGGTGCCGAGCGCAGCAGCACTTCGCGTTCCTGCAGTGCCTTGCGCACCAGCTTGAATTCGTAGTACTCGAGGTAGCGCAGGCCGCCGTGGATGAGCTTGGTGCTGGCCGAGGAAGTATGCTGGGCCAGGTCATGCTGTTCGCACAGCAGCACCCGCAGGCCGCGGCCGGCCGCATCGCGCGCGATGCCCGCGCCGTTGATGCCGCCGCCGACCACCAAGAGATCATATTCGAGCGTCATTCGCCGCTTCTCCGTATTGGTTCCGTATTGAAACTGTGTTGAAACTGTATTGCTGACTGTATTGCCGACTGTATTGCTGCCGGTTTGAAACCGTATTGCCAGAGGGAAAGAACCGTATTGCCCGCCGCGATGCCGGTGTACTGCTACGCAACAGCGAGCGTGCCGCGCGGACTTTCCCTAGAGTTGTCAGTGCACCGTAAGATAAGCGACATCCCGAAAGTAAATCAACAATTATTTGTTGTTTTATGTTCGTTTATGTTTTTTAATGTTCATATAGCGCCCAAAGTGTTTTCCAAAAATCAACGAATTCCCACCACCTCCATGCTCAATCCCAGGCAACAGACGCTGCTGGAATGCGTGCGCAAGCACGGCACCATTTCCGTGGAAGAGCTGGCCCAGCAACTGAACGTGACGACCCAGACCGTACGCCGCGACGTCAAGGCCATGGTCGATGCGAGTCTGCTGGCGCGCTATCACGGCGGGGTCAGCCTGCTGTCCTCGACCGAGAACATCGCCTATCCCGAGCGCCAGGTCATGCATGCGGAGGCCAAGCGCCGCATCGGCCGCACGGTGGCGGCGCGGGTGCCGGACGGCTGTTCGCTGATCCTCAACCTGGGCACCACCACCGAAGAAGTGGCGCGCGCCCTGCAGCAGCACAAGAACCTGCACGTGGTGACCAACAACCTGAACGTGGCGACCTCGCTGGCCAGCAATCCGGCGCTGGAGGTCATCATCGCCGGGGGCGTGGTGCGCGCGCGCGACCGCGGCATCGTGGGCGAGGCCACCATCGATTTCATCCGGCAGTTCAAGGTGGACATCGGCATCATCGGCATCTCCAGCATCGAGATGGATGGCGTGCTGCGCGACTTCGATGCACGCGAGGTCAAGGTGGCCCAGACCATCATCGAACAATCGCGCCAGGTCTGGCTGGTGGCCGACGCCAGCAAGTTCGGCCGGCAGGCGCTGGTGAAGATGGCGCACCTCTCGCAGATCGACGTGCTCTTCACCGATGCTCCGCCCCCGCCTGAACTGGCGGCGTTGCTGGCGGAGACCGATGTGGAAGTGGTGATCGCAAAGTAAGAAGCGCAGACTGACCGGACGTGACACCAGCGCAAGAGAAGTCATCTGCGCCCCTGCCCCCGTTCGGACTGAGCAGGCCCGTCAGGGCCGTATCGAAGGCGCTGCGAAGTGTAATCAACGGACGGCAACAGCGCGATCGCGCCCTGCAGTTTTTCAACGATGGGCGACATGGATCAATCCATGCGCAATCATCGATTGTCGTCATCGCGGGTGCGGAGGATAGTGGCATTTGCAGGCAGGAACAACAGGCCGCCAATTCAGCACAAGCAGGCCGCCCTGCCCTTGCATCCCGTTGATCCCCCCGAGGAGCGCATATGACGCAAATGATGAAAGCGGCCGTCGTCCGCGAATTCGGCAAGCCCCTGTCCATCGAACAAGTGCCCGTCCCGACGCCGGGTCCGGGCCAGATCCTGGTCAAGTTCGAAGCCAGCGGCGTGTGCCATACCGACCTGCACGCGGCCCATGGTGACTGGCCCGTCAAACCCACGCCCCCGTTCATTCCCGGCCACGAAGGCACCGGCTACGTCGCCGCGCTGGGTGCGGGCGTGAAGCACGTCAAGGAAGGTGACCGCGTGGGCGTGCCCTGGCTGCACACGGCCTGCGGCTGCTGCTCGCCCTGCCGCACCGGCTGGGAAACCCTGTGCGCCGAACAACAGAACACCGGCTATTCCGTCAACGGCAGCTTTGCCCAATACGGCCTGGCCGATCCCAACTTCGTCGGCCGCCTGCCCGACGCGCTGGAATTCGGCCCGGCTGCCCCGGTGCTGTGCGCCGGCGTGACCGTCTACAAGGGCTTGAAGGAAACCGAGGTACGCCCCGGTGAATGGGTGGTCATCTCCGGCATCGGCGGCCTGGGCCACATGGCCGTGCAGTATGCCAAGGCCATGGGCATGCACGTGGTCGCCGCCGACATCCACGAAGACAAGCTGGCCCTGGCCAGGAAGCTGGGCGCGGACCTCACCGTCGATGGCCGCGACCACAATGCGGTGGCCGAGGTCCAGCGCATCATCGGTGGCGCGCATGGTGCGCTGGTGACGGCGGTCTCGCCCAAGGCGATGGAACAGGCCTTCGGCTTCCTGCGCGCACGCGGCACCATGGCCCTGGTCGGCCTGCCGCCGGGCGACATCAGCCTGCCGGTATTCAATACGGTCTTGAAGCGCATCACCGTGCGGGGCTCCATCGTCGGCACCCGCCAGGATCTGGAAGAGTCGCTGGTCTTCGCCGCCGAAGGCAAGGTCGCGGCGCACTTCACCTGGGACAAGCTGGACAACATCAACGCCATCTTTGCGCGCATGGAAGAGGGCAAGATTGATGGGCGGATTGTGCTGGACCTGAAGTAAGAGATTCCGGCGTACGCAGAACCTTGACGCAATAAAAAATGACGGCTCCCTCGGGAAGCCGTCATTTTCATTGAAGCCGCTGCCTCCTCAGACCGGGCTCGGCTCCTTGGGTTGCCACTGCTTGATACCAGCCAGCACATCGCGCATCTTTTCACGCGCGATTTCAGTGTCATACGCGACTTGCGCGCGCAGCCAGTATCCATCGGAGAGTCCGAAGAAGCGTGCGAGCCGCAAATCAGTATCGGCTGTTACGGCACGCTTGCCATTGACGATCTCGCTGATGCGCAATTGAGAGACGCCGATTTCCTTGGCCAGACGGTATTGGGTGATGCCCATGGGCTTCAGGAACTCCCGTTTAAGCAACTCGCCTGGCGATATAGAACCAACTTCTCGCATGATGCAGACCTCGCTGATGTGACGATGGAAGGTGCATTCTGGCCCAGCCCGATCACGAAGCTAAGCCGCACCACCAACAACAGCCGGCAATGTTGCTCCGCTTCGAGAGCATCACCTTTCTACCAATATCCCAACACCTTCCACCACACCATCCCCACCGTCGCAAACACCAGCAGTTCCACCATCGCCATCACGAAGCCCACGCCCCACCACTTGCCCATGGAAACATAGCCGCTGCCGAAGATGATCGGCGAGGTACCGGTGGCGTAATGGGTCAGCGTCATCATCACGCCCGAGCCGGCGGTCATCATCAGCATGAAGGGGACCACGTACTGCGGCGGCAGCAGTTGCGCGCCCACCGTGAGGAAGGCCAGCATCATCGCGCTGACGTGCGCCGTGGTACTGGCGAAGAAGTAATGCGACAGCACGAACACCATCAGCAGCACCGCGGCCGCAGCCGTCCATCCCATGCCGCTGGCAACGATGGCGGCCTTCATGCCTTCGGAGAACCAGGCGATGACGCCCGTCTTGTTCAACTGCTCGGCCAGCATCACCAGCGCACCGAACCAGACCAGCGTATCCCAGGCGCTCTTTTCCGAGAGCACGTCATCCCAGTCGATGGTGCCGGTGATGATGAGCACGAACAGTCCCACGAACGCTACCACAGTGGGATCGAGCGTAAAGGCCGCCCCCAGCAGCATGGCCGGGACATTGGCCCACAGCAGCAGCAACAAGGCGAAAGTGCCCAGCATGACCTTTTCGCTGGCGCCGAGCTTGCCCATCTTGTCCAGTTCACTGTGGGCGTAATCGACCGCATTGGGGGTGGACTTCAGCTCCGGCGGCGAGATCAGGTAGATCACCAGCGGCATGATCAGCAGGCACACCAGACCGGGCAGCAGCATGCACAGCGCCCAGGTGGTCCAGGTCAGCTGCAGTGCGTGACCGGTGGCCTTGGCCACGTAGTTGACCACCAGCGGATTGGGCGCCGTGGCAGTCAGGAACATGGCCGAGGTGATCGGGTTGGCGTGATAGTTGACCAGCGCCAGATAGGTGCCGACCTTGTTCTGCGTGCCCTTGGCCGGATCGGAATCGAAGGCGTTGGCAATCGACTTCATGATGGGGTGCACGATGCCACCGCCGCGCGCCGTATTGCTGGGCGTGAACGGCGCCAGCACCAGTTCGCAGATCGCCAGACCGTAGCCGATGCCCACCGTACGCTTGCCCAGCAGGGCGATGAACATCAGCCCGACACGCCGCCCCAGCCCGGTCTTCTTCAGACCGCGCGAAATCAGGATGGCCACCACGATGAGCCAGATCAGCGGATTGGAAAAACTGGCCAGCGCATCGGCGATGGCCCCCTTGGACGAGTTGGACGTCACCTGCGAGAGCGAGACGATGACGATGGCCATCATCGCCATCACGCCGATGGGCATGACTTTGAGGATGATGGCCACGATGGTGGTGAGGAAGATCGCCACCAGCGCCCAGGCCTTGGGCTCCAGCCCCGCCGGGCAGGGCGTGAGCAGCAGCAGGATCAGGACCGCCGTGGCGAAGAGGGCCGGTACCAGCTTGAAGGGTACGGCGTCGTTGAAATACTTGAAGGTGGCTTTGAGTTGATTGAACATCGCATCATCCTGAAGACTATGAAAGCAAGATGGCCGCACAGCCTGTTGCCGTACGGCCATCCTTGCGCCCAGTATAGTCAGCCGGGTCGATGCGCTGGCGCGCTCATTGCCGTTGTTTTGATCTGCGCCAGCATTAAGGTAACTTTAATGCTCTTTCACATCAGCATTAAGCAGCCGCCTTAAGCAGCCTCATCAAGCAGCCGCATCAAGCAGCCGCCTGCCACGCCCGGCCCTCACCAAAATAGAAAGACCGGATATCGTCACGCTGCCGCAGCGCCCGGGCCTCATCGCCGAGAACGCTACGCCCATGCTCCAGCACCGTGGCGCGATGCGCGTATTGCAGCGCCACCGCCGAATTCTGTTCGGCCACCAGCAGAGCCACACCCTCCTCGCGATTGAGCCGGCTCAGCTGCGCAAAGATGTCCGCCACCACCTTCGGGGCCAACCCCATCGAGGGTTCGTCCAGCACCAGCAGGCGCGGCCGCGAGATCAGCGCGCGGCCGATGGCCAGCATCTGCTGCTCGCCGCCCGAACACAGACCGGCCAGACTGCCGCGCCGCTGCTGCAATTGCGGGAAGAAGGCATAGATGCGCTCCAGCGCCTCGCGCAGCACCGCTGGCCGCGTGAAATGACCCGGCCATCCGGTCAGCAGGTTTTCTTCCACGGTCAGGGTGCTGAAGCAGTGCCGTCCTTCCAGCACCTGCGCCAGCCCCAGCCGCACCAGTTGCGCCGGACTGCTGCGGGCCACATCATGTCCATCGAAGAGAATGCGGCCGGCGCGCACCTGCCCGCGCTGCGCCGGCAGCAGATGCGAGACCGCCTTGAGCGTGGTCGACTTGCCCGCGCCATTGGCCCCCAGAAGCGCATGGATTTCACCGGGCCGCACCTCCAGGCTGACCTCCTCCAGGGCCAGCAGCGCGCCCTGGTAGACCACCTCGATGGACTCGATCTGCAACAGCGGCGCACTCATCTCAGCTCCATGCGTGGAAGGGCGGCTTGATGCCATTGAGGTAGTAATTGCCGACGATGGCATATTTCCAGCGCACCGGATCATGCAACGTGTGGGTGCGCGCATTGCGCCAATGGCGGTCCAGGTTGTACTGGCCCAGGGTGGAGCGCGTGCCGGCCAGTTCGAAGAGCTTGTTGGTGGCGTGGATGGCGATCTCGGTGGAGAGCACCTTGGCTTCGGCCGTCAGAATCTGCGCACGCGCCACGCTCTCGGCATCAGGCGCGGCCACGGCAACATCGATGGCGCGGCCGGCGCGTTCCAGCAGCGCTTCGCTGGCGTGCAGGCGGATCTGCAGGTCACCCACGGCCTGGATGGAATACGGATCTTCCCAGGCATGATCGCGCTGGCTGTCGATCCAGGGCCGCGACTTGGTACGCACGAAGTCCTGGGTATCGGCAATGGCGGCGCGGGCGATGCCCACATCCACCGCAGCCTGGATGATCTGGAAGATGGCGCCATCGGCCGAGGGTTCGAGATAGCCCTTGTAGGCCGGGATCAGATGCGTCTTGGGCACCTTCACCTGATCGATGATGACGGTGCCGCTCAGGGTGGTGCGCTGGCCGAAGGCTGACCAGTCGTCGATCACGGTCAGGCCCGGCGCATTGCGCTCGGCCACCACGTACCAGGTGCGGTTCTCTTCGTCATTGGCGACGATGGGCACGTAATGCGCCAGCAGTGCGCCGGTGGAATAGAACTTCTTGCCGGTCACGATCACGTGGTCGCCCGCATCGACGAAGCGCGTCTCGAAGTCCGCCGCGCGCTTGGAACCCGATTCGGAAAACGCATTTCCCCAGCGCACGCCGCGCAGGAAATCGGCAAAGAAGCGCTTCTGCTGCTCGGGATCGGAGACCGTGCGCACCGCCGCCACGAAGCCCAGATGGTTCTGCGTGATCTGGCCCAGCGAGGGGTCGGCCGCCGAGATGATGGCGATCACTTCGGCCAGCGTGGCATAGGAGACTTCGGCCCCGCCGAAGGCACGCGGCACGTTGATGGCCCACAGGCCGCTTTGCGAATAGGCTTCGATTTCCTCCACCGGCCAGCGGCGCAGGCGGTCGCGTTCAGAAGCGCCTTCGGCCAGGCGTTTGGCCAGCGCATGGGCCACGGCGATGGCTTCGGCATCGTCACGGATCACATGCGCCGGCTGTTCAGCAAGCGGCAGACCCGGCACCGGACCAGAGGCAGGCGAAGCGGAATGGAAAGAGGGAGCGAGCACGGCAGACATGGTTGGGCCTTTCAAAAAAATGCAGAGGTAGAGGAACAGGCAGGCGGCCCGGCAAGTCCCGGGCCGGCCATCAGTGATCATCAGTCATCGATGCTCTTGCGCACCTTGATGTTCTTTTCCTTGGCATAGGCCAGGGCGGATTTTTCGATGATGGGACGCAGCAGCTTCCAGTCCGGCGCGATCCAGTCCGAGACCACGTGCCACTGCTTGCCATCCCATTGCTGGAAGGCCACCAGGCCATCGCCTTCGTGGTTGTCCCAGGTCACGTGGATGGAATGGAACAAGCCCTTGGCACCGAGGGCGGCAGCCCGCGCCTGATCGATGGTGAGGTTTTCCAGGCCCCAGCGGATTTCATCGCCGGTCAGCGTGCGCTTGCCGAACTTCGCCTGGGCGATGCGGATCGCTTCCACGTTGAGGATGCCGTTGAGTACGCCGAGGTTGTGATAGACGCTGCCGATGCGCTTGGGATCCTGCAGGTTACCCTTGCCGGCGCCATAGACGATCTTCTGGATATCCTGCAGCACCGGGTACTGCGCCCCGGCGGCCACGGTGGTGATGGCCACGTAACCCTTGGCGGCATCGCCTGCGGGAATCACGTCCTCTTCCGAATTGGACCAGACGTTGCCGATGATGTGATCGGCCGGGAAGCCCGACTTCTGTGCCGTCTTCAAGGCCACCGGATTCATCACGCCCCAGCCACGCAGCACCACGTAATCCGGCTTGGCACGGCGGATCGCCAGCCACTGCGCCTGCTGGTCATTGCCCGGATGCGGCACTTCGATCTGCTGCAGCGAGAAACCATATTTTTCCGACAGCAGCTGGTAGATGGGAATGGTCTCCTTGCCGTAGGGCGAACCGTGATAGAGCACCACGATCTTCTTGCCCTTGAGCTTGTCGGTCCCGCCTTCCTTGCTGGCGATGTAGTTGACGATGCCCGAGGTCTCGCTATAGGGATTCAACAGCAGCGGGAAGATGTACTTGAACACGCGCCCGTCGGTGGTATCGGTGCGGCCGTGGTTGATGGTCAACAGCGGCACCTTGTCGGCCGTCACGCGGTCCAGCAGCGCATAGGCGATGCCCACCGAGAGCGGATTCCAGGTGGCGATGTTGGGACGCTGCTTGAGGCGCTCGTAGACTTCCACGCCGCGCTCCACTTCGTATTGGGTCTCGCCCTCTTCCCAGGTCAGCTTGACGCCGCCCACGCCGCCATCGCGCAGGTTGACCAGGTTCAGGTAATCGATGAAACCGCCAAAGAAGCCGGTCCCGCCAGCGGCGTAAGGACCGACCCGGTAACTCTGCAGGGGGAAGAATTGTTCGTCGGCACGGGCATTTTGCAGGCCTGCAGAGAGCATGGCTGCCGCCAGAATGAAGGTTTTTAATAATTTTGAGTGCAGCATGGTGAGAGAGCTTCTCCGTGGTGAGTGTGGAAGTGAAGGTAAAAAGTTATGGGGAAGATGCGCGCGCATGAAGGGCATGAAGGGCCTGAAGGCGACGGCGCGCCCTTTCCCACAGCGCCGCCAGCCCCTGCGGTTCGACGATGAGGAAGAAGATGATCAGCGCCCCCAGCACGATGCGCTGGCTCATCTCCAGCACGCCCGAATCGAACCACTGCCCCAGCAGCAGGCTCCCCAGGCGCGACAGCAGCAGCGGGAACACCACGATCAGCGCCGCCCCCAGGAAGGCCCCGCGTATCGTCGCCAGGCCGCCGATGATGACGATGAAGAGAATCTGCAGCGAGCGATCCAGATTGAAGCCGGCCGGCTCCACCGTGCGCAGGTAGACGAAGCCCCACAGCACGCCGGCCACGCCGATGATGAAAGACGAGACCGCAAAGGCCAGCAGCTTGGTGCGCAGCACCGGCACGCCGATCACGCGGGCGGCCTGTTCGTTGTCGCGCACGGCGATGAAGTGATGGCCGGTCTGGCTCTGCACCAGCCGCCAGCACAGCAGGGTCAGCACGGTGACGATACCCAGCGCGAACAGATAGCGCCCGGCCGGCGTATCGAAGGCGAGGCCGCCCACCACCAGCACCGGCGCATCGATCACGCCGGAGGGATTGTCATTGCTGAACCAGCTGAACTTGACCAGCACCCACTGCACGAAGAACTGCGCCGCCAGCGTCGAGACGGCCAGGTAGAAGCCGCGCAAACGCAGGCTGGGCAAGCCGAAGACCAGACCGATGGCAGTTGCCGCCAGCCCTGCCAGGGCGATGGAGACCAGCAGCGGCAAGCCCTCCACGCGCAGATTGAGGTTGTAGGCGGCGAAGGCCCCCACCGCCATGAAGGCCGAACTGCCCAGCGAGAGCTGGCCGGCATAGCCGGTCAACAGGTTCAGCCCGACCGCCGCCAGCGAGAGCGCCAGAAAAGGAATCAGCAAGGCATCGATGACATAGGCCGAGGCCGCCCACGGCAGCACGCCATAGGCCACCAGCAGCAGGAGCAGCCAGGGCCATGCGCCGCGCAGGGAGGCGCTGCGATGGGACAGCGTGCGGGAAGGTGTAGCAATGGAAGTGGTCATGTCATGCCCTTTGCAATGCACGCTGGCCGAACAGGCCACTGGGTCTGACCAGCAGGAAGGCCAGCGCCGCGACATAAGCGAACCAGCCCTCGATGCCGCTGCCGACCAGCGGGCCGAGATAGACTTCCGCCAGTTTTTCCAGCGCACCGATCAAGAGTCCGCCGACGATGGCGCCCAGCACCGAATCGAATCCGCCCAGCACCAGCACCGGCAGAGCCTTCAACACCACCAGCGAGAGCGAGAACTGCACCCCGAGGCGCGCGCCCCACAACAATCCGGCGATCAGTGCAATCAGACCGGCCGTCGCCCACACCGCCGCGAGGATGCGCGGCAGGCGCAAACCCACGGCCAGCGCGGCAAAGCCGTCATCGGCCAGGGCCCGGAACTCCAGCCCCAGGCGCGTGTAGCGGAAGAAGACCGACAGCAGCGCCACCATCAGTGCAGCGGTGACGGCTGCGAAAAGATCGAAGGAAGAGATCATCATCCCGCCCAGTTGCAGCGGCGTATCGGCGATGCCCAGTTCCAGCGCATGCACCTGCGTACCCCACAGCAATTGCGCCGCGCCCTCGATGACGTAGGACAGGCCGAGCGTGGCCATGAACAGGGTCATCGGCGACTGGTTCTGCAGCGGCCGCAACACCACCCGTTCGATCGACAAGCCCAGCAGGATCATCGCCGCCAGCGTCAGCAGCAAGGCCAGTGCAAAGGGAATGCCGTGCTCCACCAGACTCGCGAAGGTGAGTGCCGCAAACAGCAGCTGCGCACCCTGGGCAAAGTTGAGCACGCCCGAGGTCTTGTAGATCAGCACGAAGCCGATGGCCACCAGCGAATACATGACCCCCGAGAGCAGGCCGCCGGTCAGCACTTCGGCAAAGAAGACCCAATCGAAGTCAGCCATCACGCGGCCTCCTCTTGAGGCTGGGGGTCGGCGTGCGCCACGCCCAGATAGGCATCGATCACGGCGGCATCCTGACGCACCGCAACCGGCGCGCCATCGGCGATCTTGCTGCCATGCTGGAGCACCACCACGCGGTCGGAGATGCCGAAGACCACACCGATATCGTGTTCGATCAGCAGGATGGCCGTCTCGAACTGCGTGCGCGCGGCGCGCACGAAATGCGCCATCTCGCTTTTTTCGGTGACGGTCATGCCGGCCATCGGTTCATCCAGCAACAGCAGGCGCGGTCGCGCCACCAGCGCGCGCGCCAGCTCCACGCGCTTCTGCAGGCCATAAGGCAGGCCGCTGACGGGACGATGTGCATCGCTGCGCAGGTCGAGAAAATCCATCATCTGGTCCGCCAGCGCGCGTGCCTCATTGCGCTCGCGGCGGGCGCGCCCGAGGCCGGCGATCTGCTCCACGAAGCTGGAACGCATCGCATTGACGCGGCCCAGCACGATGTTGTCGCGCACGCTCAGGCCCTTGAACAGCGCCAGATTCTGGAAGGTGCGTGCCACACCCAGCCGCCCCAGCCGCGCCGTGGGCACCTGCCGGAAACGCCGCGCGCCGAGCCGGACCGTGCCTTGCGTGGGGCGGTACAGCCCGCTCATGACGTTGACCAGCGAACTCTTGCCGGCCCCATTGGGACCGATGACGGCCAGGATTTCACGTTCATGCAGGGTCAGGTCGACGTGACGCAAGGCCTGCACGCCACCGAAGGACAGGCTGATGCCTTCCAGCTGCAGCACCGGCGCAGCGCCGGCCTGTGCCGCTGCCGACGGCCCGGACTGCGCACTGAGCGCTGACCCGGCCAGGCCGGGCAGCGCCGAAGCGAGCGCGTTGCCGACGCTCATGCCACCGCTTCCAGCGCATTGGCCTGCGCAGTGCTGGCCGCAGCGCCTGCGGCGGGCTGGCGTGCTTCCAGTTCGCGCACCAGCGGCAAGACCTTCTGGCCGAAGTATTCGACTTCCTCGATGAAGTGCAGGAAGCCCGTCAGCACCAGGTCCACACCGACGGCCTTGAGCGCGACGATGCGCTCGGCGATCTGTTGCGGGGTACCGATCAGGTTGGTCTTGAAGCCATCGTTGTATTGCACCAGATCCTCGAAGGTGGACTTGGCCCAGTTGCCCTCCCCTTCCGGCGAAGCACTGCCGGCCTGCTTGACCGCATCGCCGAAGGCATGCACGGCTTCGACGTGGGCGTGCTTGATGATGTCCTGCAGGACGGCTTGTGCTTCTTCTTCGGTGTCGCGCACGATCACGAAGGCGTTCACGCCGATGCGCACCTTGTGGCCGTTCTGCGCGGCCTTGGCCTGGATATCGTCGATCTGGGCCTTGAGACCTTCGACCGTATTGCCGTTGGTGAAGTACCAGTCCGAGACGCTGGCCGCGTTGTCGCGTGCGGCGCGGGAGCTGCCGCCCTGGAAGATTTCCGGATGCGGTTTTTGCACCGGCTTGGGACTGAGGGTGTAATTGTTGAAGCGATAGAAATCGCCCTTGAAGGTAAAGTCATCCTGCGTCCAGATGCCCTTGAGCGCGCGGATGAATTCATTGGAGCGGCGATAGCGTTCGTCGTGTTCCAGCCAGGGTTCGCCGATGGCCTGGAACTCGCCCTTGAACCAGCCGCTGACCACGTTGATGGCGATGCGGCCATTGGAGATGTGATCGATGGTGGCGATCTGCTTGGCCACCACGGCCGGATGCCACGGACCCGGCAGGATCGCCGCCAGCACCTTGAGTCTGGTGGTGGCATGCAGCAGCGCCTGGCTGAAGGAAACCGACTCATGCTGGTATTCGGCGCCATAGCCGGCGGTAAAGCGGATCTGGCTCAGGGCGTATTCGAAGCCGGCCTTTTCGGCGGCCACGGCCAGGCGCTGGTTGTACTCCAGGCTCCAGTCGGTACGCTGCGGGATCTTGCTCACCACCAGGCCGCCGCTGACGTTGGGAACCCAATAGGCGAACTTGACGGCATCGGTGCGGGGGACGGTGGTGGACGGTGCTTGGCTCATGAAAAATCTCCTGTGGACCTTGCGGTCATCAAAAACAATGGATGTAAGGGCAATGCAATGGACAGAATCAAGGGATGCAAATCAATCTGAAACCGTTCGGACCGGGCGGCCCCGCCAGAGCCGTATCGACGACGCGCATCGGTCGGAGCGTCCTTCGATACGCGGCAAGGCCGCTACTCAGGATGAACGGTGTCGGGCGCGCAAGCGGTTCCTCCGCTATCCCGGGGCTGTGCTTGTTGCCAGCGTCTGCAGCACCGGCAGCGCACGCTGCACGGTCAGTGCGATGCGTTCCCGCAAGGACTGGCTGGTAATGGTTTCGTTGTCGAATTCGTGGGCATTGGCATACACGCCCAGAGGCAGGGTCAGTGTCTGGAAGAAGGCGAACAGCGGACGCAACTGGTGGTCGATGACCAGCGCGTGCCGGTCGCTGCCACCGGTAGCGGCCAGCAGCACGGGCTTGCCGAAGAGCGACTCCTGCGGCACCAGGTCGAACAGGTGCTTGAACAAACCCGAATAGGAACCGCGATAGACGGGACTGCCGGCCAGCAGCAGGTCGGCGGCGCCGATGGCGGCGATCTTCTGGCGCACCGCGTCGGGCAACTGCTCCAGTTCCGTCGCGCCGAGCAACTGGCCGCTCAGGTCGGACAGCGCCACCACCTCGGTCCGGATGGCCAGGTGCTGGCCCAGCTGCGCCGCGATGGCATGCAGCAGGCCCAGGGTACGTGAAGGACGGCGGCCGCTTCCGGCGACGATGACGACTTGCAGGGGACGGCTCATGAAGAAGGCTCTCCTTGGATGGCTAGAGGGGGACGCGATCGATTGCGCCCTACCTCTTCAGCGAAGAACGTGCCACCTCGTGAAGCCTTTTAAATCAATGACTTGCAAAAATATGCGCTACTGCTGCAGCAGCAGGATGCTCAGGGACTGCTGCTACAGCAGCAGTTTTTCCATCCCTGAATTACTAAGTTTTCAAAGCTGTATGACAGCTTCTTGCATCCCCGGGCTGCTTGTCGCCGCAACACGACGCCCTCTCGTCAGCCCCTTGTCAGACAAGTGTTTTCGCCCGGTGACCCAACGGATACCGAGCATGCTTATGCTGAATTGATCGTTAATTCGTTCCATGCATATTGTTAGAATCAGGTCGCTGTCTTCCTGCGCCTCCCCCCGATGCAGGAGACTCATTCAGTCCGGAGCCTGACATGCACGCCAGCCATCGCTCTGCCCATCTCTATGCGCTGCCCTCTTCGCCAGAGGGTGACGGCGAGCTTGCAGCGCGCACTAGCTCGCCGCTGCTGACCCTGCCGCATGCGCGCAAGCTGGGCACTTCCATTCGCGCTACCGCGCAGGTGTTCCATGATCCGGCCTCGCTGGCCTTGCTGGAACGCGTGCAGCGCGTGGCGCCCAGCGACGCCAATGTGGTCATCATCGGCGCCACCGGTACCGGCAAGGAACTGATCGCGCGCCATGTCCATGCATTGAGCGCACGGCGCGATGCGCCTTTCGTGGCGGTGAACTGCGGGGCGTTTTCGGAGAGCCTGGCCGAGAGCGAATTGTTCGGCCACGAGAAGGGCGCCTTCACCGGCGCCATCGCTCACAAGGCCGGATGGTTCGAGGCCGCCAATGGCGGCACCCTGTTCCTCGACGAGATCGGCGACCTGCCGCTGGCCATCCAGGTCAAACTGTTGCGGGTGCTGCAGGAACGCGAAGTGGTGCGACTCGGTTCACGCCGCAGCATCCCCATCGACGTGCGCATCATTGCCGCCACCAACGTGCGCCTGCAGGATGCGGTGGCCGCCGGGCATTTCCGCCAGGACCTGTATTACCGGCTGCAGGTGGTGCAGCTGGCCATCCCGCGCCTGCGCGAACGGCCGGCCGACATCCTGCCGCTGGCGTATCACTTCCTGCATGAATATCGCCAGCGGCTGGGCTACGGCGCCACCCGCATCGATGCCGAGGGTGAACGCAAGCTGCGCCAGCACGACTGGCCGGGCAACATCCGCGAACTGGAAAACGCCATCCACCATGCGCTGCTGATCTGCCAGGATGACGCCCTGCGGCCCGAACACTTCCATCTCTCGCATGTGGAACGCCGCGCCGATCATGCCGCCGCGACGGTCTCATACGGTAGCGGCGATCCGCTACATGGACTTGAGCTGGCCTTGCAGACGCTGTTCAACCAGTCCCAGGACGGCCTGTTCGAAAAAATCGAGGACACCATCTTCCGCACTGCCTTCGAATTTTGCGAACGCAACCAGGTGCAGGCGGCGCGCCTGCTGGACATCAGTCGCAACGTGCTGCGTGCGCGACTGATCCGCAACGGGCAGATTTCGGCATTGAAATGAAGCGCGAGGTCGGCGCGTTTTGACCGCGGCGGCGCCGCATTGTTATGATCCCGCCTATCACTCTAGGGGAATGGCAATGCAGCGCTGGACAATTTCGGTCGATGACGACCTGGCGGCAGAGTTCGACAAGTTCGTCGACAGCAAGGGTTACTCGAACCGCTCCGAAGCCTTCCGCGACCTGGTGCGCAAGGAACTGGGACAGACGGAACTGGACGAGGGCAAGTCGCGCTGGTGCGTGGCCACGGTCAGCTACATCTACGATCACCATGAACGCATGCTGGCCAATCGGCTGACCCAGCTGCAGCATGAGCATCATGATGTCGCCATCGCTTCCCAGCATGTCCATCTGGATCACGACAATTGTCTGGAGACGGTGATTCTGAAGGGGCGCGTGGACGAAGTGCGCGCCTGCGCCGACGGCATCATTGCACAGACCGGCGTGCGGCATGGGAACGTGCACATCGTCCCGGTCGAGATGAAGAAGGAAAAATACGTACGCGCCACCCACGGGCATGGCCACGTTCATTTCCATCCCAAGTCTTGAAGCGCGGCCAGGCAGCGTCTCAGCTGATATCGGAGGCGGGCGGCAGATCCAGCTCGTCATAGCGCCGCCACTTGTAGATCAGCAACGACAGCAGCCAGCCGCCCATGAAGACGCCGATGATGACGTAACCGATCACGCCAAAGCTGTCGCTGAGCCCACCGATGAAGTCCCAGAACGCGCCGGACAATTCCAGCTTGTCCGCCAGCAGCCCCAGCACTTCGATACTGCCCACCACCACCGCCACCAGCACCGACACGAAGGTAATGCTCATGTTGTAGTAGAGCTTGCGCACCGGCTTGACGAAGGCCCAGCCATACGCACCCAGCATGAGAATGCCGTCCGTGGTGTCGATCAGCGACATGGCGGCAGTAAAGAGCAGCGGGAACAGCAGGATGGTCCAGATCGGCAAGCCGTTGGCCGTCTGGGTCGCCGAGATGCCGAGCAGGGAAATTTCGGTGGCGGTATCGAAGCCCAGGCCAAACAGGAAGCCCAGCGGATACATGTGCCAGCTGCGCGTGATGAGATTGAACATCGGCCGGAAGATGCGTGCCATGAAGCCGCGATTGCCCAACAGCAGGTCCACATCCTCTTCAACGTAAGGCTTGCCATTGCGCAGGTCGCGGAACTTGCGCCAGACCGACCTGAGCACGATCAGGTTCAGCACCGCGATGAGCAACAGGAAAAAGGCCGAGACCAGCGTCCCGATGATGCCGCCGATTTCGTGGAAGGCGTCCAGGTGCGTCTTGAGCGCCATCGCACTCAAGGCCAGCAGCAGGCAGGCCAGAATCACCACCGTCGAGTGGCCCAGCGAAAACATCAGGCCCACCGCCACCGGCTTCTTGCCATCCTGCATCAGCTTGCGGGTCACGTTGTCGATGGCGGCGATGTGATCGGCATCGACCGCGTGCCGCAGACCAAAGCCATAGGCCAGGAACGCCGTGCCCAGCAACAGGGGCGTCTGCCTGAAGGCCAGATAGGCGGCGATCCAGACGGCAACGTTGAAGAAAATCAGGAAGGCGTAGATAGCGATGACCTTGTTCCGCAGTTCGGGAGCGGCGTCATTGAGCAGGGTGCGCAAGGATTGAAACATGGCAGGTTGGCGACGGGACGGCTCGCTCCGAGGAGATCGCCGACCTTCATATGATTAAAAAATAAATCATCATACTCTTTATCGCTGACCTTGGGCTGACTGCACAGCTTGTCCGGGGGCAACGCCGGCAGAAAAGACAACGCCCCGATGCACGAGCGGCGCAACGGGGCGTTTTTTTCAAGCATGCAAAAAATTCATGCTTGCATGCGCATCCATTCCTCCCGTGCCTGCTTCAGACGGGCCACGCCTTCGATGATCTCGGCGGGCCGGGCATTGGCGAAGGACAGCCGCCAGTGGCCCTCGTCGGCCTGCGTCGCGTAGAAGGCGCTGCCGGGCACGTACATCACGTTGTGGCGCACGGCGGCCTGCAACAGCGCGGTGGCGTCCGTGCCATCCTGCCAGCTGGCCCAGATGAACATGCCGCCTTCCGGTGCGATCAGCGAGAGCCGATCGCCGAAGGCCTCGCGCAAAGACGACAGCATGATCGCGCAGCGCTCGCGGTAGGTGGCGATGATGTGCGGCAGATGTGCATCGAGATGGCCGGCCTGCAGATACTGCGCCGCCACCATCTGCATCCACGGCGCGGTGCACAGGTCGCCGGTCTGCTTGGCGATGACGGCACGGCGCAGGATTTCCGACGGGCCGCACATCCAGCCGATACGCAAACCCGGTGCCACGATCTTGGAAAGACTGGACAGGTAGACCAGCCAGTCGCGCGCGCCCTCGATCTCTTGCGCGACCTGCAACAGCGGCGGTTCGGCCTGTCCGGTAAAACGCAGCTGGCCGTAGGGATCATCCTCGATCACGATGAACCGGTAACGCACCGCCAGCGCAAGCAAATGACGGCGCCGCGCCAGCGGCAAGGTGGCACCGGTCGGATTGGCAAAGCTCGGCACCAGGTATAGCAGCTTGGGTCGGGCACCCGCCTGCAGCATGGCTTCCAGGGCATCGGTATCCATGCCCTGTTCGTCACCGGGGATTTCCATCAGATCGGCACCGGCCAGGCGCAAGGCCTGGATCGCCGCCGGATAGCAAGGCCGCTCGATGACCACGCCATCGCCCGGTTCCAGCAGGATGCGCAACAGCAGTTCAAAGCCCTGCTGTGAACCGGTGGTGACGATCAGCTCGCCCGGATCGGCGCCACCGAGGCGCGCACACGTGACCTCCCTGAGCACCTGCGAAAGTTGCGCTGCGCCTTCGGTGGCGCCGTATTGCAGGCAGGCCGCCGCCGCACTGTCGAGCAGGGTAGCGGCGCTGCGTGCCAGCCCTTGCGTATCGAACAGCGACGGCGCCGGATAACCGCCGGCAAAGGAGATCATGCCGGGCTGCTGCGTATATTTGAACAGCTCCCGGATGGGCGATCCCTGGGGCGACTGGAAAGCCGGATTGAAACGATAGGCTGCGGTCATGATCGATAACAGCTTATTGCTCGATCATGCGGTTCCAGCGGTTGTTCCACTCGGAGCGCTTTTCGTTGATGGTGTCCCAGTCCACGGTGTTGAGGTTCTTGGTCAGCACCTCGCTCTTGCCCAGCTTGGCTTGCGCCGCCTCGGACAGGGGCACGTTGCGGTTGACCGGAATCGAGTTGGTCAGCGCCATGCTCTTGGTCTGCACGGCCGGGGTCAGCAGGTATTCCACCAGCTTCTGGGCCAGTTCGGGTTCACTGTTGCCCTTGATGGGGCAGGCACCGGTCATGAGCAGCACGCCGCCTTCCTTGGGGGTGGCGAATTCGGCGGGGATACCTTTGTCCTTCAGGTTGGCGATGCCGGTCACGGTCAGCGGGAAGATGGCCGCTTCATTGGTCTGCACCATCTCGGAAATCTTGGCCGAGCTGGAGAGATACTCCACCACGTTGGGGCCGACGGTGCTGCCCCACTTCTTGAAGCCGGGGTCGACGTTCTTGTCGGTACCGCCCACCAGGCGATTGAACATCATGAAGCCATACAGGCCGAAGGTACTGGCCGAGATCGACTGGAAGACGACCTTCTGCTTGTACCTGGGATCGGCAAAATCCATCCACGAGGTCGGTGCCGGCCAGCCCTTCTCGGCGAACAGCTTCTTGTTGTAGCCGATGCCGAGCACGCCCATCTCGATGGCCACGGCCTGGTCATTGGCCAGGCGCGCGAAGGGATAGACATCCTTGAGCACGGCGGCGTCCTTGACCTTTTCGCACAGGCTCATGTTGATGGCGCGGTACATGATGCCGTCATCGAGGAAGGCCACGTGCATCTGCGGCTTGTCGCGCTGGGCCTGCATCTTGGCGATGATGTCGGAGGAGGTGCCGGGCACCACCACCACCTTGACGTTGTTGGCCTTCTCGAAGTCGGGGAAGATCGAGGCGGTGTAGTTCTTCTCCATCGTGCCGCCGTTCATGCCGACGTAAATGGTCTTGGTCTGCGCCTGCGCGCCAGTGGCGATCAGGGTCGCAGCGATTGCACAGGTCACTGCCAGGGTCTTCATCTTCATTACTGCACTCCTTGCCGGTTTGCCGTTGTGGATCCCGCTTGCGCGGGCGTGGGTCGTGGGATGCCATGCCAGATCCCTTGTGGTGGAGCAGGGATCTGGCAGCGGTGCTGCATTTTTCTTGGGATGTGCCGGTGGACTACGCGGGCACTTAGTCGATATCGAACTTCACACCCTGCGCCAGTGGCAGGGTCTTGCTGTAGTTGATGGTGTTGGTGGCGCGGCGCATGTAGTTCTTCCAGGCGTCCGATCCGGATTCGCGGCCCCCGCCGGTTTCCTTTTCGCCGCCGAAGGCGCCGCCGATTTCCGCACCGCTGGTGCCGATGTTGACGTTGGCCAGTCCGCAGTCGCTGCCCACGGCCGAAACGAACAGCTCGGCCTCGCGCATGTCATTGGTGAAGATGGCCGAGGACAAGCCCTGCGGCACGGCGTTGTTCATGGCGATGGCGTCGCTCAGTTCATCGTACCTGACGATGTAGAGGATGGGCGCGAAGGTCTCGTGGTGCATGATCGCGGTCTGGCCGGGCATGGTGACCAGTGCCGGACGCACGTACCAGGACTGCTGGCCCATCACATCCACGCGTTCACCGCCGGTGACTTCACCGCCCTGCTCGCGGGCCTGCGCCAGCGCGGCCTGCATCGCATCGAAGGCAGCCTGATCGATCAGCGGGCCGACCAGGGTATCGCCCTGCAGCGGATCACCGACCTTCACGCTGGCATAGATGCGCTTGATCTGCGCCACCACCTGATCATGGATGCTGCTGTGGACGAACAGGCGGCGCAGGCTGGTGCAGCGCTGACCGGCGGTGCCCACGGCCGAGAAGGTGATGGCGCGCAATGCCAGGTTCAGGTCGGCCGAGGGCGCGACGATCATGGCATTGTTGCCGCCCAGTTCCAGGAGGCTGCGGCCCAGGCGTTCGGCCACGACGGTGGCGACCTTGCGGCCCATGCGCACGCTGCCGGTGGCGCTCACCAGCGGCACGGCGGCCGAGCGCGAGAGGGTCTCGCCGAGATCGGCGCCGCCGATCAGCAGGCCGCACAGTTGTGCCGGCACCAGGTTCGGACGCTGTGCCGAAAAACGCGCCACGGCCTTGGCGAACAGGGCTTGCACGGCCAGTGCGGTGACCGGTGTTTTTTCGGAAGGCTTCCATACCACGGCATTGCCGCACACCAGCGCCAGCGCGGCATTCCACGCCCACACCGCGACCGGGAAATTGAAGGCGGTGATCACGCCCACCACGCCCAGCGGATGCCAGGTTTCCATCATGCGGTGGCCGGGACGCTCGGAGGCGATGGTCAGGCCATGCAACTGGCGCGACAGGCCCACGGCGAAGTCGCAGATATCGATCATTTCCTGCACCTCGCCCAAACCTTCGGAGAGGATCTTGCCGGCTTCCTGAGTGACCAGGGCACCGAGTTCGTCGCGATGCTCACGCAGCACTTCACCCAGCACGCGCACCAGTTCGCCGCGCACCGGCGCCGGTACTTCGCGCCAGGCCAGGAAGGCTTGCTGCGCACCGGCGATGGCCGCTTCGGCGTCGGCCGGCGTCTGCGCCTTGAGTTGCGCGATGACCTCGCCATCGCGCGGCGAACGGATCACCAGATCGTTGCCGGCGTAGGCCGAGAAGTCGGCACCCAGGGTGGAGAAGATGCGTGGAGAAGACATGGGATTCCCTTGAAAAGTGGAGTGGGATGGGTCTGGAACGATGGAGTATAAGGACAGCCGGCCCACTTGTTAAAACCAAAAAATTTCACCACATCATGAGTTTTTGGAATGCACTACCCTGGCGCGCGGGAATGGGAGCGGATGCGCGAGGATGGTGCGGCGCATCACTTCACATCGCCCGGAAGCGCCGATGGAGCGGGCGTTTCCGAGCAGATGCCGGAGCCGCGCCGCAAGCCGCTCGCGGGGCGGTCATGGCCTGCCCGGCCGATCATGTGAGCGCGCATGCAAAGCGCAACGCCATGAGTTTTAGTCAGCCTGGGAAAATGCGCGCACCGAATCGATGCGCTCGGACGAAGGGCCTCAGCCGCCTTGCGCTTCGTTCAGAATCCACTCGCGGAACTTGAGGATGGCGGCCTTGCCGGCATTCTTTTCGGGATAGACGAGGTAATAGGATTGCGGACTCTTCACCGCCAGCGGGAAAGGTACGTGCAATTGCCCCAGGCCAATCTCGGTCTCGACCATGAACTTGGGCATGAGCGCCACGCCCATGCCGGCCACGGCGGCCTGGATGACCATGGCCAGTTGCTCGAAACGCGGCCCCGACAAGGCATTGGGACAATCCACGCCAACGTGGCGGAACCAGTCCTGCCAGGCTTGCGGACGCGTGGTGTGCTGCAGCAGCGTGAGGTTGGCCAGATCGTCCACGCTGCCCAGGCGTTCGGCCAGTGCCTTGCTGCAGACCGGCACCACTTCCTCGCCCATCAGACGCACCATCACCGTATCGGGCCAGTCGGGTTCGCCGAAGTGGATGGCGGCATCCACCTGGCGCGTATTGAAATCGAAGGGCAGCACTTCGGTGCTCAGGTTCAGCAGCACGTCCGGATGGGCGGCGGCGAACTTGGCCAGGCGCGGGATCAGCCACTTCACGCCGAAGGTCGGCAGGATCGCCAGATTGAGCACGCTGGCCAGGCTGTTGTAGGTCATGACCTGGAAGGTCGCCATCTCGATCTGCTTCAGGATGGTGGAGACCTGGGCCGCATAGTCGCGCCCGGCTTCGGTGAGGATCAGGCGCCGGTTGATGCGCTCGAACAGCTTGACGTTGAGGTATTCCTCCAGAATCGCCACCTGACGGCTCACCGCACCCTGCGTCATGTGCAATTCATTGGCCGCCTTGGTGAACGACATGTGCCGGGCCGAGGTATCGAAGGCGATCAGGCAGGACGTTGACGGGATGAAACGGCGCATGGGACGGGTTCCGCTGGCTGAAGGCAGAGTGGCTGAAGGAGCCCGCACTATAGCAAATGCGGAGCCCTTCTCTCCAGCGTGGCCAAGGGCCGTCCTGGTCATGTGAAGCGCGTATTGCCCAGCAGGCAGTGCGGATCGAATACCGTCTGCATGCGACCCGCCAGCGCGCGCTGGGCGTGCTGCGTATAACGCTGGTAGTAATGCTGGTTGAAGGGACCGATGCCGTGCTCGGCGCTGAAGCTGCCCTGATAGCCTTGCACCACCAGGTCATAGAGCGCGGTGCGCAGGGCGTCGATGCGTTCGGGCGGGAACTGCGGCTGCTGCGACGGTGCGATGGCCAGGTTGAAATGCACGCCGCCATCGCCCCAGTGGCCGAAGTCGAATACCTCGGCACCGGCGAAGTCGCGTGCCACCAGGGCCAGTGCCTCGGTACGGAAGGACGGCATGCGCGAGCGCGAGACCGAGATGTCGAAGGCGACGACCTTGCCTTCCTGCTTGACGCTATCGCTGATGGCATGGCGCAGGCGCCACAGGGTCTCGGGCTTGTCGACCACGGCATCGAGGATGGCATCATCGAAATGGCGTTCCAGCCAGGCCATGAAGAGCTTGTCGAGATCGAAGTGTTCGCTGGCCTGGGCCGACGAACTCACTTCCACCAGCAACGCATACTCGGGCAGCGGATCAAACGGCGCGCTCACTTGCGGCAAATGGCGCAGCACCGAGGCCAGGGCATTGCGCGAGATACCTTCGAAGGCCGAGAGGAAATCGGCGAACTGCGCCTGGGCATCCTGCAGCAGGCGCAGACCTGCTTCGAGCGAAGATGGCACGATCAAGGCAGTGGCGCGCTGGCGCGGCAATGGGTGCGCGCGCAGCACCGCTTGCGTGACGATGCCGTAACTGCCGGCAGTGCCGATGAAGAGCTGCTTCCAGTCCGGGCCGGTATTGTTCTTGTGCAGGCGGTTGCCCATCTCCAGCAGTTCGCCGGGCGGATGCATCAGGAGGGCTTGCAGACCCAGCGTGTTGTGGCGCACGTCGCCATAGCGGATCAGGCGCGCACCGCCGGTATTGGCCGCCAGCATGCCACCCACCGAGGGATCGGCACCCAGGTCGATGGGAAAGCACAGCCCGTGCGGCGCCAGTGCCTGGTTCAGGTCCGACAGGCGCGTGCCGGCCCAGGCCTGCACCACGCCATCGACCGGATCGATATCGATCACGCCCTTGATGCGCTCCATGCTCAGGATCACTTGCAGGCCGGAACTGTCGGGCGAGGCCGCGCCGACCAGGCCGGTGTTGGCGCCCTGCGGCACCAGGCGGATTCGCTCGGCAGCACACAGGCGCATCAGCTCGGCGGCCTGCGCCACATCGGCCGGGCGCGCCACGCACAGCGCCTGTCCGGCGCCATAGCGCGGACCGTGTTCATAGGGCTGGCGTTCGGATGCCGCAGTGATCAGCCCAGCGCTGCCCAGCAGGTCTTGCAGGCGCGCCAGCGTGGCTTCAGCAGACACTGGCCGCCTCGCCGCTGGCCGCGCCGGGGGCCACCGCCTCGGTCATCTTGAAGATGCCCTGGGCGTTGCCGCTGTCGAAGCTCAGGTCCAGCTTGCGCTGGCCGGCCTCGTCAGCGAAATAGTCGCGCGAGATGAATTCGTAGAAGGAACCCGGCACGGTGACGGCCACCGGCTGGCCATCCTCGCCCTGCAACTGGTAATCCACCTTGACGGCACGGAAGGCTGTCTGGCGCACGCGGCCATTGCGCGAGACTTCCACCTGCTCCTTGATGGGACGACCCAATTGGCGCTGGCGCTCGGCGGTGGCCACCACGTCGGCCACGCGGTCGGTGGCGTGATTGAAGGCGTTGCCTTCGGTGGAGATCCAGGCCATCTCGGCGGATTCGGCCTTGAGCGTTTCGTATTGCGCCAGGGTCGGCAGGTCGTGATGACGGGCGAAGCACTTGAGCATCGCCGGCAGCAGGCGCTGGGCCTCGGCCATGCCCAGCCTGCCTTGTGCGGACAGCTTGGCCAGCAGGGCCAGCACCTCATCGGACAGCGGATTGCGCGACGTCGCCAGCACCGCATCCACGGTCTGCTGGAATTGGGGCGAGAACTGTTCCGGATGCAGTTCGCTGACGAAGAACTGGGCGATGTGCTCGGCATCATCAATGTGGGTATAGACGCGGCCGGTCATCTTGATGCGGGCCAGCGGATAGGTACCGGTCTGCTGGTAGCCCAGCGGCAGCAGCACCTGAGTGAACAGCGCCTCGCCATCGGGAAAGCCGGCCGCGCGGCCCAGGCGCACGGTACGCACGGCACCGTGGTCGAAGCAGATCTTTACACCGTCGCGCTCGGCATCGGCAACGTAATCGCGGCCGGTGGAGACCTGCTCCAGCAAGCCTTCGAAGAGCAGCATGTTCAAGGCCTGTGCCAGTTCCAAGCGTGAGACCTCTTGCGCAGCCGGGCGCAGGGTCGACGCGGGAACCTCCAGGCGGGCGAACTGGCGCCGTACCCGGGCCTCATCGCCGTAATGGGAAAGCAGAAGTTGATGGAGATTGCTGTGCTGCGCGGAGATCGTCATTTGCGTGCCTTTGACCGGGTGACTATGAGATAGCCTCATGGTAAGGGCAGCGATGGGGGCAAATAAAACGATTATTTCTGAGGGTTCGATGCCTTTTACTCATGCAAGGCAGCAGTTTTTCCGGAAAGCACGATGCGCCTGCAACGCACTTGCATGCCAATGTTGATCACGATGCCGAGCAGATGCTTGATCTATCCATTGACGTCCATTCCCAGGAGAGAAAGCGGGTGCACCCTGCGATTGTCGGCATCGCCCCCTTTCCTCTCCAGTCTGACGCCATCCAACCTCCCCCTCCGGGACAGCGCCATGCCAGCGCAAGCGCGTGGCTCGCAGTGCCCCCCGACACGTATCCGGCAGGGAATGGCAGGCGCCACTGTATTACAAGCGGAGCCATTTGATTAGCCGTCGTTTCGCGAACAAACTCGTTAATCCTGCTTAAGAATCGGGGCCGGTTCACGCGTGACAGGCAACAGGCCCTAGGATGCTGCGCCCCCGCCTGGATGACGGCGTTGGAAGTACGCCTTGATGTGCTCGATGCAGGCCACGATCTTGGCCGGCATGGCGTCGCGATGCCGGGTCGTGATGAACGCCCAATAGCCATCCAGCGACCAGTCGGGCAGCACTTCGACCAGCCGCCCGGCATCCAGGTCGGCCTGCACCTTGCTGCGCAGGAAGCGGCCTACGCCATGCCCCTGCAGGGCCAGTTGCCGCAACGAGCGTGCATGATTGGCCGTGATGCGGGGAAGTACCCGCAGCTGCGTACAGTGCCCGGCGCGGTCGCGCAGGCTCAGTTCAACGGCCGCACCCGGGCCGTGCGGGGTGAAGAAGAGCCAGTGCTGATGCAGCATATCCTCGGGACGGCGGATGGGCGGATGGGCCTGCAGATAGGACGGTGCGGCGCACAGCACCGCCTCCATCAGCGCCAGCGGTATATCGCCGGGGCCCGGGGTGCGACCTACCCGCAGAGCCAGATCGACACTGTGGTCCATGAGGTCGACATTTTGATCGGACACGTCGATGCTGATCCTCAACTGGGGATGGTCGCGGATGAAATCCTCCAGCGCCGGCACCAGGTATTCGGGTGCCATGAAGCAGGAGGAGGCGATGCGCAGTTCTCCGACCAGTTCCTTGTGCAGGCTCTCGGTGGCATCCCGCGCGTCGTTGGCCAGCGCAACGATGCGCGCGCAATGCGCGTAAAAACCCTGCCCGGCTTCGGTCAGACTCAGCTTGCGGGTGGTCCGGTGCAGCAGCGTGGTCCCCAGGATGCCTTCCAGAGCACTGATGTGCTGGCTCACTGAAGAGGAGGTCAGCCCCAGCTCGCGAGCCGCCTTGGAAAAGGCACCCAGCTCGACGACGCGGGAAAAGATCACCATGCGGGGCAGGTAATCCATGGCATTGTTTTTCATCGTTGCGCGGCAGGAAGTCGAATGGTCAGGGGCGACTATAGCGCGAGAACTGGGATGATGAGCAGATGAGCTGGACAGGAGATCGGGGCTTTTTTCCCGTTTGTCGGGATGCCGTAAGGAATTGTTTCGGTTGCGTCCTGCCGGGCGAGAGCTTACTGGTCGGCGGGAAGCGCTTCGGCTGTGCTTCTTCCCGGCGTTACGTTTCTGCCACACGCTGGAATATAGATGTTACGTTAAGCATGATAATGACACATCTATAAATCATCACATAAATTCTTTATGCTCATAGAAATTACATTAAACCCTATAATGTCACCTCTATAAACGGAGGAATCATGCCCAAGAAGCTCTCCACGGCCCAGGACTGGCCAACGCTGGTACAGGAGCGCCTGACGACCTGGGGCAAATGTATTGCCACCCAGCGCCTGCGCCAGCGCATCACTGCCATTGATCTGTCTGCCCGGCTGGGAATCTCACGCGTGACGCTGGCGAGGATGGAAAAAGGCGATCCTGGTGCCGGCGTAGGCGCCTATCTGACAGCACTTCTTGCGCTGGGCCTGTTCGACCAGGCCGTACCGCCATTGCCTGTCGAGCTTTGGCAAGGTGACTACGGTCAGCGTGTCAGAGTCAGCCAAGAGAAAAAGGGAGCGCAAGACGATGACTATTTCTAAACCGGTCTATGTCTATCTGCAGCGTCCGGACAACGGCGAGTGGCTCACGGTTGGCAGGTACAAGACAGGTGATCCCGGTGAGGGATTTTTCAGATATGCCCCCTCTTACATCGAGGCCGGGCATACCTGGGCCATTGACCCGCAGAACTTGCGGTTTTTACCTGACAGGGATTTCCGGGCACAACGGTATCAAGGTCTGCACGACGTATTACGCGATGCCTGCCCGGATGCGTGGGGTCAAGCACTGCTGCGCCGGGAACACAATCTTTCGGAAGAGGCTCCGCCGCTGCAATACCTGCTCAAGGCCAGCAACCTGGACCGCTGGGGTGCGCTTGCCGTGGGCACAAGTGCCAAGCCGCCTGGTGCGCAAATCAACACCCCTGGCCTGCCTCAACTCAATGCGGTGATTGAAGAACTGGCCGCGCTCGCGGAGTACCGTCCTGCTATCCGCGCAAGCATTCGCAAACGGCTGGTCCAGACCGCCAGCGTCGGCGGTGCGCGCCCGAAAGCGACGGTACGCGGCGACAACGGAGAGTTTTGGCTGATCAAGCCGGAGATTGCCACGGACGCCGGTCCTGTTCCTCTGCTTGAACACGTCGGGCAGCAATGGGGCATGGCCAGTGAACTGAATTTTGCTCAAACCGTTTATCACGCCGAAGCCGGCGGCAGAAAAGCGGTACGGGTTCTCAGGTTTGACCGCACAGATCAGCAACGCCACATGTGTGTGAGCGCCGCCTCCTTGCTGCAGGCCGAATATCCGGGGCGCCATGAGACGGACCGCTGGAGCTATCCGCGCCTGGCCGAAGAACTCAGGTTGGCGGGTGCGCCAAATGAAGACCGTATCGAACTGTTCGGGCGCATGGTGTTCAATGCCGTCTGCGGCAACGATGATGACCATGTGCGCAATCATGCGATCGTCTATCAAGCGGACCAACACCGCTGGCGTCTCGCACCAGCCTTTGACGTAGTTCCGAACCCGGTGGAAACGCCGGCGCGTCTGCACATGCAGCTCTCGCAAGGACGCTTCGATATCTCGCGGCAGGCGGTGCTGGCTGACGCACATCGTTTCGGATTTGGCGATAAGGAAGAGGCCGCTGCCTGGCTCGACAAGCTGCTCGCACGTATCACGGCCAGCTTTGACGAGGTTGCCGACTACCTCGATCAGGAATGGCAAACCATGCTGCGCGAACGCTTGTCTCACAACGTCGCAATCCTGAGCGGCAAAGAAGCGCACCACGAGAGTTAGCTTGCCGCCCCTTCCATCGTTTCTCTGATCAGCCACTGCATCAGGAACCGGATCCAGTGGCCTGATGAATGCCGCAAAGTCCGGTGCCACCATGATCGTGCGCAACTGATGCCTGCCGACATTCAACAGCGATAAAAAGAGGATTTGCTGCGTCGGAAGTCTGTCGGAAGCCTTAAAAGAAAAAGGGACTCCGATTTCTCGGAATCCCTTTCTGGTACTGGTGGCCCCCCCGTGAGTCGAACACGGCACCAACGGATTATGAGTCCGCTGCTCTAACCAAGCATGAGCTAGGGGGCCAAAAAATCAGCCGGCGATTTTAACATCTCGCCGGCCAATCCTGACTCACCCTTACGATCAATTCCCTTCCAGGAAGCTCTTGAGCTTGTCGGAACGGGAAGGATGGCGCAGCTTGCGCAATGCCTTGGCTTCGATCTGGCGGATACGCTCACGGGTCACGTCGAACTGCTTGCCCACTTCTTCCAGCGTATGGTCGGTCGACATCTCGATACCGAAACGCATGCGCAGCACCTTCGCTTCGCGTGGGGTCAGGGAATCCAGGATGTCCTTGACCACGTTGCGCATCGACGCGTGCAAAGCCGCATCGGCCGGAGCCAGCGTGTTGTTGTCTTCGATGAAGTCGCCCAGATGCGAATCGTCGTCGTCACCGATCGGCGTTTCCATGGAGATCGGTTCCTTGGCGATCTTCATGATCTTGCGGATCTTGTCTTCCGGCATTTCCATCTTGATCGCCAAGGTCGCGGGATCGGGCTCGGCACCGGTTTCCTGCAGGATCTGACGCGAGATGCGGTTCATCTTGTTGATCGTTTCGATCATGTGCACCGGAATACGGATGGTGCGCGCCTGGTCCGCAATCGAGCGGGTGATCGCCTGGCGAATCCACCAGGTCGCATAGGTCGAGAACTTGTAGCCGCGACGATATTCGAACTTGTCCACCGCCTTCATCAGACCGATGTTGCCTTCCTGGATCAGGTCCAAGAACTGCAGGCCACGGTTGGTGTACTTCTTGGCGATCGAGATCACCAGACGCAGGTTGGCCTCGGTCATTTCACGCTTGGCCATGCGCGCCTTCTTCTCGCCGGCGCCCATCTTCTTGTTGATCGCACGCAGGTCCGGCAGCGGCAGTACCACGCGCGCCTGGAGGTCGATCAGCTTCTGCTGCAATTCCTTGATGGCCGGCACGTTGCGGCTCAGCACGGCGCTGTAGTCATGGTTGGCGGCGACTTCGCCATCCACCCAGTCCAGGTTCACTTCATTGCCAGGGAACACCTTGATGAAGTGCGCGCGCGGCATGTTGCACTTGTTGACGGCCACATCCAGGATCTGGCGTTCCACGGTGCGCACTTCGTCCACCTGGGCACGCAGGGTGTCGCACAGCTTCTCGACGATCTTGGCGGTGAAGCGGATGCCCAGCAACTCGTTGGAAATGATTTCCTGCGCCTTGACGTAAGGCTTGGAGTTGTAGCCTTCCTTCTCGAAGGCCTTGCGCATGTTCTCGAACTGGGTGCCGATGACGGCGAACTTGGAGAGCGCATCGCGCTTCAACTGTTCCAGCTGTTCGGCGGAGAAGCCGGCAGCGCCCGAGCCGCTGCTCTCGCTTTCCTCTTCTTCTTCGTCTTCTTCCTCTTCTTCCTCTTCCTCGTCGTCCTCATCGGAGTCGGAAGCGGCGGCTTCGACCTGCTGTTCGCTCTCGTTGGGATCGACCAGGCCATCGACGATTTCGTCGACCTTGATCTCATCCTTGGAGATGCGCTCAGCCGCGGCCAGGATCTCGGCGATCGTGGTCGGGCAGGCGGAGATGGCCTGGATCATGTCCTTCAGGCCATCTTCGATGCGCTTGGCGATTTCGATTTCGCCTTCGCGGGTCAGCAGTTCGACCGAACCCATTTCACGCATGTACATGCGCACGGGGTCGGTGGTACGGCCGAAGTCGGAGTCCACGGTCGACAGGGCGGCTTCGGCGGCGGCTTCGGCATCGTCATCGCTGGCGACGTTGGCCACGTTGTCCGACAGCAGCAGGGTTTCCGCATCAGGGGCGTGCTCGTAGACCGAGATGCCCATGTCGCTGAAGGTGCCGATGATGCCTTCAATGGCTTCCGGGTCGACGATGTTTTCCGGGAGGTGGTCATTGATTTCCGAGAAGGTCAGGAAACCACGTTCCTTGCCCAGCTTGATCAGGGTCTTGAGCTTCTGGCGTCGGCGCTCCAGCTCTTCTTCGCTGGCTTCGGTGTCGGAAGAGAAGGCGTCCTTCAGCAGGGCCTTTTCCTTGGCCTTGCGATCCTTGGCCTTGGCCTTGTCGGCGGCCTTCAGTTCGGTGCGCTCGATGGTGTTCAGTGCGGCGACTTCATCACTCTCGGGCTGGAATTCCTTGGGCTTGCGGCCACGGCGGCCCGGCACCTTGACGCTCGGCAGCACATAGCCGGACGTGTCGATGGCTGCCAGGGCAGCGGCATCAGTGGTTTGGCTTACGCTCGACGCGGCGGTCGCGCTGACGTCTTTGCCTTCGACCTTTGCAGCTTTGGTGGTCTTGGCGGTCTTGGTTTCGGGTTTCTTGGTGGTCACGGAAGTCTTCGTCGCTTTCACAGAAACCGCTTGTTCGGCGGCTTGAGGTAACTTGTTGGCTGGCGTTGCAGTCGCCTTGGGCGCTGCGGCGCGGGCCGGCTTGGAGGCAGCTGTCTTGACTGCCGTCGTTTTCGGCGTCGCTGCTGCTGCAGTCTTTGCCGCGGGTTTTACGGTGGTGACCGCTGCCTTCGCCGTCCCCTTGACGGGCGATCTGGCGGCTACCGCCTTGGAGGTCTTGGCCGCGGCGGTCGATTTTACCGCCGTTGCCGTCTTGCTGCTCTTTGCCGACGCTGCTGGAGTTTTCGCGGGTTTCTTCATTGCATTTGCCATAGAATCAACTGCCAATTGAGAATTCACTCATTGCGCCAATCAAGTCATGCTAATGATGCAACTCCGGTACCGATTTCCCGGTAGACTCCGGCTGCACGCGCAACGTTCCTTTTTACCGGCGGGCCATCGATCGCGTGCAGCAGGCAGTCATGCCGCTTGCAATCCGGCAGCCATACCACTGACTGCCGTCCTCCATCCCGATGCGCCGGGGTGAAGGCATGTCGCCGCAGGGTGGGGATGCAAGAGCCATCCGGCGGAACTAAAGCCCTATAGTATAGCACAGATGGGGCTCTTTTCTCCGGGATCAAGCCGGGATATTCGGCCATCCCCCAGCGATCCGGTGCGTAAATCACGACAATTTGCAGAGCTTTACGAACTGTTCCACCGCCGGATGCGAACTGCTCCTGCACACTCATCAGACCTGGCCCCGCCAAACGTTGCGGGAATCCCTGCCTGCCCATCTCGCTCTTTCCACCTACCTCCTGCTGCCGCCATCCAAGCTGCATTCAACCCGCTGCGACTGCGCCGCCGGTCTGGCGCTTGAGCCATTCCTTGCGCTGCATCAGCTCGCGATAGCGGTTGCGCTCTTCCTCGGTGCGCAGATTGGAGGCCACCAGCATCTGCATCTCCTCATCGAGGGCGCGGATCCTGGCCTGGCGGATGGCACCGGCCATCTCGGCCCGCACCACATCGAATTCGGATTCCGACTCGGCCGCGATTTCCGCGATCATCGAGTCGAACTCGGGACCACCCTCGCGCAGGTGCTCGACCAGCGCAGCAAAGTTGGCCTGCTCACCCATGCCCCGGGCCACGCCGACCAGGTGCGTGAGCATCTCGGCCTGGTCCGGCGCGATGCGGGCGATGGCTTCCAGCGCCGCTGCATCGAGGTCGGCAGACAGTTGCGGATGCGCCACAAGCAGCCGCATGATCTGGCGCTCCAGCCCGAGCGGGGCGCTGCGCTTGGTGCGCGGCGGGGCGCTGCGTACGCGAGCCACGGGCTTTTCCAGCTCGAATAGCACTTCCAGCTCGGCCGGCGTGGTTTGCGTTGCCTGGGCCACGCTGCGCACGATCTGCAAACGCAAACCGGAAGCCGGCAAGGCCTGCAGCAACGGCTTGGCAGCAAACTGCGCATGGGCGCGGCCTTCAGGCGTGCGCAGATCGTTCTCGCCGATGATTTCCTTCAACAGAAACTGCGACAGCGGCATGGCTTCGCGGATCTGCTCCTCAAAGGCCGGCGCGCCCATTTCGCGCACGTAACTGTCGGGATCATGCTCCTTGGGCAGGAACAGGAACTTGATGGTCTTGTTGTCCGAGGCATGCGGCAGGCAAGCCTCCAGCGCGCGGCGCGCGGCGCGGCGGCCGGCGTTGTCGCCGTCGAAGCTGAAGATCACTTCATCGGTCTGGCGCACCAGCTTCTGCACGTGTATCGGCGTACAAGCCGTACCGAGCGTAGCCACCGCCTGCGGGAAACCCAGCTGGGCCAGCGCCACCACATCCATATAGCCTTCGGTGACCAGCACGTAACCGGCTTCGCGGATCGCCTGGCGCGCCTCGAACAGGCCGTAGAGTTCGCTGCCCTTCTGGAACAGCGGTGTTTCGGGCGAGTTCAGGTACTTGGGCTCACCGCCATCCATCACGCGACCGCCAAAGCCGATCACCTGGCCCTTGGTATTGCGGATGGGGAACATGATGCGTCCACGGAAGCGGTCATAGCGCTTGCGATGGCCACCACCCTCTTCGCTCTTGTCGATCACGAGGCCGGACTCGACCAGCACCTCGTTCTCGTAATCGGGGAACACCTGGCGCAGGCTATCCCACTCGTCAGGCGAATAGCCGAGGCCGAAGCGCGCGGCAATCTCGCCGGTCAGCCCGCGTCCCTTCAGGTAGGCAATGGCCGGCTGGGCACCGCGCAGCTGATGACGATAGAAATCGTTGGCGCGCGACATCACGTCGGACAAGGCCATGCTCCTGGCCTGCTTTTCCTGGCGCTGCGCCAGGGGAATGCTGTCCTCGCGCTCGGGCACCACCATGCCCACGTTCTGGGCCAGGTCCTTAACCGCTTCCACGAAACCCATGCCGGAATACTCGATCAGGAAACTGATCGCCGTCCCGTGCGCCCCGCAGCCGAAGCAGTGATAGAACTGCTTGGTCGGACTGACGGTGAAGCTGGGCGATTTCTCGTTGTGGAAGGGGCACAGGCCCATGAAATTGGCGCCACCCTTCTTCAGTTGCACATAGCGGCCTACCACGTCGACGATATCGACGCGGTTGAGCAGGTCCTGAATGAACGACTGAGGAATCACCTGGGCAGCGGGGTTGGCGGCAACGCGACGAAGACGCGGCTTACGAAGCCAGCGCGGCCTTGACCAGCGCGGACACGGCCGTCATGTCGGCACGTCCGGCCAGCTTGGGCTTCAACACGCCCATGACCTTGCCCATGTCCTGCGGACCGGCAGCGCCCGTGGCAGCCACGGCGGCCTGAACTTCGGCCTTGATCTCGTCATCCGACAGGCTGGCCGGCATGTAGGTGGACAAGACAGCCAGTTCCGCCTTCTCGACGTCAGCCAGGTCCTGGCGACCGCCGGCTTCGAACTGTGCAATCGAATCCTTGCGCTGCTTGACCATCTTGTCGATGATGGCCAGCACGTGAGCGTCGGTCAGTTCGACGCGTTCATCGACTTCCTTCTGCTTCATCGCGGCGGTCAAGAGGCGGATCGTGCCCAGCTTGCCCATGTCCTTGGCGCGCATGGCGGCCTTCATGTCTTCCGTGATCTGCTCTTTCAAACCCATGGGGTACTCCGAAGATAAGGTGGATGAGTATTCTGCGATCTGGCGCCATCCCGCATCCAGTATTCCGGGCGGCAACAGGGCGGCCCGGTCTTAGGATCGTAGAACATGGATGGGCTTATCGCCAGTCCGATTTGGTGCTTTTCCTTCTTATTTGGGGGTGCCGACAGGAAAAACCAGGCCAGCCAGCCGCCCGGAGAAAACACCACAACAAATCGGGAATAAATGCGAAAACCCGCTGCGGACCAACACCGGAGCGGGTTTACACATCGGCCGCACGAATGCGCGGCGAGAAATTCTTAGTACAGCTTCTTCGGCAGCTGTTGGCTGCGGATACGCTTGTAGTGACGCTTCACGGCAGCAGCCAGCTTGCGCTTGCGCTCAGCGGTCGGCTTTTCGTAGAACTCGCGTGCGCGCAGTTCGGTCAGCAGACCGGTCTTCTCGATGGTGCGCTTGAAGCGACGCATTGCAACTTCGAACGGCTCGTTCTCTTTAACGCGAATAGTGGTCATGTAAATTCAAACCAAAAAGGTTAGGTTGGATTAGCAAAGAAAGCGATTGTAGCAGCACTAGCCTCCGATTGGAAGGCCAAACGTGGCATTTTTTCCACCCTCGTGGTAAAAAAGGGCTAAGAATCAGTCACTTACCTCAGTCAAGATGATCCTTCACCTGAAGTCAAGGGCAAATGAAGGAATAAGTCAGACATCGGCCTTCCAGGGCGGCCTCATACCGCCGAACCCGCCGCCACACCTGAGGCCCAGGCCCACTGGAAATTGTAGCCACCGAGCCAGCCGGTGACGTCCATGGCCTCGCCGATGAAATGCAGGCCCGGCACCTTGCCGGCCATCATGGTCTGCTGCGACAGCTCGCGCGTATCCACCCCGCCCAGCGTGACCTCGGCCTTGCGGTAGCCCTCCGAGCCGCTGGGCAGGATGACCCAGCGATTGAGCGAATCGCCCAGCTTCTTCAGGGATTTGTCGGGCATGTCGGCAATGCGCGCACCGGCATCGAAGCCATTGATCTTGAGCCAGCCTTCGGCCAGGCGGTTGGGCAGCCACTGCGCCAGCAGATTGCCAAGATTCTTCTTCAACCTGCCCTTGCCCTCGATGAGCGTGTCGGCCACATCCAGTTGCGGCAACAGGTTCAGCGTCAGCGGCGTGCCCGGTTTCCAGAAACTGGAAATCTGCAGGATGGCCGGCCCCGACAAGCCACGATGGGTGAACAGCAGGTCTTCGAGGAAATGTCCGCGCTCCTTCTTGACGCCCGTCTCCACCTCCACTTCCAGCGCAATACCGGCCAGTTCGGTGAGCGACTGCCAGGCCTTGCCATCGAAGGTCAGCGGCACCAGGCCGGGACGCGTCTCCACCAGCTTCAAGTCGAACTGGCGGGCGATGCGATAGGCGAAATCGGTAGCCCCGATCTTGGGGATGGACAAGCCGCCCGTCGCAATCACCAGGCTCGCGGCTTCAATCTCGCCGGCACTGGTGGCCACGCGGAACAGCTCGCCGCTCTTGCCCACCTCGTGCACCGTGCAGGGCATGCGCCAGCTGACCTTGCCCGCCTCGCACTCGGCCTTGAGCATGGCGATGATGTCCTCGGCGGAGTCATCGCAGAAGAGCTGCCCCTTGTGCTTTTCATGGAAACCAATGCGATGCCGCTTGACCAGCCCGATGAAATCCTGCGGTGTATACCGCGACAAGGCGCTGCGGCAGAAATGCGGATTTTGCGAGAGATAGTGCTGCGGACCCGCGCCCACATTGGTGAAATTGCAGCGACCACCGCCGGAGATGCGGATCTTCTCGGCCAGCTTGCCGGCGTGGTCGATCAGCACCACTCGCCGGCCGCGCTGGCCGGCCACGGCGGCACACATCATGCCAGCCGCGCCGGCGCCGATGATGGCGACATCAAAATGATCGGGATTATTCTTGCTCATGCTTCCTCCGGCACGTATCTCGGTGCAGCCCGAGGTCGCTTCAAAGCCGTGATTGTCGGCGATCCCGGCCCCGTAAGACAAGAGCCACGAAACAACGCACCAAAGACAAAAGGCCGGCATCTCCCGACACCGGCCTCTCGCCTTCTTCCTCCCATCATCCGCTGCGCTCTGCAAACACAGCGAATGCCAGGTGCCTCAACTTTACTACAAAAACCGTAAATGATTTATATCATTTATTGAAAATAAGGCGGCGGCTCCACACCCATCCACAATTCCGACGACAGCCGCATCATGTCATTGAGCGAACCACGCTGCGCAAACATCTGCCGCAACCAGCCCGCATCGGACAAGCGATCATGCGCAATGCGCCGCAGGCGCGTGATGGTCTGCTGTTCCGCTTCATTGGCCACGTAAGGCTCCAGCAACTGCAACTGCTGCAGCAGATGCTCATAGATGGGCAGCTTGCGCGATTGCGACGGCGTGGCACCATGCAGCGCCAGCTGACCATTGAGCCCGAAGCGGCTGGCCTCGAAACGATTGAACTGATACAGCAGATAGAAATCGTCGCCCACCACGAAGGGCCGCTCGGTCAGTATCCAGCGCGCCAGCAGTTGTGCATAGGCACCCAGGTGCGCGGCATGCTCGATGGTCAGCGGCGTATCGCAGACGCGGATTTCGACGGTGCCATACTCGGGCTTGGGGCGGATATCCCAATAGAAATCCTTCATGCTGGCGATGATGCCCATCTGATGCAATTCATCGTAATACGTCTCGAACTCGGCCCAGGTGGTATGCACCGGTGCCGTGCCCGAGAGCGGAAAAGCGCGTACCACATTGCTGCGCGAGGACTCGAATCGGGTATCGGCGCCCTGATAGAACGGCGACGCCGCCGACAGCGCAATGAAGTGCGGCACGTAGCGCGAGAAGCCGTGCGTGAGATACAGCGCATCATCGCCATTCTCCACGCCGATGTGGATGTGCTGACCGAAGACGGTGAAGGTCTTGGCCAGGTAGCCGTATTTCTCGTGCAGGTAATGGAAGCGCTCGCTGGGCGTGATGCGCTGCTCGTTCCAGTGCTGGAAGGGATGCGCACCGCCGCCGGAGACGTCGATGTTGAGATACTGCGCGCCCTTGTTCAGGGCCGCGCGCAAGCCCTTCAGTTCCTCGATCAGTTCATCGACGCGGGTATGGATGCCGGAGTTCAGCTCGATCATGCCCTGCGTCATTTCCAGCTTGATCTGCTTTTTCAGGTCGCGCGGCTCGATCCAGTTCAGCAGGTCCACCGCATCACTGGCCAGGTTGTAGTTGCGGCGATTGACCAGTTGCAGTTCCAGCTCGATGCCCATGGTAAAGGGCGTGGAAGAACCGAACGGCAAAATGCCGGCGCTGCCCTGCGGGCCGGCCACGTGGGCCTGGCTGGCGGGGGCGTCATGTTCGTTGCGGATCAGTGTCTCGGTAGTCATTCGCGTCCACTCTCTCCAGATTTGATCAAGGCAAACTGGGTTGCCACCGGCCCCAGGAATTCCAGGACCACCATGCTGCCCGCCAGCAGCGGCAAGACATTGGCCGTGGTGTGCGGGTACAGCGACGAAACCGTTTGCATCAGCCCCACGCCGACCTCGGTCATGGGCAGGGTGCCCAGCGTAAGCAGGCCGGCCTGACGCCAGTTCATGCGCGCAAAGCGGGCAAACAGGAAGATGCCCAGCCCCATGGCCAGAAAGCGCGCCGCGATCAGGATCAAGACCGAGAAACCGAGCAGGCTCAGGTCCGACAGCTTCATCGACGCACCCACCGTGACGAAGAGCATCACGATGAACAATTCATTGGCCACGCCGAACTCCAGCTCCATCAGATCGAACTGGCGATCCAGGTTCTTGGAGAGAATGGCGAAGATCAGCATGGACAGCATCACCGGCAGATGCAGCGCATGCGCCACGCCGATGGCCAGTGCGATCACCGAGATCACCAGCACGAATTGCGAACTGCTCTCACGGCCCAGCAGGCGCGCCAGCGGCATCATCAGCCAATAGGTCAGATAGGCCAGAATGGCCGAGCCGACCAGCGAATACAGCGTGTGCTGGATCAGCGTCCAGACGGGCGTACCTGCCTCATGCGCGATGACCGGCAAGAGTGCATAAGCGGCCAGCACGGCGACGAAATTGTTGAGTGCCGTCATGGCAGCCAGACGGCGCGTGACCTGGCCTTCGGCCTTGAGGTCGCGCAGCACCACCAGCACCACGGCCGGGGCGGTCGCGATGGCCATCACGCCACCCAGCAGCGCCATCACCGAATCGGTACCGAACCAGCTCAATGCGACACTGACGAAACCGAAACACAGCACGGCCGACACGCCCACGGTGATCATCAGCCATTTTTCGCGGCGCAGCCAGCCGATGTCCACATAGCGGCCCAACTGATAGACCACCAGCGCTACGGCAATGTCAGCGAAGATGTTGGTGACCTTGAGGACTTCACCGGAAAGCAGATTGAAGCCACCCGTGCCCAGCAGGAAACCGACCAGCAGATACCCCGTGATGCGTGGCACCCAAGGGGACTTGGAAACAACGTAGCCCGCGATCAGCCCGAAGAGCAGCAGGCCGCCGAATACCAGCAGGGCATTCCATTGCAGCGTCTGTGCGAGGGTGAACGACGGAAGAGCCCACTCCATATCTCCTCCTGTAACGATTAGGTGTTGAACCGCAATCGCATGGCGTAATACGGCATGCGCGGTGCGGATCGCGTGAGTGCGGGCAGCCTAACGCACATGGGGTGCACGGATTGCCCGACCAGAACAGGCCCGGTTTTCTGGTGAAGATTTTCTAAGGAAAAATCTGCCATCAAGAAACTCGGAGCACAGAAGATATCACTCTTGCTCTACGCGATGATCTTTTTTTTACTTACAACGGAAATGTTAACTTCCTGATTTGATGTTTATTGAATTTCTGGAATCTGTCCGAAGCGCATGGAGAAGACGATGGTAGTTGGGGGAGCCTCAATGCTCCGTCAGGATGCCGTCAGCCGTAATCAGCGCAGACCTGATTCGTTTGTCAGAAAAGACCGACACGAGCGCACTGCGATAGCGCGCCAGCTGGGCCGCGTAATCGGCGCGTTCGCTGTCGAGCAGGCGGCGCTTGTAATCGAGCACCCAGACTTCATCGTCGAACATGACCACACGGTCCAGCCGCAACACTCCCGAGGGCGCGACGATTTCCATCTCGTTGCGCGCCCAGCGATGCAGTGCCGGATTGAAGAAGCGTTCCAGCTGCGGCTGGGCCAGCACCTCGCGGGCCTGCGCATGCACCACCTGCGCCATCTCCGCGGAAATGCCCAGCCAGCGCACCAGTGCAGAGGGTGACGGCAAGTGCAGCGGCCATGCGTTGCCATGCGTGAGACGTTCCAGCAACGCATGCAGGGCCACGCCTTCATCAATGGCTTCGGTGCTGACCAGGGTGCCATCGACATCGACCTCGGGCAGCGCATCCTCATCGTCCTGCGTTGGACCGAACAGAGACATCGGCACCGGCCTGGGATCGAACAGTGCCAGCGGGAACTGTTCCTCGACCAGCGCCGCATCCGCGCCGTGGACCGCTTCCTCGCTGATCTCGCGGACCGGCGCATCGCTGGCGAAGAGGCGCTGGTACCAGCTGCCCTCCACCACCCCATCCGCGTCCGCACCGCGCGTGCCGGCTACGCCCGACACCAGCAGCAATTGCTTGGCACGTGTGATGGCGACATAGAGCAGGTTCCAGTCCTCCTGCGCCTTCAGGATCTCCTCTTCCTCGAACAGCGCGTCGCGCGCGCAGCCGCGTTCGCTGCGGCGGCCGAAGGCGGAGAAATGGGTCGGCGCATCCTGGTCCTGCGGCCAGGCGCAGAGGATGCCGAGGTTGTCTTCGACCGAATCGCTGTGATTGGCATCGAGGATCGCCACCACCGGCGCCTCCAGCCCCTTGGCGCTGTGCACGGTGAGGATGCGCACGGCGTCGGCGCTGGCGTCCACGCTGGCTTCATCGGGCGCATCGCCGCCGGAGCTACGCTGCAGCACGCGCAGCGCATCGATGAACTTGGGCAGGCTGGGATAGCGGCCCGCATCCATGTTCAGGGACAGCTCGACGAAGGCCGCGATATTGCCCAGGGTCTGGCTGCGCGTGAGCGGCGAGGCATGCTGGGCATAGCGCGCCACCAGTTCGCCCTGATGCAGGATCATGTCCAGCAGGTCATGCACCGGCAGGTGCGGCGCGGCCGCCAGCCAGCGCTGCAACAGCGTGACTGCGCGCACCAGCGCGGCCGAACCCGCGCCCTCCTGCTGCATGGCCTGCAGGTGTTGCCACCAGTGGCCGCCCTCGGCCTGTGCCACGCGGCGCGCGATCTGCACCAGGTCATCATCGGCGGCCCCGATGATGGGACTCTTGAGGACGTGGGCCAGCGCACGCGTATCGTTGGGCGTGATGAGAAAAGTCAGCAGCGCGATCAGGTCGGCAATCTCCAGCGATTCGAGCAGGCCGCCGCGCTTGTCGGAAATGAAGGGAATGCCGGCCGCGCGCAAGGCGCTCTCATAGGCGGCCAGATGGGTGCGCTTGCGCACCAGCAGCATGATGTCGCCCCAGCGCATGGCGCGCGTGCCCCGGCCCTCGATGACCGGCACTTCCCGATACGCCTTCAACAGCGCCTGCGCCAGCGCCTGCCCTTCCAGCAGGCGGCGCGCATCGTCTTCCTCGCCGCGCGGCGTGGTCAGCGGATTGCGCCAGGGGATGACGTCCTGCTGGTCGTCGGCGGCCTCGGCAGAGGCCGGTTCTTCGGTGGTTTCAGGCGGGGTGACGTTTTCTGCACCATCATCTTGCCGCGCCAGCGGCAGGCGCCAGACCTCGCCCCCAGCAAGGCCGAGCGTGGTCTGTTCGGCGAACAGCGGATTGCCTCCCTTGACGAATGAACGATTGAGCACCGTGACCACCGCCGTCGCATTGCGGCGGGTCTGGTTGGCGCGCAGGATGGCCGCGCCTTGCGCCCGCAGCATCTCGCGCGCCGCTACGAACACGCGCGGTTCGGCGCGACGGAAACGATAGATCGACTGCTTGGGATCGCCCACCACGAACACGCTGGGCTGGGCCGCATCGCCACCATAGGCATCGAGCCAGCAGCGCACGATGCACCATTGCAGCGGATTGGTGTCCTGGAATTCATCCAGCAGGATGTGCTTGTAGCGCGCATCCAGACGGGTCTGCAGGTAGGCGGCACTGGCTTCGTTGCTCAGCAGGCGGTAGGCCTGCCATTCGAGGTCGGCGAAGTCCAGCACGCGCTGTTCGGCTTTCACTTCCTGATAGCTGGCGAGGTAGGCGCGGCCGGCGGTGAAGAGGGCGCGGTTGAGTTGCAGCACGGCCTTTTCCTTGCTGCGGCCCTGCAGCTTGCGCAGTGCGTTGCCGATGGCATTGAACTCTTCCTCAAAGGCCGTCAACGCAGCTTCCTCGCCGCTGCCGAAGTGCTGCACCAGTGCGGCCAGCAGCGACTTGACCTTGCCGTTCTTGCGCGGCTTGTCCTTGTCATCGAAGAACTGGTTGTAGAGCGCATCGAAATTGTCCAGCGCGGGGCCGGCCGTCAAGGCGGATTCGATGGCCACCGCGCGCGTCTTGTTAGCGCTACCACCCTGCCCCAGCAGGATCGCGATCTGGCTCGTGCGCGCTACCAGCGTGGGATTGTCCCACAGCGACAGGCGCGCATCGCGCTGCGCATCGGCGCCGCACAGGTCTTCCAGCCAGCGCAAGGGGGATGAGATGACGCTTTGCTGATCGCCCTCCTCTTCATCATCCTGCGTGGCCGCCCACCATTCAGCGCGCTTGTCGATGAAGGCATCCAGCAACTGGCGTGCATTGAAGTCGCCCGCCAGTTCGTAGAGTTCCAGCAAGGCCGCCTTGATGGGCGCGCCATCGGGATCGGCCAGTTTCTGCATGAAGCGGCGATAGGCTTCATCGAGCAGCTCGCCGTTTTTTTCCGTCAGGGTATAACCGTGCGGCACGCCCGAGGCCAGCGGCGCGATCTGCAGCAGGCGTGCGAACCAGCTGTGGAAGGTATCGATGGACAGGCTCTGCTCGGAGGAGAGGATGCGTTCATACAGCCCGCGCGCCAGTGGCAACAGCCGGGGCAGGTCAGCCTCGGCCACGCCGCGTTCGCGCAACAGCGTGGCGGCGTCGGCATCATTGGCCAGGGCCAGTTCGTGCAGCAATTCGAGCAGGCGTTCGCGCATTTCCTGCGCGGCCTTGCGGGTGAAGGTGATGGCCAGCAGTTCCGGGGCCTGCGCGCCCGCCAGCAACAGGCGCAACATGCGCGCCACCAGCAGCCAGGTCTTGCCGCTGCCGGCGCAGGCTTCGACCACCACCGAATGGCGCGGGTCGCAGGCTGCGCGCGTGAAGACGGCGGCCTCGACCGCCTCGCCATTGACCTCGTAGGCCGCCGGTTGCTTGTCGGCGGCGCTCACAGCCAGGCTCCCTTGCGGCACAGGCCGCGCATCTCGCAATACTGGCAGACCGATTCGATGCCATTGGCCGGCAGGGCTGCGCCGTGGGCCACGGCCTGCATGGTGGTGGTGATCTGTTGCTGGAGCATCTTCTGTCTGCGTACGAAATCGGGAGCGGCGACGTCGCCGGTTTTCTTGTCGGCGCCCAGTTCGAGGGCGACGTAGTGGGCGTGGTCCACGCTGCCACCGGCCAACAGGCCGTAGAAGGCCAGCTGATGGTCGTCGTCTTCCTTGACCTTTTGCCTGAGGCTGGCGGCCGTGCGGGTCTTGTAGTCCAGTACGGCGCGCTCGCCCTGGTCATTGCGATCGACACGATCGAGTCGCCCATACAGCTCGATGCCGCCATCTTCCCAGCGCAATGCATGGGACTGCGATTGTTCACCGAAGGCAAATTGCCAGCCCTCGGCTTCGCGTTCATTGGCCCACAACAGGTAGGCCGGCATCACCTTCTGCCAGCGCGCATGGAAGGCCAGCGCGGCGGGATGGCGCTGCATCTCGCGCTCGAACACCTCGTCGGAAAGCCGCGCCAGCAGCGGCGCGCGGGCCGGCAGCGGGGTCTCGTTGTCGCGCAGGTGGGCGTGATATCTGTAAAGAATTTCGTGCAGCCAGCTGCCGTAGTCGCGTTTCTCGGGCATGTCCGAAAGCTCGTCCATGACGGCCACGCGCAGCATGCGCTGGGCAAAGAACTGATACGGGCACGCGAGGAAGCTGCCGAAACCGCTGGCCGACAACGTGGGCGGCAACAGCTCCGGCGCACTGGGCGCAGGCATGAACGAGGGCAGCGCGCGCAACTGCTTCACCGGCGGCGGCAGTTCGATGCGACGCAGGGGCGCTGCGCCCTGCTGCGCCAGTTTCAGTTCCAGACGTTCGATCCAGGGGCTGAGCGGATTGGGTTCGCCGTCCTGATGGGTCTGCCAGCACAGCACCACTTCCGGATTCACGCACAGCAATTCGGTGAGGTCGCGCAACTGCTGGCGCTGGCGCGTGGCGCGCGTGGCCAGGTTCAGTTCGCGACGCACGGCATTGGAGAAGAACAGGGTTTCCTGCGGAGGTGAAGGCAGATGCGCCGCATCGGCACCGATCACCAGCACCGCCTCGAAACGCCGCAGGCGCGCGCCGTTCAGGGGCAACATCACGACGCGCCTGTCCTTGATGGGCGGCATGAAGGAAGTGGCGTCCAGACGCAGATTGAGCAGCGCGCGCCATTCGGCGAAGGAAAACGTATCGGCCAGTCCATCCTGTTCGGCGGCGATCTCATCGAGCATCAACAGGCACTGGGTGCCCGCGCCATCGGCGCGCAGCGCGGCTTCCATGCCCAGGGCCTGGCACAGGCCGCGTTGGGTCTCGCACCATTGCGCCAGGGTCTTGCGTCCGCCGAAGCGGGCCGCCTGCTTGGCCAGGGTGATGATGCAGGCCAGATCGTCGGCCTGCCCGGCTTCGGCGAAAGCCGACTGCAGCGCCTGCCAGTCGCCGGCGATATTGGTACGGCGCAGGCGCGCTTCGATGCGCATGACGCGATCGATGCGATGCGCGTCATCAGGGAAGACGAAGGGCGACTTCAGCAGATCCAGCAATGCATTGGTTTCGCCACGGGCCGACACCAGATCGTTCCAGGCCGCCAGTGCAGCGGCGGCGCGGGTGGTGGACAGCTTCCAGCCGGTCTCGTCGGCCACGGCCACTTCGGCGCGTTCCAGCAGGGCGCGCAGGCGGCGCGCGGTGACGCGATCCTGGGCCACGATGGCGATGTCGGTCTTGCCCTGCTGCAGCCAGCGCAGCACGATCTGCGCGCTTTGCACGGCGGCGTTTTCCAGGTCGCCGGCCGGGCACAGCAGCGGGAGGGCGATGGCTTCCCCGGCTGCTGAGGCGAGCTCCTCAGGGGTGGGCGCAATACCGTCGTCCTCGCGTACCAGTTCTTCCCACGCCGACAGATAGAGCGGATGCAGCGGCGCGATGGCGGCACGGCTCCAGTCCAGCGTAACGATACGCACCGGCTGGCGCTGTGCGTAGGCGGCCAGAAAAGCCGCATCCAGCGGTTCCGGTTCGGTCGGGCTGACCCACACCAGCGGCAGGCTGGCCTGGTCTGCCAGGGCCAGCATGGCGTCGAAGCGCTGCACGATGCGGTCATGCGCATCGAGCTGGGTCTTCCAGACCTGCCATACCAGCGCCGCTTCATCGGACAGCATGCCGTGCGCCGAGGGGGCGAGTGGTTCCAGCAGTTGCGCCAGGGCCTGGGTCCAGCGGCCGACCGCGGCCTCATCGCCATTCGCATTGGCGCGGATCTCGGGCAGCAATGCCAGCGTCAGTTCATCGGACAGCGCCAGCAGCGTCTGCGCCAGCGGCAGCAGGTCAGCATTGCGGCGGGCGGAAAACATTTTCTTGAGCCAGCCATGCTCGCGCAATTGCGCATAGAGCTGCATGAGCCGTTCACTCTCGGAGGGCGGCGCGCTCTGGCCCGGTGGCTGCATCGCCAACAGGCCCGAGAGCGTATTGATGCGCGGTGCGATGTAGGGACGGCGCAGCTCGCGCGACAGCGCGGCCTTGAAGTTCTGCGCGTGCGAAAACGCCGGCACCATCAATTGCACGCCCGAGAAATCCAGCGCGCCGTCCTGTTGTGCCTGCAGGGCCTGGCCCAGCGGCTGGCCCTCGCGCAGCAGCGCGCGCACGGCCTGTTGCCAGAAATCAGGACTGGGCGGGATGGGGACGGTAGCAAGCAGCATGCGTTCTCAGGGTTCAATGATGGCGGTTGAATGGCGGTTGAGGATAGCGCGGATGGCGCGAAGAGGTCAGAAAACTGACGGGCCGGCGCCGGCCGCGATTGTATTTTTCTCTTGCCTGGAAAGATTTTTTCAATCATGCAGCGGCCGCAACTGCTGCGCATTGTAAGCCAGCCGGCCCCTGCCGCGCCCTGCTGCGGACCTCTGCCGCAGCGGGCAAAGCCGCGCCGGTGCTTGGCTGCAGCCGGACCGGCGGCGATGATGACAGCCGACAACAAGCCCCGGTCCGCGCGTCTACACTTTCCTTCAAAATGGGTTATGATTGCCCCTGTACCCCGCCGCTTACCTCTGCCGCGCTTCAAAACAACTTGAATCGGCGCGCAACGACTCCACGTAGACCTAGCAACTCCGGAAGCGTTGATGGCTCACGCCAGGCCTGATGGTATGTGTCACCGGCGCTGATTGACTAATTACACCACTGCCTCATACCGAGGAAATGCCATGAGCGAACATATCAAACATATTACCGACGCCTCCTTCGACGCCGATGTGCTGAAGTCCGACAAGCCAGTGCTGGTTGATTTCTGGGCCGAATGGTGCGGTCCCTGCAAGGCCATCGCCCCGATCCTGGAAGAAGTCGCCAAGGAATACGACGGCAAGCTGCAGATCGCCAAGCTGGACGTGGATTCCAACCAGGCCATCCCGGCCAAGTTCGGCATCCGCGGCATCCCCACCCTGATCCTGTTCAAGAACGGCGCAGCCGCTGCCCAGAAGGTCGGCGCACTGGCCAAGGGCCAGCTGGTCTCGTTCATCGACAGCAACATCTGATTCTGATGTAACATCCGACGGCGGCGCGCTCGCGCTGCCGTCCGCCCGGTACACGATGCCGGGTTTATCCTAGATCCACACCACGCAATTCCCTCCCCCACCTTTACTTATCCCGTCCCGGGACACTCATATGCACTTATCAGAACTAAAAGCGATGCACGTCTCTGCCTTGCTGGAAATGGCAATCAGCCTGGACATCGAGAATGCTGCGCGCCTGCGCAAACAGGAGCTGATGTTTGCCATCCTGAAGAAGCGCGCAAAATCAGGAGAACAGATTTTTGGCGATGGCGCCCTCGAAGTGTTGCCTGACGGCTTCGGCTTCCTGCGCTCGCCCGACGCCAGCTACATGGCGTCCACCGACGACATTTACATCTCGCCTTCGCAGATCCGCCGTTTCAACCTGCACACCGGCGACTCCATCGAAGGTGAAGTGCGCACGCCCAAGGATGGCGAGCGCTATTTCGCCCTGGTCAAGGTCGACAAGGTCAACGGCGAACCGCCGGAAGCCTCCAAGCACCGCATCCTGTTTGAAAACCTCACGCCGCTGCATCCCAACAAGCTCTTGCAGCTTGAGCGCGACATGCGCGGCGAGGAAAACATCACCGGCCGCATCATCGACCTGATCGCCCCGGTCGGTCGCGGCCAGCGCGGCCTGCTGGTGGCCTCGCCCAAGTCGGGCAAGTCGGTGATGCTGCAACACATCGCCCACGCCATCACCACCAATCATCCGGATACCGTGATGATCGTGCTGCTCATCGACGAACGTCCGGAAGAAGTGACCGAAATGCAGCGCTCGGTGCGCGGCGAAGTGGTCGCCTCCACTTTCGACGAGCCGGCTACGCGTCACGTGCAGGTCGCCGAAATGGTGCTGGAAAAGGCCAAGCGCCTGGTGGAAATGAAGAAGGATGTGGTCATCCTGCTGGACTCGATCACCCGCCTGGCACGCGCCTACAACACCGTGATCCCGGCCTCGGGCAAGGTGCTGACCGGCGGTGTGGATGCCAACGCGCTGCAACGTCCGAAGCGTTTCTTCGGCGCGGCACGTAACGTCGAAGAAGGCGGCTCGCTGACCATCATCGCCACCGCCCTGATCGAAACCGGTTCGCGCATGGATGACGTGATCTACGAAGAATTCAAGGGCACCGGCAACATGGAAGTGCACCTGGAACGCCGCCTGGCCGAGAAGCGCGTCTACCCCGCCATCAACCTCTCCAAGTCCGGCACCCGCCGCGAAGAGCTGTTGATCAAGCCGGACCAGCTGCAAAAGATCTGGGTGCTGCGCAAGCTCATGTACGACATGGATGAAATCGAAGCGATGGAATTCATCCTCGACAAGATGAAGTCCACCAAGAACAACGCCGAATTCTTCGACATGATGCGTCGCGGCAACTAAGCACCAGGCACCGTTCGGTGGTCCAAAGACGGCATGCCCCTTCCCGGGCATGCCGTTTTTTATTGACCGTGCAGCAACAATAAGCACGTATTTTCAACTGAAAAACCACGTCGCCAGGGGAAGCCGGCGGGGCCGCCTTGACCCAAGCCCCTGATATCACTGTATAATTTCGGACTTTTCCAAACCGGCAAGTGATCATCAATCGGGTCAAGAAGCAAGGCGACCGACGAAGTGGCGATTGGCTACCAAACTACTCTTGAGGCAATCATGAAAGAAGGCATCCACCCGGATTACCGCGAAGTCCTGTTCCACGACATGTCGAACGACTTCAAGTTCGTCACCCGCTCGACCATCGGCACCCGCGAAACCGCCGAGTTCGAAGGCAAGCAATATCCCCTGGTGAAGATCGAAGTGTCCTCCGAATCGCACCCGTTCTACACCGGCAAGCACAAGATCGTCGACACCGCTGGCCGCGTCGAGAAGTTCCGCCAGAAGTTCGGTTCCGTCGGTTCGAAGACTGCTGTCTCGAAGGCGTAATCCTTACTTCCCTCAAAAAAGGCAGCTCCGGCTGCCTTTTTTGTTTTGATCTTCGGTGGCGATCAGGCCGCGCCTGCACCACGATGTAGCAGACTGAAACAACTTTTTACCGGGTTTTCCTGCACAATAGGGCCTGCAAAAAAAGTCCAAAGCCGAATACAACGGCAAGCATCGCGCAGACCAGTCCGGCTGGCGTACCACTCACCACGCAGCACAGAACAAGAGCAACAAGATCTTGATGAAGCCAGTCCGTCTTCCCGCCGCAGCGACCAATGTGCTTCCGCGCATGGTCCTCTTTGCGCTCGCCCTCCTCTACATCCTGCCCGGCCTGATCGGCCGCGATCCCTGGAAGAACGAGGACGCCACCAGCTTCGGCATCATGTGGACCATGGCGCACGGCCATCTGGCCGACTGGCTCACGCCCAACGTGGCCGGCCTGCCGCTGCCGGCCGAGAGCCCGCTGGCCTACTGGTTCGGGGCGATCTGCATCAAGCTCTTCGGCTGGCTGCTGGGCGACCCGCTGGCCGCGCGCATCTCGGTCGTGGGCTGCTTCCTGGTCGGCTCAATGTCGATCTGGTACACCACCTATCTGCTGGGCCGCCGTGGCGAGGCGCAGCCGTTGAAGCTGGCCTTCGGTGGCCAGCCCGAACCCAAGGATTTCGGCCGCACCCTGGCCGATGGCGCCTTCCTGATCTATCTCGGTTTCCTCGGCCTGCTGCTGCACAGCCACGAGACCAGCCCCAAGACCCTGCAAATCGCCCTGGTGGCCTACGCCATGTTCGGCGCGGCGCGCGTGTTCGATGGCGGCAAGCGGCGCCACGGTATCTGGCTGGGCCTGGCCCTGGGCATGCTGGTGCTGACCTATGGCTGGCTGCTGCCGGTGGGCGTGCTGATCGCGCTGCTGCTGCTGGCGGCACTGCGCAAGGATCTCCGTGCACTGGGCCTGTTGCTGTTGCTGACCCTGCCCCTGGCCCTGCTCATCAGCGCCGCCTGGGTGGTCGCGCTGCACCAGCTGATTCCAGCCGAGGCCGCCAGCCAGTTCGAGCTGTGGATGAGCTGGAACATCTACCAGTTGAACCGCCCCACCTTCGCCACGCTGGCCTTCCTCGGCAAGTACGGCGTCTGGTTCGCCTGGCCGGCCTGGCCGTTTGCGGGCTGGGCACTGTACGCCTGGCGGCGCCAGCTGGGCTCGCTGCATATCGCGCTGCCGCTGGCCTTCCTGATCCCCATCACGCTGCTGCTGCTGATCAACGTCCATCGCGAAGAGGGCATGCTGCTGCCGCTGCTGCCGGCGCTGGCGATCCTGGCTGCCTTCGGCCTGCCGACCATGAAGCGCGGTGCCATCAATGCGGTGGACTGGTTCTCGGTGATGACCCTGACCACCTCGGCCGCCTTCATCTGGATCGGCTGGATCGCCAAGGAAACCGGCTGGCCTGCCCAGATCGCACGCAATGCCTACAAGCTCGCGCCCGGCTTCAAACCAGGCTTCGCCTGGATCTCGCTGGCCATCGCCGTCGCTGCTACCATCGCCTGGATCGTGGTCGTGCACTGGCGCATCTCGCGTCGTCCCTCGGTGCTGTGGCGTGCCGTGGTGCTGTCTTCGGGCGGCGTGATCCTGTGCTGGGTCCTGCTGATGACGCTGTGGCTGCCCTGGGTCAACTACGGCAAGAGCTACGCGGGCGTAGCCGAACAGATCGAATCGAAACTGGGCTCGGTCAAGCAGTGCGTGCAGACCAACGTCGGTCCGGCCCAGCGCGCGTCCTTCGCCTACTTCGGCAACGTGCGCTTTGCCGACGAACGCGACCAGAGCTGCGACTACCTGCTGCTGCAGGATGACATCAGCAATCAGGATGCCTCGCTCATGCTGCGTCAATACCCCGGCAACTGGCGCATGGTCTGGGAAGGTCGCCGCCCCTCGGACCGCGATGAACGATTCCGGCTGTATCGCCGTGCCGACCGCTGATCCGAGGCCTGCGCGCGTGAGGACAGAACTGCCCGTCCACAGCTCCCGCCATCACGTCGGCCGCATTGCGCGGCTGGCCTGGCCGATGCTGATCGGCCAGCTGGCCATCATCGCCAACGGCGTGATCGATACTGCCATGGTCTCACGTTTTTCTGCGCTGGACCTGGGCGCACTGGCGCTGGGGGTGTCGATCTACGTGAGCGTGTTCGTCGGCTTGTCGGGCGTGCTGCAAGCCCTGCAACCGACCATCGGGCAACTCTTCGGTGCCGGCCGGGTGGACGAGATCGGCCATGAGGTCAAGCAGGGCATGTGGCTGGCCGTGCTGCTCTCGCTGGTCGGTTCGCTGGTGCTGATGTTTTCTCCGCTGATCCTGGCCTTGGCCAAGGCCTCGCCGGAGCTGGTGGAAAAAGCCACCCTGTATCTGCGCATCGAAGCGCTGGCGCTGCCGGCCACGCTGCTCTTCCGCGTCTACTCCTCGCTCAACACGGCACTGGCCCGGCCCAAGATGGTCATGGCCCTGCAGCTGGGCGGCCTGTTGCTGAAGCTCCCCCTGAACGCGCTGCTCATCTTCGGCGGCCTGGGACTACCGGCCTTTGGCGGCCCCGGCTGCGCCATTGCCACCACCCTGATCGCCTGGCTGATGATGATCGCCGCGTGGCTGCTGGTTGCGCGCCTGCCGCTGTATCGCCCGCTGAAGCTCTTTGGCAGCGGCTTCGTCGCGCCCTCCTGGCGCAGCCAGCGCACGCTGCTGCGGCTGGGCATTCCGATTGGCATGTCCTATTTCATCGAAGTCACCGCATTTACGCTGATGGCCGTCTTCATCGCGCGCCTGGGAGCGGTGCCGGTGGCGGGCCACCAGATCACGGCCAACGTCGGCACGGTGCTCTACATGCTGCCGCTGTCCATTGCCGGCGCCACCAGTACCCTGGTGGCACAAGCCATCGGTGGCGGCAACATGGCGCAGGCCAAGAAGATCGGCCGGGCCGGTATCCGCCTGGCGGTATTGCTCTCGATGGTGATCGGCGTGATGGTCTGGTTCCTGCGCGAGCACATCATTCGCGCCTACACGCCCGACCCGGTGATCATCGCTGCGGCGCTGCCGCTGTTCCTCTACATCGCCTTCTACCAGCTCTTCGATTCCCTGCAGGTCACCACCGCCTTCGTGCTGCGTGCCTACAAGGTGGCGGTAGTGCCCACCGTGATCTACGCAGTGACCCTGTGGGGCGTCGGCGTGGGCGGGGGTTATCTGCTGGGACTGGACCCGCTGGGCATGACCCCGCCTGCCTTGCGCGGCCCGTCCGGCTTCTGGCTGGCCAACAGCCTCAGCCTGGGTCTGGTGGCCGTGGGCCTGCTGGTCTATCTGCGCGTGATCCAGCGCCGCGCACAGCGCGGCGAGCTCAGCGTTTGATCACGTTGCCGGCGGCAAACAGGTCGTCATTGCTGGCATCGACCAGACCGGGCACGCTCAGCGCCTCGTCCGGCCGTCCCAGCAGGAAGCCCTGCACCTGATCACAATGCAGCTGCTGCAGTTCGCGCAGCTGACCTTCGGTCTCCACACCTTCGGCCACCACTTCCATCTGCAGCGCGTGCGCCAGCGCGATGATGGCGGCCACGATGGCGCGTCCCGAGTGATCGTCCAGGTCCAGGCGCGAGGTGAAGAAGCGGTCGATCTTGACCTGCCGGCAGTGGAATTGCGCCAGATAGGCCAGGCTGGAATAGCCGGTACCGAAATCGTCGATGGCGATGTCGAAGCCCAGTGACTGCAGTTCACGCACCACCCGCGTGGTGCGCTCCACATCCTTCATGGCCGCCGTTTCGGTGATCTCGAACATCAGCCGCTGCGGCGCGATGCCGGCCGCGCTGACCACCTTCAGGATGCGCTCCACCAGGTCAGTGCGCATCTGCAGCGGCGACAGGTTCAGCGCTACCTTGACCGGCTTCATGCCGACCGCATCCCAACGCCCGATCTGTGCGCAGACAGCCTGCAATACCCAGTCGCCGATGTAAAGAATCTGCCCCGAGCGCTCGGCAATGGGGATGAATTCTGCGGGCGCCATCTCGCCCAGCTCAGGATGATGCCAGCGCAGCAGCGCTTCCAGGCCGGTCAGTTCCTTGCCGCCACCGCGATACTTGGGCTGGAAGTGCAGGCGGAACTGCTCTTGGTCGATGGCTTGCTGCAGCGCCTGCCGCACCTGCAGATGGCGCATCGCGCTGGCATGCATGGCCGGTTCGAAGAAGCGATAGGTATTGCGCCCGCTCTGCTTGGCTTCATACATGGCGGCATCGGCGTTTTTCATCAGGGTGTCGACCGACTCGCCGCTGTTGGGATAGACCGCGATGCCGATGCTGGAAGTCACCCGCAAGGGCGAATCCTCGACCTGGAAATCCTGGCGCAGCGCAGCCAGGATGTTTTCGGCGAGCTGTTCCACCACCTCGGGCGAAGACAGGTTGCTCATCACCACCACGAACTCGTCGCCACCGATGCGCGCCACCATGTCCTCGCCACGGATGCAGGCACGGATGCGTTGCGCCACTGCTACCAACAGACCGTCCCCCACGGCGTGGCCGAGTGAATCGTTGATGGCCTTGAATCCATCGAGGTCCATGAACAGGACCGCGAACGGCTTGCCATTGCGGCGTGCCACCTCCACCGCATGCTGGATGCGGTCCGACAGCAAGGCGCGATTGGGCAGGCCGGTCAGCACATCATGGGTGGCAAAGTGCAGGAGCTTGTCATTGGTGCGACCGACGATCTTCTTGAGGACTTCGTTGCGCTGCACGCCGCTGACCACCAGCGCCAGCGCCATGGCAAGGAAGGCCAGGAACACCAGGCCATTGACCAGGTGCTCGCGGGTGATGCCCCCGGCGCTCATGCTTTGTGCCTGCGGGTCGATCAGCAGCGCACGCAGCCCGGCCACCGTCGCCGAGACCAGTCCGGCGCCCACCAGCAGGGCGGCCAGCACGCGCCGCGCCTGCTGCGAGTTGAGGGAGCCGGCCATGGGCTTGCGCCCGTTGCTGGCAGAAAAAAGCGTGACGATGAACACCGCCACCACTTCCGACACCACCAGCGCCACGGCCAGCGAAGGCGCGTGATACAGCAGGGGCGGCACCAGCGTCATGGACTTGAGCGCGATGTAGAAAGCCGCACTGAAGGCCGCCCCCACGGTCAGTCCGCCAATGACCAGGCGGGCCGGATGGGGACGCCGCATGCCGGTCAGATACATCAGATAAAAGGCGCTGGTCAGGCACAGCAGCAGCGCCAACACCACCAGGCGCGCATCGAAGCCGATGGTCATCGGCGCATCCACCGAGGCCACCGTCAGCAGCATGGCCCCCCACACGCCCACGCCAAACACGGCCGCCCCCACCGAGAGCCAGATCCGCCGATGCTGGGCTTCCTGCAGCACGATGCGCTCGGAGACCTCCAGCGCCGCGTAGGCCGAAAGGCTGGCAACCAGCAAGGCAAAGGCCAACAGCAGGAAATGAAAGGAAGCTGACATTGTAGAACCTGGCTCGGGTGCGCACCCTCCACGCGGGCGATCGCTGGGAGCCCGCAGGAAAGAACGCCTGCTCGGTATCGCGGCCGGTCCGTCCTGGCGGCGCCCGTGCTGGCAACATGGCGCAGCGGGCCGCAGGACGTCAGTCGATCGCCGTTGCACACCAACGGGTCGCCGCGTTCCATCCAGGAACGAATCGGCCCGCTTCGTCAGTGGCAAAAGACATGCCGCTACCACGACGCGCGCCGGAGACGTTCCGGGAACCTCAAAAAGTTACGTAACAAAAACGTACTACAGAAATGCTGCTGACTTCTTTGAGTTGTTCGATTTGATTCAACCAGCGTGATGCTTGTGTGACTGCCCGGCAAGTTCCGGTTCGTTGATGCCCCTGAAGAGGATGGCGCCGATTATCTAATAAACACATCCTCACGGGACGGGAAAGATATCGGCTGTTTATCCACCGGATGACCGGTGCCCCTTTTCGATATGCCGCTATTCTAGCGCGCTTCGGACCAGAAATACCGCGCTGCGTCACTGCCGCAAGCGCAGATCTCATTGTCTCGCTGCGGACACAAGCCTTAAATAATTGCCCGGCACCGTCGCACAGAAAAGACTTCTGGGCCGACAATGCAGACATTACAAACTGACATTGCCTGACCCGCTGCGCACACGCCATCTCGGAACCGCGCTATCAGTATCACGCCGGATGACGTACTTGTACTGGCCTGATGACCTGATGTCTGCCTACGTGCCAGGGTGCAAAATGCGGCAGCGCCATCGACCAGGCAGTGCACCGGAGACTTGTGCATGACAACTTTCCCACCGGCCGGAAATGCTTGCCGGCATTGCCTCAGCGGGCTGGCCCACGGGCTGCTGCTGCACCGATGGCGCGCCATTTTCGACCAGTGAGTATAAATCACGCTTGCTGCGTAACTCACCCCAAAGGCAAACGTACCCCGGAAAGTGCTACGTCAAAGTACCTTCGAAATCATGGAAACCGCCAATCAAAAATTCGCAAAGCGCCTGCGCGCAGCGATGGAAAAAGCTGGATACGAACCCAAGCCCGCCGTTCTGGAACGGGAATTCAATCTGCGTTACTGGGGCAAGCCGATGACCTTGCATGGCGTGCGTCGCTGGCTGCTGGGCGAGTCCATGCCCAAGCAGGACAAGCTGGAAACGCTGGCCGAATGGCTCATCGTCACCCCCCAGCATCTGCGCTTCGGCGAAGAGATCGGCAAGCGCATCGACAAGCGCCGCGCGCGTTGGGAAGAAGCCATCGGCTACCGCGAGCGCGAAGCCTTCGAAGCCTTCATCAACCTGCCCGCGCCGCAACGCAAGATCGTCAAGGAAGTCATCTTCGCCTTTGCCCAGGTCGCCCTGCAGGCCAGCGAAAAAGCCAGTACGCCGACCAAGACCACCAGCACCGCGCGCCGCCGTCCGCGCAACTGAAAACGCCCTCACCCGGTCACTCCCCCGAGCTTTGCGCCTCTGACCAATCACGATCCCGCTACCCCTGGGATCTTGCCTGCACCACTGCATTTTCCCGCTTGCTCCGGCCCTGCACCACGCGTGCCACGGCCGCAAGCCGCACTCCGGTCACACGCTGCTGCCTGCCAGGGCGTCAGCATCTCGCCGCGCAGGATGGCGTGTGGCAAAACGCCCACGCCGCCTTCACTCACCGGCCTATGCGCGCGGCCACATCCACGCAGTGCTCCACCTGCTCGACGATGGCTTCGGGCACCGGCCGGCGACCATCCAGCACTTCGCGAATCCAGTCGGCCGTAGTGGCCGCATCACGTCCCTCGGGAAGATCGGGCAGGTCTTCGGCCACCGTCTGCTTTTCCACCAGCACGGTGCGCGTGCCACGGCTGAACCAGTCGATGCGCTGCGCGCGCCGCGCATTGGCCACGGTCTCGCCTTCGGTGCCGCGCATCAGGAAGGCATCGCCGCGATCATGCGGGGCGGCGTGACTGAAGTAGTCGGTCAGCATCTCCAGGTATTCGGGATGGGTGTAGGACGTCAGACGCAGCGCCGGTTGCGCGAACGGCTGCATGATCTTGACCAGCGTATGGGTGGAGTTGCGCACGCCCAATATCGTGCGCATGCCCAGCAGACGGGCGATGGCCGGTGCCAGGGCCGCGATGGGAATGAAGGCCGGCTGGCCGGCGGCCATCAGCGCTTCGGCCTCGGCAGCCGATTGCGCATGGGCCAGGCCCAATGCGCTGAATATCTCGGCGCTGGTCACGCGCTGCGGGTCGTGTGTCACGCCATGCATCAGCACCGGCACACCCCGGCGCACCAGCAGCATGCACAACAGCGGGGTCAGGTTGGCCATCTTGCGCGAGCCGTTGTAGCTGGGCAGCACCACCGGGGCATAACTGCCCGTCGGCGCGCGCAGCGGCGTGAAGGATGCCTCGGCGGCGGCCAGGAAGCCGGCAATCTCTTCGACCGATTCGCCCTTGATGCGCATGGCCAGGAGGATGGCGCCCAGTTCGAGGTCACTCACGCGGCCGTCGAGCATGGCCGCATACATCAATTGCGCATCCTCGCGCGAGAGACTGCGTGCACCATCCTTGCCACGTCCGATTTCCTTGATGAAACGGGCGGCAGCGAAGGGGGCGGGCTCGACGGCCGCAGCCGGAGCAGAAACAGGAATGGGGGCATCGTTTTGCATGGCCGAAGGGTACACCAAAACCGCCGCCTGCCGCAGCCGGGGCGCTTGCGCGGCGGCTTTCCATTACAATAGCGCCTTTGCCGCGCAGCCCATACGGGCGCGGGTGCGGCGGCTTCATTGAGTCCATCCCCATGTTAGTTCTCGGCGTCGAATCTTCCTGTGACGAAACCGGTCTCGCTCTGTACGACACCGAGCGCGGCCTCCTGGCCCATGCCCTGCATTCGCAGGTTGCCATGCATCAGGAATATGGCGGCGTGGTCCCCGAGCTGGCCTCGCGCGACCACATCCGCCGCGCCATTCCCCTGCTCACGCAAACCCTGACCGATGCCCGGGTGCAAGCCGGCGACATCGATGCCATCGCCTATACGCAGGGACCGGGCCTGGCCGGCGCGCTGCTGGTGGGTGCCTCGGTGGCCTGCGGTCTGGGCCTGGCGCTGGACAAGCCCGTGCTGGGCATCCATCACCTGGAGGGCCACCTGCTCTCGCCCCTGCTGGCGAGCAAGCCGCCGCGCTTTCCCTTCATCGCCCTGCTGGTCTCGGGCGGGCATACGCAGTTGATGCGCGTGGATGGCGTGGGCCGTTATGAACTGCTCGGAGAAACCCTGGATGATGCGGCCGGCGAAGCCTTTGACAAGTCGGCCAAACTGCTGGGCCTGGGCTACCCGGGCGGTCCGGCGATCTCGCGTCTGGCCGAGTTCGGCGACCCGAATGCTTATCAATTGCCGCGACCGATGCTGCATTCCAAGAATCTCGATTTCAGTTTCTCGGGATTGAAGACGGCAGTGCTCACCGTGGTCAAGCAGCACAGCGCCAACATCTGCGAACAGGACAAGGCCAACATCGCGCGCGGTTTCGTCGATGCCATCGTGGAAGTGCTGGTGGCCAAGTGCATGACGGCCCTGAAACAGACCAACCTGAAGCGTCTGGTCATCGCCGGCGGCGTGGGTGCCAATGCACAGCTGCGTGCAGCCCTGAATGCAGCGGCGGCCAAGCGGCGTTATGAAGTGTTCTATCCGGAATTGCAGTTCTGCACCGACAACGGTGCCATGATCGCCTTCGCCGGTGCCATGCGTCTGCGCGAAGAACCGGGTGCGGCGCGCAAGGAATACGGCTTCGGTGTGCGTCCGCGCTGGCCGCTGGATGAGTTGCGGCCGCCACAGCGACAGGAAGACACTACCAACGCCTCAATCGCGTAAATCATTTAAACGATATAAACAAAAAGGGCCGCAATACAGATTGCGGCCCTTCTTTTCATTCCGGTCGACAGGCTTACTTGGCTGCCTTCTTCTTGTCACCAATCCGACTTTCCTTGCCTGCCAGCAGGTTGCCGATGTTCTTGCGGTGGCGATAGATCAGCAGCGCCGCCATCGCCACCACGGCCAGCAGGATGCCGTCGGTGGTGCCGAACAGCAGGCCGTAATAGAACGGTGCAAACAGCGCCGCCACCAGCGCGGCCAGCGAAGAGTAGCGGAAGGCGAAGGCCACCGCCAGCCAGGTGGCCAGCGTAGCCAGGCCCAGCCAGGGGTCCAGCGCCAGCAGGATACCCAGCGCGGTGGCTACGCCCTTACCGCCGACGAAGCGGAAGAACACCGGCCACAGGTGGCCCAGGAAAACGGCCAGCGTCACCAGCGCGATGCCGGTATCGTCCACGCCAAACTGCGGGCCGAACTTCTGCGCCAGCCACACTGCCAGCCAGCCCTTGAAGCCATCACCCAGCAGGGTCAGCGCGGCGGCCTTCTTGTTGCCGCTGCGCAGGACATTGGTGGCGCCGGGATTCCTGGAACCATAGGTGCGTGGATCGGACAGGCCAAAGAGCTTCGACACCAGCACCGCGAAGGAGAGCGAACCGATCAGGTAGGCGGCGATGGCAAAGAGGAGGTTGTACATGAAGAGGGGCTTTCTGTTGTCTCTGTTATCTGAAGGAGCTCAGGCGCGCTCAGGTTGGGTCAAGTTTTGTCAGGTTTTATCGAATCAGATCCGGCCGGCTCACGCGGCATCAGCCAGCGCACACTGCACCGCCTTGGCCGGCAAGACCTTCAGGATCACGGCCGGATCGATGCCGATCAGGAAGCCGCGCCGTCCGCCGTTGATGTAGATCTTGTCCAGTTCGAGGATGCTGGATTCGACATAGACCGGCATGGCCTTGCGCGTGCCGAAGGGCGAGGTGCCGCCGATCAGGAAGCCCGAGTGGCGGTTGGCCACCTCCGGCTTGCACGGCTCGACCGACTTGCAGCCGATCTGGCGCGCCAGGTTCTTGGTGGAGACCTTGCAGTCGCCATGCATGAGCACCAGCAGTGGCTTGGCGGCTTCATCCTGCATCACCAGGGTCTTGATGACCACGTGCTCATCCACCCCCAGCTCGCGCGAGGACACCGAGGTGCCGCCGTGCTCCTCGTAGTCATAGGGATGCTCGGTGAAGCTCACGCCCTGCTTGCGCAGGAATTGCGTGGCGGGAGTTTCGGAGATGTGTTCTTTCTTGGCGCTCATCGATGATCTTCCTGACTGCAGGCTGACCGGCCATGCAGGCCGGCCGGGCCGTCATGGGCGCACATTATGCCGCAAGATCAGCCACGGGGGTGATGTGCGGCGTGCAGTTGCTTGAGGCGTTCGCGCGCCACGTGGGTGTAGATCTGGGTGGTGGAGATATCGGCATGGCCCAGCAGCAGCTGCACCACGCGCAGGTCAGCGCCATGGTTGAGCAGGTGCGTGGCGAAGGCATGACGCAGCGTATGCGGCGACAGGCGCTGGGTGACGCCGGCCAGCAGCGCGTATTTCTTGATAAGGGTCCAGAACATCTGGCGCGTCATCGGCCCACCGCGCGCAGTGACGAACAGGGCATCATCGACCTGTCCCTGCAGGATCTGGCCGCGCGCCTCGGCCAGGTAGCGCGCCATCCAGTGCCCGGCTTGTTCGCCGAAGGGGACCAGCCGCGTCTTGCTACCCTTGCCGGTCACGCGCAGCACGCCCTCGTTCATGCCGACCTCGATGCTCTTCAACAACACCAGTTCCGAGACCCGCAAACCGCTGGCATACATCAGTTCGATCATGGCGCGATCACGCAAGCCCAGCGGGGTGGACACGTCGGGGGCAGCCAGCAAGGCTTCGACCTGCCCTTCCGACATGGTTTTGGGCAAGCGCTGCGGCTGGCGTGCCGAGCGCATCTTCAGGCAGGGATCGACCGTCACGCGGTTCTGGCGCAGCGCCAGCTGGAAAAAGCGCTTCAAGACGGCCAGGCGGCGATTGGAAGAGCTGGGCTTGGTCTTATCATGGCGCGCGGCGAAGTAGGCATTGAGGTCTTCGGCTCGCGTCTCGTAGAGCGCCTTGGCGCGCTCCTGGTGCAGCCAGTGGGCGTACAGGGTCATGTCGCGGCGGTAGGCGTCCAGCGTATTTTTCGACAGGCCATCTTCCAGCCACAGGCTGTCGCAGAATTCATCGATGGCCTCGCGGCTCACGGCCGGGGCTTCGATCTTTGGTGTGGTGCGTCCCATGCGTCGCCTTCAGTATCCGGCCACGCCTTCGTGGCGCAGCAGCCAGCGCTTGACCTCCAGGTGGAAGCCATCCTCGTCGTCATGATGCGAGAAGCCGCCCAGCCCGCCCGCCGCCGTCACGCGATGGCAGGGAATCACCAGCGGATACCAGTTGGCGCCGCACGCCTGCCCCACCGCACGCGGCGCAGACTGGATGCGTTTGGCGACCTGGCCATAGGTCTGCACCTGACCGCAGGGAATGCTGGCAATGGCTTGCCAGACGCGCTGCTGGAACGCACTGCCAACAGCCATGAGCGGCAGTTCGAAGCGATAAGCGGGATCGGCCAGATAGTGGATGATCTGCTGCGCCGCCTCGGCAGCGACCGCATCGGTGGCGTCCTTCGCGGCATAATGCGGCGGCAGATAGACCATCTCCACCAGCGCCCCCGCCTGGGTACGGATGCCCATGGCACCGAAGGGCGCAGGCACCACGGCGGAGAACAAGGCGGTCAAGGGAGAGTCGGCTGGGGTCATCGGGAGCCAGAAAAACGCGGCATGGGCCGGGGCGCCTATTGTAAGCAATTCATGGCGCGGCTTGATACCATCGGGCCAAACTTCCTGGAGACCGCATGACCACCATCGCCTTGCACACCGCGCCCGACCACCTGGTCATCACCGCCGCTACGCTGGAGGCCGGCATGGCCTGGGTGGAACAATCCCTCGGGGTCTCGATGGCGCCGCGCATCGGCGGCCAGCATGCGCGCCTGGGCACGCACAATGCGCTGCTGTCGCTGGGCGAAGGTTTTTATCTGGAAGTGATCGCCATCGATCCCGAGGCCGCCATCCCGGCGCGCCCGCGCTGGTTCGGCATGGACCAGCTGACGGCCAGTGCCGCGCCGCGTCTGGCCCACTGGGTCGCGCGCACCAGCGATATCGCAGCCGCCGTGGCAGCCAGCCCCATCGCGCCCGGGCGGATCGAGCCCATGAGCCGGGGTACGCTGGACTGGCTCATCACCATCGCGCCCGATGGTGCGCTGGCCTGCGAGGGTGTCATGCCTTCGCTGATCCAGTGGCTGAGCCAGCCGCATCCGGCCAGTGCCCTGCCCGAGCGCGGATGCCGTTTGCAGCAGCTGATCCTGACGCATCCTGACATGCACAAACTGCGGGCAGCATGGCAAGCCATCGGACTGAACGATGAGCGCATCGTCTTGCTGGAAGGAAAGGAAGCGCATCTGCGCGCTGTGGTATCCACACCACAGGGAGAGCGTGTACTCGGATGATGCACAGCCACATTGCGGAAAAAATATAAACCGTATAAACGATTTACACCGTCCGCAGCCAGGGCGTGATCCAAAGAAAAAAGGCGCATCCGCAGATGCGCCTCCAAAATACTCCTGATGCATTCCCGACCGCTTCAGCGGTTTCAATCGAATGCACGTCTCCTCAGTTTCCCGGTATGGATACCGTTTGTTATGCACCACCCGCTTCGTATTCGGTGCTGCCCCGCCACGCCCGTTCCGATGTGTCGGAGGGGTCGCCGATGAGGCAAGTACATCAACAACTCACTAGAAAAACTTCATTGCAAAACTCGATTGCCGGTGCGGCAAATGCAGGGTGCCGGTTCAGCGAAGCCCGCACTTTAGCAGCACTCGGCGCGGTTTCAAAGCACTTTTTCAGGGCAAAACCAACATACTTTTTAGCAACTTGACAGACATCTGACGAAATCGGCACCGGCCTGGTGCAAGCATGCCTGCCCGCACCGATTTCATCGTCTCATCGACTGATTCCTGCTCAGTTGTAAATCAGGTTGGGCAGCCACAGCGACAGCGCAGGCCAGTAGGTCACCAGCGCCAGGAAACCGAGCATGGTCAACAGCCACGGCATGACCGCAATGGTCAGCTCGGTGATGCCCATCTTGGTAATACCCGAGGCCACGTAGAGATTCAGGCCCACCGGCGGATGGCACATGCCCACCTCCATGTTGACCACGATGAGAATGCCGAAGTGCACCGGATCGATGCCCAGCTTCATGGCCACCGGGAACAGGATGGGCGCGAGGATCAGCACGATGGACGACGGCTCCATGACGTTGCCGGCCAACAGCAGAAGGATGTTGACCACCAGCAGAAAGGTGATCGGGCCCAGGCCGGAATCGGTGATCCAGGCGGCCATCGTCTGCGGGATGTTTTCGCTGGTCACCAGGAAGGAGAACAGCACCGCATTGGTGATGATGTAGAGCAGCATGGCCGACATCGAGGCCGAGTCCAGCAGCACCTTGGGCACCTGCTTCAGGCTCAGGTCCTTGTAGACGAAGACCGCGATGAAGAAGGCATACACCGCCGCCATGGCCGCCGCTTCCGTGGGTGTGAAGACGCCGGTGTAGATGCCGCCCATGACGATGACGATCAGGAACAGACCCCAGCCGCTCTTGCGGAAGGCGGCAAGACGCTCGGCCCAGGTCGCCTTCTTCAAACGCGGGTAGTTGTTCTTGCGCGCCAGATACCAGGTGGTCAGGCCCAGCAGGAAGGCCAGCAGCAAACCCGGCACCACGCCCGCCATGAACAGTTTGCCCACCGAGGTATTGGTGGAGACCGAATACATCACCATCACGATGGAAGGCGGGATCAGAATGCCCAATGCACCTGAGGTGGTGATCACCCCCGCGCCGAAGCGATTCGGGAAACCCTGCCTGACCATCGCCGGCAGGATGATGGAACCGATCGCCACCACGGTGGCCGGCGACGAACCCGATACCGCCGCAAACAACGCGCAGGCCAGCACGCCCGCCAGCGCCAGGCCGCCATGCCAGTGGCCGACCATCGAGGTGGCGAAGTTGATCATGCGCCGCGCCACACCACCGTGGGTGAGGAAATTGCCGGCCAGGATGAAGAACGGGATCGCCATGATCTCGAACTTCTCGATCCCCGTGAAGAGCTTCAGCGCCACCGACTGGATCGGCACATCGGTCATGGTGAAGAGGAAGGTCAGTACCGTCAGGCCCAGCGAGATCGAGATCGGCATCCCGGTCAGCATCAGGGCGAACAGCAGGACGAAAATAATCAGTGCATTCATGCTTTGCCTCCGCTGGTTTCTTCGTCGAGACCTTCAACATGGGCATGGTCATGCCTGGGCAATTCGCCGGTCCGATAAAAATTCCACGCGACCTGGAGGAAGCGGAAACACATCAGGTACGACCCCAGCGGCACGGCCAGGTAGACGATCCACATCGGCAGCTCCAGTACTTCGGAGGTGCTGTCGTGTTGCGCGATGTCGTAGACGAATTCGGCACCGAAGGTTCCGACGATGCCGGTGAAGAGCGCGCCAGCAAAGAGACCGAAGAGCACGAACTTGTTGCGCCACGGTGTGTTCATGCGGTTGATGAGCACGTCGACGCCCACGTGGATGCCGGTGCGCACGCCATAGGCGGCGCCGAACTTGGCCATCCACACGAACATGAAGATGCACAGCTCCTGGGCCCAGCTCATGTTGATCTGGATAAGCTGGTCCTGCAGCCAGGGGATGTCCAGACCCGAGGCATAGCGGTGTACCACCGCCAGGAAAATGATGAAGGTGGCCGCGGCCATGAGGAACGCGATCAGCCACTCTTCCAGATGGTCGAGTAACTTCATGAGGTCTCCTTGCGCCGGCAGGCCGATACCGTCGTGGTATCAGCCCAGGGCACTGATTGTCAGGATGATTGTCGGGGTGAATCGATGCCCGCTGCATCGTGCAGCGGGCAGCATGCAGCGGATCAGCGGATCAGCGGCAACGCCGGCCGGCCTTACTTCTGGCCCAGCGCCGCCGCTTCCTTGTTGACGGCATCGATCAGGTCCTTGCCGATGCGGCTGGCCATCTGCTGCTGCACCGGCAGCAGTGCCTTGCGCCATTCGGTCTTCTCGGCGTCGGTCAGGCGATAGACGGTGGTCTTGCCGGTCTTCTCGACGGCGGCCAGGGCGGCGTCATTTTCCTGCTGGGCAATCGCGTTGGCATACTTGGTGGCGTCCTTCATGGCGCCTTCGAGCTGGGTGCGCACGTCCGAAGGCAGGCCATCCCAGAACTTCTTGTTGACGATCACCGCGTAGCCCAGATAGCCGTGATTGGAGACGGTGACGTGCTTCTGCACTTCATGCATCTTCTGGGTATAGAGGTTCGAGGGCGGGTTCTCGGTGCCATCGACCACGCCGGTCTGCAGCGCCTGATACACCTCCGAGAAGGCCAGCACCTGCGGGTTGGCGCCCAGTGCGCGCATCTGGGCATCGAGTACCTTGGAGGACTGGATGCGCATCTTCAGGCCACGGAAATCGGCCGGACGGTGCAGCGGCTTGTTGGCCGACATCACCTTGAAACCATTGTCCCAATAGGCCAGGCCGGTAATGCCCTTGGGCTCCAGCTTCTTGAACAGGTCACGGCCGATCGGACCTTCGGTCACGCGGTACAGCACTTCCTTGGTGGGGAAGATATAAGGCAGGTCGAAGACCTCGAATTCCTTTACACCCAGCGGGCCGAACTTGGCCAGCGACGGCGCCAGCATCTGCACCGCGCCCAGTTGCAGGGCTTCCAGTTCTTCCTTGTCCTTGTACAGCGTGCTGTTGGGATAGACCTCGACCTTGACGCGGCCCTTGGTAGCCTTCTCGGCCAGTTCCTTGAAGCGTTCGGCAGCCTTGCCCTTGGGCGTGTCGTTGGCGACCACGTGACTGAACTTGATGATGATGGGTTGCTGCGCAAAGGCGCTGGCAGCCAGGCTGGCGTTGACCACGGTGGCCGTGGCCAGCGCCACGACGATGGACTTCAGTTTCATGCTTGTCTCCCCACTGAGGTGGAAATCGTTTGGATTTTTTATTGGTATCGGATAGGACCGGCCTTGGCGTGGACCGGTTTGTGCCCGCGAATTTTGCTCTGCCTCTCCAACACGGGGCAAGTGTGGAAAACCACAATGTCCCGGCGGCCCGTCTCCCCGCGCCGCGCAAGGCTGGCGCGACGGCGGGGGCGCGGCTACACTGGCGGCGTCATGAAAACCGTCCCGCCGCCGCCGATCGCACCCCAGCCCGATGCCGCCTCGCAGTTGCAGGCATCCGGCCGCAAGACCACCATGCGCTGGCTGATCCCCTTCCTGCTGGTGTGCCTGTTCCTGGCCACGCTGATCTGGCTGCCGCGCCAGGCCCAGCAGATGGAAGCCAGCGAGCGCCTGGAACAGTTGATCGCCGATTCGCTCTGGGTAGAACAGGCGATCCGTTTCCAGTTGAGCCGCGACGATGAAAGCATGCGCATCATCGGGCGCGAGATCATCAACGGCCGCCTGCATCAGGATCATTTTCGCAGCCGCTTGACTGCCCTGCTGCGCAACAACCGCGAGTTCTATCGCGTCACCTGGTTCAATGCCGAGGGCCGCGCGGTGGCGTCCACCGATGATTTTCCGATCAGCCGCAAGGACCTCTCGCAACCCTCGCTGATGACGGCCGAGCGCGCACGCCAGTTGCGCCATCCGCTCTACAGCCCGCCGGCCATTCCGCCGGGCATCGCCGAGCCGATGCTGATGGACTATCACGTGCCACTGTTCCACGACAATCACTACATCGGCAGCCTGGTGGCCAGTTACGCGGTGGCGCGCATTCTCAACGAGATGGTGCCGTGGTGGTTCGCGCAGGACAACGAAATTTCGCTGACCGATACTGACGACAATGTGGTCGCACGCCGCACCTCGGGCGGACCGGGCCTGAACGTCTATACGCACCGGCGCGAACTGGAGCTGCCGGGGCTGATCCTGGTGCTGCATACCAACAGCACCAAGAGTGCGCCCAAGCTGCTGCCCAACCTGCTGGTGGGCTCGGTGATCGTGCTCTCGCTGGGCCTGCTGTGGAGCCTGTGGGCGCTGTGGCGCGACATCAACCGCCGCACCAAGGCCGAGAAAGCCCTGCTCAATGAAGCCGCGTTTCGCGCCGCGATGGAGAACTCGCTGGTCACCGGCATGCGGGCACGCGACCTGCAGGGCCGCATCACCTACGTCAATCCGGCCTTCTGCAAGATGGTCGGTTTCCCGGCTGAAGAACTGGTGGGCCAGATCCCGCCCATGCCTTATTGGGCGCCGGAAGCCATGGATGAATACCAGGAGCGCTTCTCCAACGTGCTGGCCGGGCGTGCCACGCCGCAATTCGAAACCATCTTCCAGCGCCGCGACGGCGAGCGCTTTCCGGTGCTGATCTTCGAATCGCCGCTGGTGGATAAGGATGGCAGGCAGACCGGATGGATGGGCTCCATCCTCGACATCTCCGAACGCAAGCGCGCCGAAGACCTCAACCGCACCCAGGAAGAAAAACTGCAGGCCAGCGCCCGCCTGGCCAGCATGGGCGAGATCGCCTCGACCCTGGCGCACGAGCTGAACCAGCCGCTGGCGGCCATCTCCAGCTATACCACCGGGGCGCTGAACATGATGCAGCAAGGCCAGGTCGAGCCCACGGCGCTGCAGCCCGCACTGGAAAAGATCCACGCCCAGGCCCAGCGCGCCGGCCACGTGATCCGCAGCGTGCACCAGTTCGTCAAGAAGCGCGAACCGGCACGCCAGCGGCTGCAGATACGGCAACTGGTGGACAACGTGGCGCCGCTCATCGAATTGCAGGCCCAGCAGTTCTTCGTGGTGCTGCAATGGCAGGTGCCCAGGTCGCTGCCGCCGGTGCTGGGTGACCAGGTGCTGCTGGAACAGGTGATCCTGAACCTGACCCGCAACGGCATCCAGGCCATGGCCGCGGTGCCGTCAGAGCGGCGCATCCTGCGCGTGACTGCCGAGCTGACCCGCAACGACGATGGTGCAGAATCGGTCACGGTCTCGGTGATCGACCAGGGTCACGGGATTGCCGAGGAAGTCGCCGCGCGCCTGTTCTCGCCCTTCTTCTCGACCAAGGCCGAGGGCATGGGCATGGGCCTGAACATCTGCCGCACCACCATCGAATTCCACGGCGGCACGCTCACTTACACCGATAACCCGGCAGGCGGTACAATCTTCCGGTTTTCGCTGCCCGCCCAAGCCGGGCAGCCACAATAACGAGACGCCTCCTCCCATTCTGGAATCCCGCCCTGCACACCGATGCTGCACATAGTCGACGACGAAGAAATCATCCGCGATTCGCTGACCTGGCTGGCGCGCTCGCGCAACATCGCCGCCACCGCCTATGAAAGCGGCGCCGCCGTGCTGGGCGCGCTGGCCCAGGCCAACGGCATCGATGCCGAGGGCGAATGCCTGCTGCTGGACGTGCGCATGCCCGGCACCAGTGGCGTGGCGCTGTTCAATGAACTGAAGACGCGCGGCCTGTTGCACCGGCGTCCGGTGATCTTCCTCACCGGCCACGGCGATGTGCCCATGGCGGTGGACATGCTGAAAAACGGCGCCTTCGATTTCTTCGAAAAACCCTTCAACGACAACCAGTTGATGGACCGCGTACTGGAAGCGCTGGAAAATTCGCGCGCAGGCGGTGCCGAAGATGCCGTGCAAAGCCGCCTGACGGCGCTCTCCGCACGCGAGCGCGAGGTGCTGGACCTGATCCTGGCCGGCAAGATGAACAAGGTCATCGCCGATGAGCTGGGCATCAGCATGCGTACCGTCGAAGTCCATCGCGCCCATATCTTCGACAAGATGAACGTCAAGACCGCCGTCGAGCTGGCGCGTCTGCTGAAGTAAGCACGTGGAAATCCTCAACCTCCTGCTGCCGGACTTCAGCCTCATCGCGCTGGGCCTGCTGATCTATCGCGTCTCGGGATGGGGCGACGAATTCTGGGCCGGCATGGAAAAACTGGTCTATTTCATCCTCTTTCCGGCACTTCTTTTCTATTCCACCGCGCGCCTGAAGGTCGACCTGTCCGTCACGGGCGGCATGGTCGGCACGGGCGTGGCCGCCCTGGTGACGGGCATCGCGCTGACCTGGCTGGGCAAGCCGCTGCTGCGTGCCACGCCCATGACCTATGAGTCGGGCATGCAATGCGCTTATCGATTCAATTCGTATATCGCGCTGGCGCTGGCTACCCGCATGGCCGGCGAAGAAGGCGCGGGCCTGATGGCCATCCTGCTGGGCTTTGGCGTGCCCCTGTGCAATATCGCGGCAGTCCACGCGCTGGCCGCGAAAAACGGCAACCTGCTGCGCGAGCTGGCCCGCAATCCCTTGCTGGTGGCGACCGCTGGCGGGTTGACGTTTTCTGCACTAGGGCTGCACTTGCCTGAAGTGGCCAGCGTGGTGCTCTCGCGTCTGGGCGCGGCCTCCATTGCGCTGGGCCTGCTGATGGTCGGGGCCGGACTGCGGCTGTCGGGCCTGAAAGAGAGCAAGCCGGTGGTGGGCTGGTTCCTCTTCATCAAGCTCTGCGCGGTGCCGCTGGCGGCTTACCTGATCGGCATGCAACTGCAGCTGCCACCGCTGCAATGGCGCATCGTGGTGCTGTTCTGCAGCCTGCCCACGGCCTCCAGCGCCTACATCCTGGCCGCGCGCATGGGCGGCAATGGTCCCTTCACGGCCTTCCTCATTTCCATCGGCACGCTGTTCTCGGCGCTGACCATTCCGGTCTGGCTGGCGCTGGTGCACTGATCCCGCCTCGCGGCCGCCGTGCGCCTTAGCGCGCGGGCTGCGCCACGATGCGCTGCTCGGTGACCTTCTCGATGGCCGCGCGTGAATACAGCAGCGGGAAATATTCGCCCTTGAGCCACTTGTCGGCCAGGTCGCGGTAATGCGGACTGTCCGGATCGCCTGACTGTCCCGGCGCATTGACGGCCCAGGAATTGTCCCAGCGGCCCACGTCCACCACCACGCGGAAGGACGGTCCATTGGTCTGGCGAAAATCATTGACGCGATAGGTCGACTGGTTGGGCGAATAAGCGCCGCCATGCTTGGGCATGGGGCCGACGTTAAGTTTCTTGCGCGTGGCTTCATCGACTACCTCGGCCAGCGGATGCGCCATCAGCGCGTGATGCAGCTTGCCCCATTGCCATTGCGACGCATCAGCGCCTTGCAGTTTGACCAGTTCGGCCCAGGCACCACCAAGACTTGCGAGCAGCAGCTGATCGCGCCGCGCGCGTGCCTGTTGCGCATCAGCGCCGAAGGCGGGTACCGGGTTTTCCAGCGTATCGAGCAGCACGGCGGTATCGGGTGCTCCCATGGCATCGGCCGCTGCCTTGGAGAGCAAGGCCTCCTTGAAGGCCTTGCCAAGATGGCGCGAGAGCCAGACTTCGTAGAGCGCCGGCGGTGCAGAGTCGCTGCGTTCCACATAATCCCACTGGCCCAACATGGCCAGCGCAGCGCGGGTGTCGGCGTCATCGGAGGACAAGGGCTTGAGCAAGGCGGCCAGGCGGCGTGCGGGAATGGCCAGATCATCATTCTGCAGACGCATCGAATCCTGCAGCGAGACCTTGGGCAGGCTGGCCAGCACTTCGCTGATGCGGGTGAAGCGCGAATTGTTGGTCCACTCGAAACCCAGCTTGCGCTCGCGGTAGGGAAAATCGGCAGGAAGATTCATCTGATTGGCCGAGGCAAACCAGCCCTGCGCCGGATTGTAGGACGAGGGCAGCTGGTCGCCACGCCAGAAACCGGACCATTCATATCGCCCGTCACCCGGCACCGGCAACAGCCCGTCCCAGTTGGGCCGCTTCGGTGCCAGCCCGCCCGGCACCCAGCCAATGTTGCCCTTGGTATCGGCATAGACCTGGTTCTCGGTGGGCGCGCCCCAGTTCAGCATGGATTGCTTGAAATCCCTGAAATTGCGCGTGCGCATGTAGGCGATGCTGCCGAAGTAAGGCGACATGCCCGGCTCCAGCCAGCCCGACCGCACCGCATAGGCCAGGTGTCTGGCCTGATCGACGTAGATCACCGGACCATGGCGCGTGAAACTCAGGTCGGCCACGGCGGGCGCGCCGTTCTTGATGCGCACCGGTTCATGCAGCACGCGCATCGATTCCCACCGGCCCTGATAGCGGTATTGCTGTGGATTGTCGGGATTGAGCTGGTAGACGTAGAGGTCTTCCTGATCGATGTTGAAGATGGTCAGGCCGAAGGCGATGCTGCCGTTGTGGCCGATGGAGATGCCCGGCAAGGCCGGCTCACCCGCGCCGATGACGTTCAGGCCCGGCGCGCTCAGGTGCGCGATGTAGCGCAGCGACGGGGCCGAATAGGCGCGATGCGGATCGTTGGCCATGATGGCGCGGCCGGTGGCCGACTTCGCGGGGGCGATGACCCAGTTGTTGCTGCCCTCCATGGTCTCTTCCGGATTGACGGCCGGCTCGATGCGCACCAGCTGGCTGTCGCCTGCAGTGGTGGCGGCGTTCAGACTCTCCCTGGTGATCCGCACGCCTTGCGTGGCCAGCGTAAAGACCTGCAGCAGGTCTTTGGGCAGGCACGGGTCCAGGCCCTCGGGCATCTGCGCGGTCCAGGGCGGGGTCAGGCCGGAGCGGATTTCATCGGATTTCAGATCGGCCGCGCAGGCCACCTTGGCGCGCGCCACTTCGCTTTGCAGGTTGCGCGTGAGGCCGTGACTGCGGATGCGCACCACATCCTCGGCCTGCCATTTGGCGGGCAGATAGCCCAACTGGCGGAATTCGTAGGGCAGTTTTTCCTGATGCAGGGAGAGGTAATCGATATAGGCATTGATACCTTCCACGAAGGCCTCCGCCACGGTTTGCGCATCGGGACCATAGGCAGCCCATTCGCGCCGCATGTCGCCACGGTAGAGGAACAGGCGGGTCGCGCGATCCTGCGCCAGATAGGCCGGACCGAATACTTCGGAGAGCTGGCCCAGCCCGCGCCGACGCCACAGGTCGATCTGGAACAGCCGGTCACGGGCGGCATTGAAGCCCTGCATGAAGAAGGTATCGCGCTCGCTGGCGGCGTAGATGTGAGGCACGCCCCAGCGGTCGACGAGAATTTCTGCACGCTGCTTGAGGCCGGGGATGGCGATGGTTTGCGTCGGTGCGGCCTGCACGCTGGATGCCAGCAGCAGGCTCACGGCCAGCAGGACTGCGCGATTCGATCTGGGCATGACATTCTCCTACCTGGTTGGAAGGTTCACGATACTCCATGACGGGCCAGCGCCCAAGCCACATGCTCGGTCACCAGCGCTGAAGGATGGGACAAGCGCGCACGCAGCGCGGCCACGATGGCGGCATCGCCCCGGTGTGACGCTGAATCGGCGGCATTGCCCAAACCCACGGCCAGGTTGCGCAGCCAGCGTTCGTGGCCAATGCGGCGGATGGCGCTGCCTTCGGTGTTTTTCAGGAATTCTTCTTCGCTCCAGCCGAACAGATCGACCAGGCTGGCGCTATCGAGCCCATGGCGCGGATCGAAGTCCGGCAGGCTGGCGCGCTGGGCAAACTTGTTCCAGGGGCAGTAGAGCTGGCAGTCGTCGCAACCGTAGATGCGGTTGCCGATCAGCGGCCGCAGGTCGTCGGGGATGCTGCCCTTGAGTTCGATGGTGAGATAGGAAATGCAGCGCCGCGCATCCAGTTCGTAAGGCGCGACGATGGCGCCGGTCGGGCAGGCCGTGATGCAGGCGCTGCACTGGCCGCAGTGCGAGGTGACCGGTTCATCCACCGGCAGCGGCAGGTCGGTCAGCATCTCGCCCAGGAAGAACATCGAGCCGGCCTCGCGATGCAGCAGCAGCGTATGCTTGCCGCGCCAGCCCAGTCCGGCCTTCTCGGCCAGCGCCACTTCCATGACCGGGGCCGAATCGGTGAAGACGCGGTAGCCGAAGGGGCCGATCTGGCCTTCGATGCGGGTGGCCAGTTGCTGCAGGCGGGCGCGCAAGACCTTGTGGTAATCGCGTCCACGCGCATAGATCGAGACCTGGGCGGCGGTCGGATCGGCGCTGCGCGCTTCTTCGCGGGCGCGCCAGTCGGGCTGATCGGGCTGGTCCGGATCGGCGGCGGCCGGCAGGTAAGGCATGCGCACGCTGACCACGCGCACCGTGCCCGGCACCAGTTCGGCCGGGCGTGCCCGTTTCAGGCCGTGGCTTGCCATATAATCCATCTCGCCGTGGTAACCCTTGTCCAGCCAGGCCTGGAAGCCCGCCTCGCGGTGCGCCAGGTCGACATCGGCGATGCGCACTTCGGCAAACCCCAGCTCCCTGCCCCAGGCCTTGATGGCGACGGCCAGCGCCGCCAGACCGGCGGGATCGGCGAGGGCAGTGCGCGCGGCCGGATCGGCTGGCATGGGGTGAATGGACATGAGCGCTTGAACCTTCAGACTAGAACCTTGTAACGAACCATCCCGGATGACCCAGAACAGCATGAACCTGCAGCGACTCCACCTCCACCTGCCCGACGAAGCCGCCACCGCGCGCCTGGGCGCCGACCTGGCGCAGGTGCTGGCGCCGGGCCTGGCGATCTACCTGCATGGCGACCTCGGGGCGGGCAAGACCGCGCTCACACGCGCCCTGCTGCATGCGGCGGGCTATCAGGGTCGGGTCAAGAGCCCGACCTACACGTTGGCGGAGCCTTATGAAGTTTCCTTCGCAGGCCGCATGGTAACAGTCATCCACTTCGATCTGTACCGCATGGCCAGCCCGGAAGAATTCCTCGATGCCGGTTTTCGTGAACATTTCAACGAAAACTCCGTCTGTATCGTCGAATGGCCCGAAAAGGGCGATCCGGTGTTGCCGCCACCGGACATACACGTCAACCTGTCGCTTGCAGGAGACGGTCGTGATGTAGAATTGCGTGCGTTGTCCGACAAGGGTCATCAATGCCTCGCTCGCCTGAAATTCGCTCCCAATCTGTGAAGTCCAAAACCCGCCGCACCATCCTCAAAGCCGGCGGCGCGCTGTTCGTCTCCGTCATCACACCGCTGCCCGCCATGGCCTCGCAGATCCTGGCCGTGCGCGTCTGGCCGTCCGACGACTACACCCGCGTCACGCTGGAAAACGACAGCGACCTGAAGGTCACGCACTTCGTGGTCAAGAACCCGGATCGCCTGGTGGTCGATATCGAGGGTATCGACCTGAATAGCACCCTGAAGGACCTGGTGGCCAAGATCCAGCCCAACGACCCGTACATCAAGCAGGTGCGCGTGGGCCAGAACCGGCCCGGCGTGGTGCGCCTGGTGTTCGACCTGAAGGACGAGATCAAGCCGCAGGTCTTCACCCTGGCGCCGGTGGGCGAGTACAAGTACCGCTTCGTCATCGACCTCTATCCGACCAATCCGCAAGACCCGATCGCCGCCCTGATCCAGAAGGGCGACTGGAACAAGGAAACCCCCGCCAGCCCGCCGCTGGCGCAGGCCCCGGCGAGCCCGCCCAAACCCGATCCGGCCCCGCTGGCCGAGATCAAGCCGCAGCCGGAAGACAAGACCGAGCGCAATCCCAAGGCGGTGCCGGACGATCCGCGCATGCAGATGACCCGCATGATCACCATCGCGCTGGACCCCGGCCACGGCGGCGAAGATCCCGGCGCCACGGGTGCGCGCGGCAACCGCGAGAAGGACGTGGTGCTGTCCATCGCGCGGCGCCTGAAACGCAAGATCGAGCAACACCCCAACATGCGCGTCATGCTCACCCGTGACGCCGACTTTTTCGTGCCCCTGGGCCAGCGCGTGGTCAAGGCGCGCAAGGTGCAGGCCGACCTGTTCGTCTCCATCCATGCGGATGCCTTCGTGCAACCGACCGCACGCGGCTCCTCGGTGTTCGCCCTGTCGGAGAAGGGCGCCAGCTCCACGGCCGCGCGCTGGCTGGCCAACAAGGAAAACTCGGCCGACCTGATCGGCGGGGTCAACATCAAGACCCATGACCGCCAGTTGGCCAGCGTCCTGCTGGACCTCTCCACCACGGCGCAGATCAATGACAGCCTGCGCGTGGGCAATGCGGTCCTCAAGGAAATCGGCGGCATCAACAAGCTGCACAAGGGCGCAGTGGAACAGGCCGGCTTTGCCGTGCTGAAGGCACCGGACATCCCCAGCATCCTGATCGAGACGGCCTTCATCTCCAACCCGGAAGAAGAAGCCAAGCTCACCGACGAGCACTACCAGGAACAGATGGCCGATGCCATCCTGACCGGCATCCGCAATTACTTCGCCAAGAATCCGCCGCTGGCCAAGAATCGCCTGACCTGAATCCCGGTCCTGGCCGACACACAACAAAAAACCCGGTACTGCTTTTTGCAGGCCGGGTTTTTTGTCGGGTGCGCCCTGCCAGGGACGCGGACATCAGGCGTTGCTGACCTTGCGCTTGCCGCGCAGCTTGCGCCACAGCTGCCACAGCACGCCCAGCACGATGGGGATGATGGCGCCGATGAGGCCGACGAGGACCAGCGTATTGAGGTTCTGCTGCACCACCGGGATATTGCCGAACAGGTAGCCCAGCACCACCAGCCCCACCACCCACAGGAAGGCGCCCAGCACGTTGAAGAGCTGGAAGCGGGCAAAGCTCATGGCCGAGACCCCGGCGATGAAGGGCGCAAAGCTGCGCACGATGGGCGTGAAGCGGGCGATCACGATGGTCTTGCCGCCGTGTTTTTCGTAGAAGGCGTGGGTCTTGCGCAGGGCCTCCGGATTGAGCCAGCGGTAATGGTGGGTATAGACACGCTGCCCCACCCATCCGCCGATCCAGTAGTTGAGCGTATTGCCCCCCACCGCCGCCGCCACCAGCAGCCCCGTCAGCAGCCAGATGTCCATGGCCCCCGTGGCACAGAAGGTACCGGCGATGAAAAGCAGCGAATCGCCCGGCAGGAAGGGCAGGACCACCAGCCCGGTTTCCAGGAACACGATCAGGAACAGCACTGCATAAATCAGCGTGCCGTACTGCTCGATGAGAACCCCCAGGTATTTGTCCACGTGCACCAGCACGTCCAGCAACTGCAGATAATCCATAAAGCCCAATCGTTGGTGGTTCATCAAGGCCCGGGCTCCCCGTCGCCGCGTGGCCGGATGTTACCCCTCTGCAACGCAGCCGGAGAAACATCGCGCAAGCCAGGCGCGCTCCCGAACCTGCGCCGGCATCATACAACACTCCCTCCGGCCCGACTCAAGAAGCCCGGCCAGCCGTCGATAAAAAGCCAGAGGAGCAGCAGAAGACGATCCTCACGCAAACTCGCAATCCTGTTGCATCTCACCGCAAACCAGCCCGCGCCATAAGCACAACCGGAAGGATTTGGCATATGATCAACGTCAGGTTCCTTCAGTTTTCCAGGCCCAAATATGCAGGGCAGCGCATGAATTGCGCTCTCCGGCGTAGCGGGTCGCCGCGCCGGGGCAGGTCATACGCGGCTGAAGGGACAGGGTAAAAAGTCACGGGGAGCCGGGCGTTTATCACGCCGCACTGCATGAGGCAAGACGCGCCAGGCGTCATTACCGGCCAGAGGGGGCGCTGTATGGGGAGCCAGGAGTCATTCGTGGGCCAGTTCGATCATCCATCGCAGCAATGTGATCAGCTGCGCCCGCACGAGGCAGAACGCGAGGCGCTGATGGGCGCCTTGTGGCGCTCCATGGCCATTCTCGAATTCGCCGCCGATGGCACGATCCTCGATGCCAACGACAATTTCCTCTCCATGCTGGGTTATCAGCGCCATGAAGTGGTGGGCCAGCATCACCGCATGCTGTGCGATCCCTTCTATGCCGAGACCGAGGATTACCAGCGCTTCTGGCAGCACCTGTACCAGGGCGAGGTGATCTCCGGCACCCTGCAGCGATGTCGTATCGATGGCACCACGGTCTGGCTGGAAGCGCTGTGCAGTCCGGTCCTGGACGCCAGCGGCCAGTTGCTGAAGGTGATCTCGGTGGCCGCCGACATCAGTGCCCACCTCGATGATTCGCGCCACAGCAACAATGTGCTGACCGCTCTGAACCGCTCGCTGGGCGTGGTGGAACTCTCACCGCAAGGGCTGATCCTGGCGGCCAACCGCAACTACCTCAAGACCATGGAATACCTGGCCGAAGACCTGATCGGCCAGCCCCACAGCGTATTGTGTTCTGCCGATTACGCCGCCAGCGAGGAGTACGCAGCCTTCTGGCGCGATGTCTGCAATGGCCGTTTCTTCTCCGGCCGCTTCCCGCGCCGCACCCGCAGCGGTCGCACGATCTGGTGGGAAGCCACCTACTCGCCCCTGCTCAACCCGCATGGCCAGGCCGAGCGGGTGATCTGCATCGGCAATGACGTGACCTACCGGGTCACCCGCGAGAAGAGCGACCGCGAGCACCTGCATCTGCTCTCACTGGGCATCAACGAGACCGACAATGCGGTGCTCATCACCGACGAGCAGAACCGCATCGTCTTTCACAACACCGGTTTTACCCGCATGCTGGGCTTCCAGAGCCAGCAGGTGATCGGCAAGCAGCCAGGTGACCTGTTCTCCAGCCATCCTAGCTTCGTCAAGTCCATCGAGCGCTGTCACGGCGAGCTGCTGCAAGGCCACAGCTTCCATACCGAAGAACTGATCCACGATATGCAGGAGCAGCCGGTCTGGATCTCGGCGGTGGTCAATCCCATCCTCGATGGGGAAGGCAAGCTCATCAATGCCGTCTGCGTGATGACCGACATCACCAATACCAAGGTCCACGAAGTCTTGCAGTACCGCGTGCTCAATGCCATGGCCCGTGACTCTTCGCTGCCCGAGCAGATGAACCTGCTGTGCGAGGAAATCGAGCGGGTCGCCCCCGAGGTGATCGCCTCGGTGCTGCGCGTGGACGAACAGGGGCGCCTGCACACCCTGGCCGGCCCCAGTCTGCCGGAGGCCTACTCGCGCGCCATCGAGGGCCTCCAGATCGGCCCGCTGGTGGGCTCCTGCGGCAGTGCCGCCTATACCGGCCAGAGCGTGATCGTCGAAGAGATCGCCACCGATCCGCGTTGGGCCGAGTACAAGGAACTGGCCCTGAGCCACGATCTGCAGGCCTGCTGGTCGACCCCGATCAAGTCGGCCGATGGCAAGGTCATCGGTACCTTCGCCTTCTACTATCGGCGGCCGCGCCAGCCCAGCACCTTCCACCACTTGCTGGTGGATGCCGGCCTGCACCTGTGTGCGCTGGCCATCGAGCGCGAAGCCTCACGTGCACGCATCCATCAACTGGCCTTTTATGATTCGCTCACCGGCCTGCCCAACCGCAGCCTCTTGCTGGTACAGGCGGGCCAGGCCATCGCCTCGGCCGACCGCAATGGCAGCACGGTGGCGGTGATGTTCATCGACCTGGACCGCTTCAAGCAGGTCAACGATTCGCTGGGCCACCAGGCCGGCGACGAACTGCTGCGCACGGTGGCCACCCGCCTGCAGTCACAGGCGCGGCGCTCGGACATCGTGGGGCGGCTCTCGGGCGACGAATTCGTGGTGGTGCTGACCCACTACCACACCGAACACCTGACCGAAGTGGTCAAGCGCATCCAGGAGCGCCTGGCCATGCCCTGCCACATCAACGGCACGCCCCTGAATCCCTCGGCCAGCATCGGCGTGGCGATCTTCCCCGACAACGGCCACGATATCGAGACCCTGCTGCATCGCGCCGACATCGCCATGTACCAGGCCAAGGCCGTCAACCGCGGCCGTTTCAGCTTCTTCAGCGAAGAGATGAACAGCCTCGCCCAGGAACGCCTGGCCCTGGAAAGCGCCCTGCGCAATGCCCTGCGGGGCGGCCTTTTCGAGCTGCACTTCCAGCCGCAGATCAGGCTGCGCGACCACAGCCTGCATGGCGTGGAAGCGCTGGCCCGCTGGCATGACCCGCAACTGGGCCAGATCGCGCCGGGCCGCTTCATCCCGATTGCCGAGGAGTGCGGTCTGATCGGCGAGCTGGGCAAGTGGGCGCTGGAGGAAGCCTGCTTCCAGCTGTCGGACTGGCGGCGGCGCGGCATCCAGGTGCCATCGATCTCGGTGAACCTGTCGGCCACCAACTTCCACGATCTCGAACTGCCGCAGTTCGTCACCGGCCTGCTGCGGCGCTACAGCCTGGCGCCGACCGACCTCACCCTGGAAATCACCGAGACCGTGCTCATGGACACCAACCCCAGCACCAGCCAGACCATCGCCGCCGTGCATGCGCTGGGCATCCCGCTGGCCATGGATGACTTCGGCACCGGTTATTCCAGTCTCGGCTACCTGCGCAAGCTGCCGGTCTCCGAACTCAAGCTGGACCAGAGCTTCGTGCGCGACATGGCCAAGGATGAGGCGGTCAGCGCCTTGACCAATGCCGTCATCCGCATCGGCGAAAGCCTCAGGCTGGTCGTGGTGGCCGAGGGCGTCGAGGATGCCGACCAGTACCAGCTGCTCAAGAACCAGGGCTGCGATGTGGCACAGGGCTATTATTTTTCGCGGCCGATGTCGGCCGATCAACTGGAAAAGTGGGTACGCAATTACCGCGGCGATCCGCCCCCACAAGCAGGAACGCAGCAAGCACAGGAAAGTTGAAGCGCAGGGAAAACCGCAATGACGAGACGACGAGGAATCTCATGCCGAAAAAGCACTTTCCCGCTGGAAAAACAACAGCACAGTTGAATGTGAGCGCAAACATTCGAAGTATTTTGATGTAGCGCAAATTCCTGACGATATACTGACGTTCTCCCCCGCAGGTACCGTGATTTCAGCACTGACGTTGGACCTCCCTTGAGGCGGCCCACGACGTTTGCGACCACGTTGCATTGCCGTTTCGGCAATCCGATGCAGCACGCCACCCTCTGGCCCGCCTGTCATCGGTTCGCAGGCGCAGTACTGCAGGACTTTCCGGATGCTGGAAACACAGAGGGAAACGATGGCGCGCGAAATGCGCAAGCAGCAGGTGCCATCACTCCCGGATGGTCTTTGGTACGGTATTTGCACTTCCACACCTTTTATTTTCAAGAACAAGAATAGCCATGGCTAATGAATTGTCCGGTGCGCGCGGCGCATCCATTTTTCATCGTTCGGTCGGTGCAAAACTGACTGCCATGACGGTCGCCCTGGTGGGTATCGTCTTCGTGATCGCGCTGATGCTGATCACCTACTCCGCCTCGCGCATGGTAGAAAACCGCTCCATCGAACAGATGGGCAACGATGCGCGCGGCGTGGCCAACATGGTCGGCATCTTCGACCGTTCCGTGAACAGCCAGGTGGACCGCTTCTCCACCATGTTCGACAAGGAATTCGGCAAGCTGGCGCTGGACGAGGGCCGCACCGTGCAGATCGGCGACCGCGCTACGCCGGTGCTGTCCAACGACGGCCGCGAGCTGAACATGGACTTCACCATTCCCGACCGTTTCACCGCCCGCACCGGCGTGACCGCCACCATCTTCGCCAAGACCGGCGATGACTTCGTGCGCGTGTCCACTTCCGTCAAGAAAGAAAACGGCGAACGCGCCGTCGGCACCCTGCTCGACCGCGCCCATCCCGGCTATGCGGCGCTGAAGTCCGACAAGGCCTATAGCGGCCTGGCCACGCTGTTCGGCAAGCAGTACATCACCAAGTACGTCCCCATCAAGAACGACGCCGGCCAGCTCATCGCCGCGCTCTACGTGGGCATCGACATCTCGGCCGACGTCAAGGCGCTGAAGGACCAGATCAAGTCGCTCAAGATCGGCGAGACCGGCAACTTCTACGCGCTCAACGGGCGCGAGGGCAAGGACCAGGGCGTGATGATCGCCGGCGCCCCGCGCGAGGGCAAGGAAGAAGGCGGCAACCTGATCGAGGCCAAGGATGCCGGCGGCGACACCTACATCAAGACCCTGGTGCAGCAGAAGGAAGGCCAGCTGCGCTACACCGGCAGCGATGGCCGTCAGAAGATCGCAGTCTTCACCCACTATGCACCGTGGAACTGGGTCATCGTGGGCGAAGCGGCGGTCGATGAGATCACCCGCGAAGTCAACTCGATGCGCAATCTCTACATCGGCCTGGGGCTGCTGTTCCTGGCGGTGCTGGGCGCGCTGCTGACGGTGATGATCAACCGCATGGTCACGCGTCCGCTGGATGCGGTGTGCGAGGCGGCCGACCGCATTGCCGGTGGCGACCTCACCACCCGCCTGCACGTGCACAGCAGTGATGAAATCGGCCGCCTGATGGGCGCCTTCAACGGCATCAGCATGGGCCTGTCGGAAGTGGTTTCCAGCGTGCGCGCAGGTACCGAAGAAATCAACACCGCCGCCAGCGAGATCGCAGCCGGCAACCTCAATCTGTCCTCGCGCACCGAGCAGCAGGCCGGCGCACTGGAAGAAACCGCCTCGGCCATGGAAGAGCTGACCTCGACCGTGAAGCAGAATGCCGCCAACGCGATTCAAGCCGATGAGCTGGCCGGTTCCGCCTCGGAAGTCGCCAGCCACGGCGGCGAAGTGGTCGGCCAGGTGGTACAGACCATGGACGCCATCAACAGCTCCTCGCAACGCATCGTCGACATCATCAGCGTGATCGACGGCATCGCCTTCCAGACCAACATCCTGGCACTGAACGCGGCCGTGGAAGCAGCGCGCGCCGGCGAGCAGGGACGCGGCTTTGCGGTGGTGGCCACCGAAGTGCGCACGCTGGCCCAGCGCAGCGCCTCGGCCGCCAAGGAAATCAAGGAACTGATCGACGCCTCGGTGCAGACCGTGGCCGGTGGCGGCCAGCTGGTGGCCCAGGCCGGCAACACCATGAATGACGTGGTGGCCAGCGTGCAGCGCGTTTCCACCGTCATCAGCGAAATCACCACTGCCAGCCGCGAGCAGAGCGAAGGCATCGACCAGATCAACCGCGCCATCGCCCAGATGGATGAGAGCACTCAGCAGAACGCGGCCCTGGTGGAACAGGCAGCGGCAGCCGCACAATCGCTGCAGCAGCAGGCCGAGCGTCTGGCGGCGGCGGTCAGCACCTTCCGCCTGTAAATCATTTATATCGTTTTCAGGAAGGCAATCTCCTGATTGCCCGACCGAAAACTGATCCGGCAACCTGACCAGAAGCCGCCTGCGGGCGGCTTCGTCACATCCGGCTCCAGGCGGCGGCGGTATAATCCCGCCATGAACGCACCGCACTCGTCCCCCGCTTCCGACCCGACCGTCACACCGACTCATCGCCCCATCCAAGCCCTGCCCGATCAGCTGATCTCGCAGATTGCCGCGGGCGAGGTGATCGAACGTCCCTCTGCGGTCGTCAAGGAATTGCTGGAGAACGCACTCGATGCCGGCTCTACCCAGATCACCGTGCGTCTGGAGCAAGGCGGCGTCAAGCGCATCGCCATCACCGACAACGGACGCGGCATTCCACCGGAACAATTGCCGCTGGCGCTGGCCCGCCATGCCACCTCCAAGATCGCCTCGCTGACCGACCTGGAGAATGTCTCCACGCTGGGCTTTCGTGGCGAAGCGCTGGCCTCCATCGCCTCGGTGGCCCAGCTGACGGTCACCAGCCGCACTGCCGATGCGCCCCATGCGTGGGCAATCACCGGCTCCCAATTTGGTACCGTGGCCCCGGCCTCGGGAGCGCAAGGCACCACCATCGACGTGCAGGATTTGTATTTCAACACGCCCGCGCGGCGCAAATTCCTCAAGTCCGAACAGACCGAATACGGCCACTGCGCCGAGGTCGTGCGCCGCATTGCACTGGCGCGTCCGGACGTGAGCTTCTCGCTCTCGCACAACGGCAAGACAGTCGATCACTGGAACGTCGGCGAATTCGCCAAGCGTAGCGCCCACATCCTCGGCGACGAATTCGCCAATGCCCGCCTGCCCCTCGACGAAAGCGCCGGCCCCCTGCGCCTGCACGGCTTCGTCGGCCTGCCCACGGCATCGAAGGCGCGCGCCGATGGCCAGTACTTCTACGTCAACGGCCGCTTCGTGCGCGACAAGCTGCTCACCCACGCCGTGCGCGCAGCCTATCAGGACGTGCTGCACGGAGATCGCTATCCGGCCTATGCGCTTTCGCTCACGCTGGACCCCGCACTGGTGGACGTGAACGTGCATCCTTCCAAAATCGAAGTGCGTTTCCGGGATAGCCGCGCGGTGCACCAGTTCGTCTTCCATGCGGTCTCGCGCACGCTGGCACAGACCTCCGCCGTCTCCTTCGGCAATCTGCCGCAGCAGCAGGCCGAGACCGCCGGGGACACACCCGCATCCGCGAGCGGACCCAATGCCCCGCTGCCGTGGATGCGCGAACAGAAACAGCAGAGCTTCTCCGCCCAGTTCGCCGAACAGCCGCGTCCCTTCTCCTTTGCCGGCCATAGCGGACAAGGCAGCGGTGGTTTCGGCATCCGCCAGGACCGTGCGGCCTACGGCAACATGTTCCGCAGCGAACCGGCCGCCCAGACGGATGGCGGCAGCTCTGCCAGCGACAACCGCATGACGGGCAACTTCAGCGCGGAGGCATCGCCATCGGCAGCGCCCTTGCCCGAGGGCGACTTCCCGCTCGGCTTCGCGCTGGCGCAACTGCATGGCATCTACGTGCTGGCGCAGAACCAGGCCGGCCTGGTGGTGGTGGACATGCATGCCGCCCATGAACGCATCCTCTACGAGCAGCTCAAGAATGCGCTGGATGGCAACGAGATGTTCGTGCAGCCGCTGTTGATTCCCGTCACTTTCTATGCCGATCCGGTCGAGGTGGGCACGGTGGAAGAGCATCAGGAAACGCTGTCGGCCCTGGGCTTCGACATTGCCGTGATGTCGCCCACCACGCTGGCCGTGCGTGCCGTTCCCGCGCTGTTGAAGAATGCCGATGCCCAGACCCTGGCCCGCGACGTGCTGCGCGATGTGCGCGAATACGGCGGCTCGCGCGTGCTGCTGGAGCGCCGCAACGAGCTGCTCGGCACCCTGGCCTGCCACACTGCCGTGCGGGCCAACCGCAGCCTGACGCTGCCCGAGATGAATGCGCTGCTGCGCCAGATGGAAGCCACCGAGCGGTCCGACCAGTGCAACCATGGCCGCCCGACCTGGACCCAGATGGGCCTGTCGGATCTGGACAAGCTCTTCCTGCGTGGCCAGTAAGGATAGTGCGATGACCCAGCGCCTGCCCCTGGCCGTGGCCATCATGGGCCCCACCGCGTCCGGCAAGACGGCCGCCGCGCTGGAGATTGCCCGCCACCTGCCCTGCGAAATCATTTCCGTCGATTCGGCCCTGGTCTATCGCGGGATGGACATCGGCACCGCCAAGCCCAGCCCGCAAGAGCTGGCCGCCGTACCGCACCACCTGATCGACATCATCGATCCCACCGAGGCGTACTCGGCCATGCAATTCCGCCAGGATGCGCTGCGCCTCACGCTGGAGATTGCCGGGCGCGGCAAGCTGCCCTTGCTGGTGGGCGGCACCATGCTCTACTTCAAGGTATTGCGTGATGGCCTGGACGAGTTGCCGCAAGCCGACCCGGCCCTGCGCGCGCAGCTGGACGAAGAAGCCGCCCGCCTCGGCGTGCCCGCCCTGCACGCGCGCCTGGCCACGCTGGACCCGGTGACGGCGGCGCGCCTGAAGCCAACCGACAGCCAGCGCATCCAGCGTGCGCTGGAGATCACGCTGCTGACCGGTCAGCCCATGTCCTCGCTGCTGTCGCAGAAGGCGCCGGAGACGCTGCCCTTCGAGATGCTGCCCTTGGCGCTGGAACCTGCTGATCGTGCGGTCCTGCACGAGCGTATCGCGTTGCGCTTTGACCTGATGCTGCGCGGTGGCGCGCTGGAGCGCGAGGTGACCGCCCTGCGCGCCAGGGGTGACCTGCATCTGGGCTTGCCTTCGATGCGTTGCGTGGGCTATCGCCAGATGTGGGAATACCTGGACGGCAGCATCGACGCCACCGCCCTGCGCGAAAAGGGCATCGCCGCCACCCGCCAGCTGGCCAAGCGCCAGCTGACCTGGCTGCGCTCCATGCCCGAGCGCATCATCATCGACTGCAACCGCCCGGAGGCGACGGCAGAAGTACTGGCGCGGGTGCAGCAGGCGCTGCAGGAACGGCGCAGCGGATGAGCTGGCGCGCCTGTGGATAAAAATAAAGTGAAATGCAGAAAAAGTATTGACAGACACCTCGCAGACCTCTATAGTCTCGGGCTTGCCTCCTGGTGATATAGCTCAGCTGGTTAGAGCACAGCACTCATAATGCTGGGGTCGGTGGTTCAAGTCCACCTATCACCACCAGATACCCGTCGCTGCATGTGCAATCATGCGTATGCGGCGCCGTCCGAAAAACCCGCCTCTTCGAAAGAAGGGCGGGTTTTTTGTTTTGTTCTCGCCGCCGATTTCCTCAACTTCTCGTCCTATTTACAGCAGGATTTCTCTCCCCTAAAAACCCAAAACTCGAATATTCTCGAGAAAAAGGGAGAAGAAATGGGGAAAGAGTTGAAGTTTTTCTGGGTCAATATTGGCAAATCGCATACAGAAGCTATCGAAGGACAGTTTCTCTGGGCACCCCTACACAGCGAGAAGCTAACTGCTAAGGGAGTAGTCCGTACGAAACGGTTTAGCCATTGGGATTCGGTAGCAACCGTGAACGCAGGCGACGTGATCTTCTGTAATGTGGACCGCAAAATTGCCTATATCGCTGTAGCAAAACAAGATGCCTATGAGGCAGCACAACCATCCACCGGCACGTTTACAGAATGGGATGCTAAAGGGCGGCAAGTTGATGTTGAGTTTTTCAAACTAGAACCTCCTATTAGCATAGAAGGCGATATCCTCGAGTCATTCAAGGAACGATATAACGAACGCTGTAAGCCTCGCGTCGTGACAAAAACTGGGAGTATCTTTCAGGGCTATATGGCTTCGCTGCCGCTCGACGCGGGCATTGATTTACTACGCCTAGCGGGAGATCAAGAAGAAGCAATTTGCACCACATCACTACACCTTAGCTCGCCACCGTCGCAACAAAGAAGAGCGTCGTCGCAAACTACTAAACAAGCACTGCGAGAAGCACGTATAGGCCAAGGGCGCTTCAGGAAAGATTTACTCAATCTCTGGCGCAACTGTCCTATAACAGATATTCAAAATTCGGATCTCCTCATTGCAAGTCACATCAAACCGTGGGCGGTTTCTTCCGATGAAGAAAAGCTAGATCCTTACAACGGATTCCTCTTTGCAGTTCATATTGATCGACTGTTCGACAAAGGTTTAATCAGTTTTGATACAACCGGAAAAATATTAATTAGCCCTCACCTCTCCGAGCAAGACGCACGTGCATTAAATATTCATAGAGAGATCGTTCTTCCTCTTAGGGCAGAGAATCAGAAGTACCTCGCGGTGCATCGGCAGATCTTTGGATTAGAAGAATAGCGCCACAAGATTGATCGCTCCATTTAGCGCTAAACCATATATCCAGAACAGCCTGCCTAGCTCGACCTGGCATATCCGGGAGTGAATTAGTCACTCCCGCAACCCACCCACCTCCATCACATCCCAACAAGCCCCCATGGTGTGATAGTCCACCTTCCCAGCCGGCGACTTGGTATCTTCCATCTTGCTGCCATCGGCAGCCAGAATACGGAACCAGGCTCCATGATGGTGATCCACCATGTGCGCCCAGCTCCACGCCCAGATGGCGTGATACTGCTGCCGGAAAATGTCATCTCCCGTCACGCGCCACAACCGCCACGCACTGGCGAATGACTCGGCCTGGACCCAGAAATACTTGTCCGTGTCATAGGGCTGCATGTCCGGATCGAATCCATAGATCAGCCCGCCATGCTGCGCATCCCATCCATATCGCCAGGCCGCATTCTGCAATTCGGCGGCGCGGCTTACATAGGCCGGGCGCGGTTCCTGTGCATGAGCGATCAGCAAGAGCTTGGCCCACTCGGTCTGGTGCCCGGTCTGGAAACCCCAGGGCTTGAAGATGTTGTCGCGGTTGCCGCGGTTGTAGTCGTGGTCCGGCGACCAGTCCTGGCGGTAATGCTCCCACACCAGATCCTGCGATTGCCGTGCCAGCCCGAAGACAAAACGCTCGATCAGCAACTGCGCCCGTTCCAGATAGACCGCGCGTCCTGTCGCCGCATGGGCGGCCAGGCAGGCTTCGCACATGTGCATGTTGGCGTTCTGGCCGCGATAGGTGATCAGCTCGCCGTCCGGCGTGATCTCGTCGGCATACGCCTGATGGGCAGGCTCGAAGAAGGCCGTCTCCATGCGCTCATAGGCCAGCGCCACCTGCTGCGCATCGCACAGGCCGATGCGATGCGCATGCGCCATCGCCAACAGCACGAAAGCCTGACCATAAGCCATCACCGTGCCATCCTCGATCTGGCCATCACGCAGCGTCCACGCATAGAGACCGGCCAGCGGACCCTGCACATGGCGGAAGCGCTCCAGATGCGCCAGTGCATGGCGCGCCTGCTCCAGATAACGCGCCTGCCCGGTATGCAGATAAGCCATGGACTGCGTGAACACCAGCCGCGTGGCGCTGACCAGGTGGCGATGGCTGCGCTCATAGACGCTGCCATCGTCCTTCAGGTAATGGAAGAAACCACCCTGCGGATCGATGGCATGGCGGTCGTAGAAGGCCAGCGTATCGGCCACGTGCGCCTGCAGGAAGCGGCAGCTTTCGACGTCGGGAAGGGTCATGGTGGTTCCGGTCTGCGAAGAGGAAGTCATTGGGTCGCATCCTTCTGGCGCCATTTATCGAGGATCACGGCCAGCACGATCACCGCGCCCTTGGCCACGTATTGCCAGAACGAGGACAACCCAAGAATGGTCAGCCCGTTGTTCATCACACCGATGATGAGCGCACCGACCACCGTGCCCCAGATCGTGCCCACGCCGCCCATGAGGCTGGTGCCACCCAGCACCACGGCGGCAATCGCATCGAGTTCGTAGCCGCTGCCCCAGTTGCCGTTGGCGCCATACAACCGGCTGGCCGACATGGCGCCGGCCAGGCCCGAGAACAAGCCGCTGATCGAATACACGAACAGCAGCACCAGCCCAACGCGAATGCCGGTCAGGCGCGCCGCCTGCAGGTTGCCGCCAATGGCATAGATATGCATGCCCAGCACGGTCTTGCGCAGGATCACCCACGACAGCAGCACCACCGCCACGGCCACCCAGATCAGCCAGGGCACGTGCAGGAAGTCGCCATTGCCGATCCACTCGAAGCTGGGGATGTCATTGTTCAAGACCGTGGTGCCATCGGCCAGCAGATAGGCTGCACCCCGGAAGGCGGTCATGGTGCCCAGCGTCACGACGAAGGCGTTGATGTTGAGGAAGGCCACCATCGCGCCATTGACCATGCCCATCAGCAAGCCCGAGACGATGAACATGGGGATCGACCAACCGGGCGCGGCGCTCAGCGATACCTGCATGCCCAGCACCGCCGAGACCGCCAGCACCGAGCCGACCGACAGGTCGATGCCGGCAGTGAGGATGACGAAGGTCATGCCAGCCGCCAGCACCAGATTGATGGCGACCTGGCGCAGGATGTTCATGGTGTTTTCGGCGGTGGCGAAGTTGGAGCTGCCGTCGCCGCTGAGATAGATCGTCAGCGCATAGAACAGCAGGTACAGCACCACCAGCACCGGCAGCATGCCCAGCCGGTGCAGCAGCCATTGCGAAGCCGTCGAAGAGGAACGCGCAGGTGCGTCGTTGTTGTGCAGAGAAGTTGGGTGAGCCATGACTAGAAGGAATGGGAAGAAGGAGAAGGATGCATCGCCGTATGCGCCATAGCAGGCGCAGTTGCGCCACCTGCATGCGCGGCATGCATGCCGGCCGTATCGGTGGCCAGATGCATGATGGCTTCCTGGGTGATGGCCGCGCCCGCGAGTTCACCGGTGATGGCGCCCTCGCGCATGACCAGCACGCGATCGCAGATGCCGATCACTTCCGGCAGTTCGCTGGAGATGACCACCACGGCCACGCCCTGTTCGGCCAGCTTGTGGACAAGTTGATAGATCTCGCTCTTGGCATAGATATCCACACCGCGCGTGGGCTCGTCCAGGATCAATACCTTGGGTGCGATTTCCAGCCAGCGCGCCAGCAGGACCTTCTGCTGGTTGCCTCCGGAGAGTTTGCCCACGGCCACTTCGGGATGCGCGACCTTGACGTTCAGGCGCTGGATAGCCCCGCGCGCCACACCATCGAGCGCGCGCCTGCGCATCAGGCCCATGCGGCTGTGGCGGCCCGCCACGTTCATGGTGGCGTTGGCGCCCACGGCCATCTGTAGGAACAGGCCCTGGCCCTTGCGGTCTTCCGGCACGTAGGCAATGCCGGCGCGCATGGCCGCGCGCGGCTCGTCGATCTTTACGGCCTTGCCCTCCAGAAGGAGATGGCCGCCACTGCGCGGATCGGCACCGAACAGCAATCGCGCCAGCTCGGTACGTCCGGCGCCGACCAGTCCGGCAAAGCCCAGCACCTCGCCCGCGCGGACCGCGAAGCTGGAGGGCTTGACCTTGCCTCCCGCCAGGTCCTTCACCTGCAGCACCGTGGGCAGCGCGGCCGCCTGTTCGGGAGTCAGGCGGCTGTGCTGGTAGAACTCGCCCAGCGAGCGCCCCACCATCATCTGCACGATGCGCTCGGAATCGATCTCCTCGCGTGACAGCTCGCCGACGAAACTGCCATCGCGCAATACCGTTACGCGGTCAGCGAGGGCATACACCTCGGCCATGCGATGGCTGATGTAGATGATGGCCAGGCCTTCATCGCGCAGGCGCCGCACCACGCCGAAGAGATGTTCGGTTTCACGTTCGGAGAGCGCTGCCGTCGGTTCATCCATGATGACGATGCGGCTGCGATGCACCAGCGCGCGGGCGATCTCGACCTGCTGCTGTTCCGCAATGGAGAGGCGTCCGGCGCGGTCCGAAGCGCGGAAGCTCGCACCCAGTTGTGCCAGCACGGCATCGGTGCGCTTGCGCATGGCGGCGTGGTCGATCAGCCCCCAGCGGGTGCGCAGTTCGCTGCCCATGAAGATATTGGCCGCCACGCTGATGTTGGGCGCCACCGCCAGTTCCTGATAGATCAGGTTGATGCCGGCGGCGCGGCTGGCACCGGGATCACGCAGCGAGACAGGGTGGCCGTCCAGCAGGATCTGCCCGCTGTCGGGCGCGTGTACGCCGGAGAGCACTTTCATGAGCGTGCTCTTGCCGGCACCGTTCTCGCCCATGAGGGCGTGGATCTCGCCGGGGCGGATGGTCAGATGCATGTCCGACAGCGCACGTGTAGCCCCGAAGGACTTGCTGATGCCGGTCATCTGGAGAAGAGGAGTGGAAGTCATGGCAATCGAAGAAAGCAGCCACCTTGCGGCAAGCTCGTCCCGCAGCAGGGGCAGGCCCTGGACGGCGGGGACTCTTGCACCGGCGCGCTGATGTTCAGGGCGCGCCGGTGTGCGTGCAGCGGCCTCAGTTGGCCGGCACCCAGCCCTTGTAGTCGGCCACGTTGTCGCGCGTGATCAGCTTGACGGGCAGCAGCTTGACCGGCTTCTCGGGGGCGCGGCCATTCATCACCTGATAGCCGATGGCCACGCTCTCGGCGGCCATGCCATACGGGTCCTGCGCGGGGGAGGCGGCGAAGAGCGACTTGCTGTCCTTGAGCGCGCGTTCGGCGTCAGGGGCGCCATCCACGCCGGTGATGACCTTGATGTCGCTGCGCCTGGCCTGGCGGATGGCCAGCTCGGCACCGATGGCGGTGGGGTCATTGATGGCAAAGACACCATCGATCTTGCCTTGCGCGGCCAGCAGGTTGGACATGGTGGTCATGCCGCCATCGCGGCTGCCACCGGCGTTCTGGTTGTCGGAGAGGATCTTGATGCCGGGCGACTTCTTGAACTCGGCCTTGCAGCCGGTGACGCGATCCATCACTGCCGACACCGGCGGGCCGTTGACGATGACCACGTTGCCCTTGCCCTGCAGCTTGTCGGCGATGAACTTGCAGGACTCGGCACCGGCCATGGTGTTGTCCGACATGACGGTCACGTCCGCGCCTTCAGCGGCCACGTCCACGGCCACCACGACGATGCCGGCCTTCTTGGCTTTCTTGACGGCCGGGCCGATGCCTTTGGAGTCGGCCGCATTGAGGACGATCATGTCGACCTTGTTGGCGATGAAGTTCTCGATCTGTCCGACCTGGGTGTTGAGGTCGTACTTGGAAGAGACCACGGTGACCTTGGCGTCGGGATTGATCTTGTGCGCACCGCTCTCGGCTCCCTTGGCGATGGCCACGAAGAAGGGATTGGCGAGGTCGCCCAAGGTGACGCCGACCGATTTCAGGGGCTTGTCGGCAGCGTGCGAGGGGGCGGTGACGGCAGCCAGCGACAGGGTGGCGCAGGCGATGGCGAGGGATTTCTGGATCATGCTTGTCTCCGTTCTTGTTGGAAGTTTGAGGGGGATGGTGACTGCTTTTTTTGATGCATTCACGCCGGGGTCCTCAGCCCCAGCGAAAAATCTTGTCGGCGCGAGCGCGCGTGGTCCCGATCAGGGCAGCGTTGACCTCATCACTGCCCATCACCCAGGCCTCGGCCTCGGCAGGGCTGCGGCCGAACTGCACGTGGCGTGCGATCAGCCGCTGCAGCCGCAGCGCCGGATCGACATCGACATACCACACCTCATCGAGCAGCGGCCGCACGCGCGACCAGTGGCCCCGGTCCAGCAGCAGGTAGTTGCCTTCGGTGATGATGAGCTGTGTCTCGGGCGGGATGGCGATGCTGCCGGCAATGGCTTCTTCGATCTCACGCAGGAACTGCGGAGCATAGATGACTTCCTCGGCGCTCTGCTGGCGCAAGCGTGACAGCAGGTGGACATAACCGGCGCTGTCGAAAGTGTCCTCGGCGCCCTTGCGGGTAGCGCGCCCCAGCCGTGCCAGCTCGGCATTGGCGAGGTGATAGCCATCCATGGGCAACATCACGGCCCGGGTCTGCCCCCGGGTGTGGACATGCTCAAGCAATGCCTGGGCCAGCGTGGACTTGCCGCTGCCGGGCGGGCCGGCAATGCCGAGTATCGTGCGCCGGCCGCTGGCCAGCATGGACGTGAGCCTGTCGCTGAAGACGGCGGGAATCATGGTCGACTCATTCCTTTTTCTAAGGATCGCCCGCTGGGCCATCCGCACGCAGCATGCGCGCTCTTTATTGAAATGCAGCACAACAGCAAGGTCTGCTGTTGCGCTCGTCCCGCCCATCGGCCGCACTGCAGGCGGCTGGCGTGCCGGTCGCAGGAGGCTATGAGCGAATTTCGGAAAGCCGACAAACTAAGCGATTCTGTCTCCTGAATTTCAGTGCTCCTGAATATTCATGGCTAATTTCTAATTATTGCTAGATCCTTGCGATTAACGTGATGAAATTTTCTTGGAGTTTTCCCGAAACCGATCTGCTTATGAATAAGTCAACGCCATGAAAAAAGGATGCTAGCGATCAGGTAGCATCCTTGCGCTGCACGATGTAAAGAGCCGCTGACGACGATCAGACTGCCGCCAGCGCCGCCGCGTCCGCCACCACGGTGGCATAGCGGTCGGCCAGCTCGGTCAGCGCCACGCGCTGGATGTCGGCGGCCTTGACCGGTGCGCCACCCAGCGGGTCCGGCAGGTCACGGGTAGCGCAGGCGGCAGCGACCACGGTGCAGGCATAACCGTGGTCCAGCGCCGAGCGCACGGTCGCGCTCACGCACATGTGGGTGGCGAAGCCGGCCACGATCAGGGACTTGCGGCCGGTCTTCTTCAGGGCTTCATCCAGCGTGGTACCGGCAAATGAGTTCGGCAGGCTCTTGGGCAGCACCAGTTCGCCCGGCTCGGGCTGCACGCCCTCGATGATGGCCACATGCGGACCCTGCGGATCGAACATGGCACCGCCCGGCTTGCCGTGATGCACCACGTGGATCACCGGAGCGCCGGCGGCACGGGCCTGGCGCAGCAGCGCGGCGATCTGGGCCACCGCTGCATCGATGCCGGCCAGCGGGGCGCGGCCGGTAGTGTATTCGGTCTGGTGGTCAATGATGAGCAGGACGGCTTCTTGCCAGGTGGCGGCGCGCGCGCTGCCACCGGCAATCTGGATCAGTGTCTGGGGGGAGGACATGGGGAGGCTCCTTGTTAAAAAAAGATCGAGGAAAGTCAGAAAAATGGCTGCGCTGATCAGAAACGCACAGAGACGAGCCATCTTAGTCCGATAAAATTTGCACCACCATTCATCAAAATCGCCATGCTCCTGTGAAAAAATTAACAGCGCCCACCAGTAACCAGCGTCCGGCCTCCCCCCAGTCCCTGCGCGCCGCCCTGGATGCCGACTGGGAAAGCCTGCGCAGCTTCGCCGCCTTTATCGACGCCGGCAGCCTGTCCGGCGCGGCGCGTGCGCTCGGGGTGACGCACGCCACCATCGGCCGCCGCCTGCAGCAGCTCGAAGCATCCTTGCAGGCGCCCCTGTTCCTCCGCCGCGCCGAGGATGTGGAACTGACCCGGCTGGGCGAAAGCGTCCTCAGTGCCGCGCGCGCCATGCAGGACCAGACCCGGCAACTGGCACGCACTCTGGCCGGTGGCGATCTGCGGCTGGAAGGCAAGCTGCGCCTGGCCTGCACCGATGCCATCGGCACCCTGTTCCTGGCACCGCGCCTGCCCGCTCTGCTGCAGCAATGGCCGGCGCTGGACGTGGAATTTGCGATGGGCCACCAGACCTTGAGCCTGGCCCGGCGCGAAGCCGATCTCGCGCTGCGCTTCGGCAAGCCGCAGGATGGCGAACTGATCGCGCGGCCACTGGGCGCGGTGCGTTTTTATCTGTGCGGAACGGCCGACCATGTGGCGCGATGGCGGTGTGCCCCCAGATCGACGCCCTTCGTGGCCTATGACGATGGCGTGCCGGACATCCCCGAGACGCGCTGGATCGCCGACCATGCCGCCGGCAACCCGGTGCGCTTTCGCAGCACCAGCCTGGTGGCGCAGTGCATGGCCGCGCGCGCCGGGGTGGGGCTGGCATTGCTGCCGAGCTATCTGCTGGCGCCGGAGTTGCAGACTGTGGAGTCCGCGCCACAGCTGCAGCGCGAGTTGTGGGCGGTGTTCCACCGCGATCTGAAGGCACTGCCCCGGCTGCGTGCGGTGCTGGCGTGGCTGCAGGACTGCTGCGCAGAGCTGTGAGACTTGCCGCCAGGACAGCACCGGCGCGCTCCGGGCGCGGCCGGACGGGCCTCGCGGTGCTATAATCGCGAACCTTCGGGGATGGGCTCCTCCCCCGCTGCAGCAGCACCTCCAGCGGCCCGCCGCCCTCCTCCTCGCCGGCGCGCGCATGTTCCATGCGTCCTTCCTGCGCACTTCGCCTGATAAAGATTTATGCAGAAAAAAGTATTCATCAAAACCTTCGGCTGCCAGATGAACGAGTACGACTCGGACAAGATGGCCGACGTGCTCCATGCTGCCGAAGGCCTGGTCAAGACCGACCGTCCGGAAGAGGCCGACGTGATCCTGCTGAACACCTGTTCGATCCGCGAGAAGGCGCAGGAGAAGGTGTTTTCCGACCTCGGCCGTCTGCGCGCGCTGAAAAAGGACAATCCCGATCTGCTCATCGGCGTGGGTGGCTGCGTAGCCTCGCAGGAAGGCGATGCCATCATCAGGCGCGCGCCCTTCGTGGACATGGTGTTTGGCCCGCAGACGCTGCATCGCCTGCCGCAGATGATTTCCGAGCGCCGCTACAGCGGCCGTCCGCAGGTGGACATCAGCTTCCCCGAAATCGAGAAGTTCGACCACCTGCCCCCGGCCCGCGTCGAAGGCGCGACGGCCTATGTCTCCATCATGGAAGGCTGCAGCAAGTATTGCAGCTACTGCGTGGTGCCTTATACGCGCGGCGAGGAAGTCTCGCGCCGCTTCGAGGACGTGCTCACCGAAGTGGCCGGACTGGCCGACCAGGGCGTGAAGGAAATCATGCTGCTGGGCCAGAACGTGAACGCCTATCGCGGCGTGATGGAAGATGGCGAGATCGCCGACTTCGCGCTCTTGATCGAATACATCGCCGAGCTGCCGGGCATCGAGCGCATCCGCTTCGTGACCAGCCATCCCAAGGAATTCTCGCAGCGCCTGATCGACACCTATGCCAAGGTGCCCAAGCTGTGCAATCACCTCTACCTGCCCGCGCAGCACGGCTCGGACCGCACCCTGGCGGCCATGAAGCGCGGCTATACGGCGCTGGAATACAAGTCGGTGATCCGCCGCATGCGCAAGGTGCGCCCGGACATCACGGTGCAGTCAGACTTCATCGTCGGCTTCCCCGGCGAGACCGAGGAAGATTTCGAAGCGCTCATGAAGCTGGTGGCCGACGTCGGTTTCGACAACAGTTTTTCCTTCATCTTCAGCCCGCGCCCCGGTACGCCGGCCGCCAACCTGACCGACGACACCCCGCAGGAAGTCAAGCTGGCCCGCCTGCAGCGCCTGCAGGCGGCGCTCAACGAGAATGCGGCAAAGATCAGTGCAGCGCAGGTCGGCACGGTCCAGCGCGTGCTGGTGGAAGGCGTCTCCAAGCGCCGCGAGCATGAATTGCAAGGCCGCACCGAGAGCAACCGCGTGGTCAACTTCGACGGTGGTCCGAACGGCCAACGCCTGATCGGCCAGATCATCGAGGTCCGCATCACCGAAGCCTTCCCGTTCTCGCTGCGTGGCGAGATCGTGGTCCAGCATTGAGTGTCCATCCCCCTAACCGGAATCGTGCATTGAAAAAAATTCCCAATCAGCCGCATCACTTCACGCCCCAGCCGCTGGACAACAAGCGCCTGGCCAACCTGTGCGGCGCCCTCGATGAAAACCTGCGCCAGATTTCGGCAGCGCTGGATGTGACCATCTTCCGTCGCGGTGACCGCTTCGTGGTCACCGGCACCAATGCCGAGCGCGCCGTGGAAGTGCTGGAGCGCTTCTACCAGAAGGCCGACCGCCCGGTGGCGGTGGACGATATCCAGTTGGCCCTGGTCGAGCAGCGCGCCAATGCCGCGGCCGATGAAGAAGCCGGCCTGCCGCCCTTGCCGGCGCGCCGTGGCAAGGCCGCCGCTGCGGTGGCTGAAGCAGAACAGGACAGCCAGGACCCGCTGCCCGAGAGTCCCATCCTCAAGACCCGCAAGCACGACCTGCGCGGACGTACGCCGCACCAGAGCCAGTACCTCAACGCCATCCTGGAACACGACATCACCTTCGGCGTCGGTCCGGCCGGTACCGGCAAGACCTACCTGGCAGTGGCCTGCGCGGTCGATGCACTGGAACGCGATGCCGTGCAACGCATCGTGCTCACGCGCCCGGCCGTGGAAGCCGGCGAGCGCCTGGGCTTCCTGCCCGGTGACCTGGCGCAGAAGGTCGATCCCTACCTGCGCCCGCTGTATGACGCGCTGTACGACCTGCTGGGATTTGACCGCACGCAGAAGCTCTTCGAGAAGCAGGCCATCGAGATCGCCCCGCTGGCCTACATGCGCGGCCGTACGCTGAACCACGCCTTCATCATCCTCGACGAAGCGCAGAACACCACGCCGGAACAGATGAAGATGTTCCTGACCCGCATCGGTTTCGGCAGCAAGGCCGTCATCACCGGCGACGTCACCCAGGTCGACCTGCATCACGGCCAGAAGAGTGGCCTGGTCGATGCGCTGTCGGTGCTGCACGATGTGCGCGGCATCGCCTTCTCGCGCTTCACCAGTGCCGACGTGGTGCGCCATCCGCTGGTGGCGCGCATCGTCGATGCCTACGACGCCGCCGGCAACCCGCGCCCCGATACGGCACGCGCCACTGCCCGCACTGCGACCAACCTCCTGACCAAATCCGCCAAGCCGCGCCATGCCAAAACATAAACTCACGCTGTCGGTGCAATATGCCGACGACCGTCTCAAGGACAGCATCACCCGCCCACTCCTGCGCCGCTGGGTACAGGCCGCACTGTTTGCGCCGGCCGAGCTGACGCTGCGTTTCGTCGGTTCCGAAGAAGGCCGTGACCTGAACCGCGACTATCGCGGCAAGGACTACGCCACCAACGTGCTGACCTTCGCCTACACCGAAGATGAAGACAGCGAAGTCACCGAAGCCGACATCATCTTCTGTACCGACGTGCTGGAGAAGGAAGCGGCCGAGCAGAAGAAGAGCGTGGAAGAACACACCGCTCATCTGGTGGTGCATGGCGTGCTGCATGCGCAGGGCTATGACCATGAGGATGACGAGGAAGCCAACGAGATGGAAGCGCTGGAAACCGAGATCCTGGCCGGCCTGGGCTACGACAATCCCTACAAGTCACGCTGAATCGGGGCACTGTCTCGCCGCGGCGGCGAGACAGCCTGATGGTGCACACAACGGTCTGCTGCGGCAGGCCGTTTTTGTTTGCGGCGAGATTTCATTTTTGTGCTTGCCCTCAAGTCGTTGCCGGTCTGTCACACCAAAAAATTTAATCGTTTTTTCCGATGGCATCATCGATTTTTCCGCTTTCGTGATGGAGGGCAACTTATCCGCCGTTTTTTCCTGAGTTTTAACCCGGCAATTCAGGAAAAGCCCGATGGGAAGCAAATTCCAGCTGAATGAGAATGCTTCCACACCAATTAAACCCATCGGGGGGAGGAAGTCATGAAGAATCTGAAGATCGGCCATCGTCTTGGCCTTGGCTTTGCCGCAATACTGGTTCTGCTGGTGGCCGTTGCCACCTTCGGCCTGCAGCAAGTGTCGCGTTTGAATGATCGCATCATCTTCCTGACCTCCGTCGATGAGGGCAAGCTCGAAGCGCTTTCCAAAGTGCAATTCGCCGTGGGCCTGCGTGCCATTGCGGCCCGCAACCTGACGGTGGTCACCGGGGCCGCCGAACAGAAAGGCGATGTCGATCTGGTCGGCAGTGCCCAGAAAGATATCGAATCCGGCATGGCCGAACTGGCCCGCCTGATGCAGGATCCGGCGACCACGCCGCAAGAGCGCGAGATGCTGGAGCAACTGCGCAAGCTGGAAGCGCAATACCTGCCGGTGGCCGTCAATATCGTCAAGCTGGCGACGTCACAACAGACTGATGCGGCGCGCGCCTCGCTGGTCAAGGATTGCATGCCCATTCTCAAGCAGGTGATTGCCCACGTGGAGCAATTCAACAAGCTGCTGCGCAAGAATTCCGAAGCCAATGTGGACGCAGCCGAGGCCGCCTATGCCCTGGCCAAGTGGACCATGATGGTAGCCAGCCTCGCGGCCCTGGCGCTGGGCGGACTGATCGCCTGGCTGCTGACCCGCTCGATCTCCCGTCCCCTGGCGCAGGCCGTGAGCGTGGCGCAGAGCGTCCAATCGGGCAACCTGGGCAGCCACATCGAAGTCACCAGCAAGGATGAGCTGGGCCAGCTGATGGCTGCGCTCAAGGGCATGAACGACAGCCTGGTGGCCATCGTCAGTGAAGTTCGCCAGGGTACCGATACCATCGCCGTGGCCTCCGATGAAATCAAGCGCGGCAATATGGATCTGTCCCACCGCACCGAACAGCAGGCAGGCTCGCTGCAGCAAACCGCCTCGGCGATGGAGCAGATGACCGCCACCGTCAAGCAGACCTCCGACAATGCTCGCGAAGCTAGGCGCCTGGCCGACAATGCATCCGACATCGCCAGCAAGGGCGGCGCTGCGGTCGGCCGCGTGGTGCAGACCATGCACGCCATCAGCACCTCGTCGCACAAGATCGTGGACATCATCAGCGTGATCGACGGCATCGCCTTCCAGACCAACATCCTGGCCCTGAACGCTGCGGTGGAAGCGGCCCGTGCCGGTGAGCAAGGACGCGGCTTCGCGGTGGTCGCCTCGGAAGTGCGCTCGCTGGCCCAGCGTTCGGCCGTTGCCGCCAAGGAAATCGAGGCGCTCATCAATGACTCGGTGGCCAAGGTCGCTACCGGCGAAAAGCAGGTCGGCGAAGCCGGCTCGACCATGGACGAAGTGGTCAGGAGCATCCAGAGCGTGACCCACATCGTGCAGGACATCAGCGCCGCCAGCGCCGAACAGACCGCCGGCCTGGAACAGATCAACAATGCCGTGGCCCAGATCGACGAGACCACCCAACAGAACGCCGCCCTGGTGGAACAGGCTGCAGCGGCCGCTGCGTCCATGCAGCAACAGAGCGTGGCGCTGACCGATGTGGTGAGCATCTTCAAGCTCACGTCCGAGCAGGCCGCCCCGAGCGCAGCGCGCGCCCGGCAGCAGGCCGCTGTGCCCTGTTCCGACGATGCGGCGATGCCGTCCCTGAGCTACGCCTGAGCATCAGACAGAAGATTTTTCCTGAGGGTGTATTTGCCGGCATCGCGAATGCCGGCTTTTTTTTTGCCCGCCGCAATGGCGTAAAAACATCAGGATTTCCAAAAGGCAAGCGGGACGGCGGGCCGCTGTGGCGGGGGCCTTTAGTGGACTTGTCACATAATTGTTGTATCCTATGGCTCTTCGAAACTACGTCGGGCTCGCGCCTAACGCCATGCAAGATCACCCTAGTAGCGTCAAATCTGACGCTAAACCTCATCGTTCCCTGTTTGAACGACTCACCGCACTGATTTCCCCCGAGCCCGAGAACCGGGCAGAACTGCTCGAAGTGTTGCACGACGCCCACGAGCGCAATCTCATCGATGCCGATGCGCTGTCGATGATCGAAGGCGTGTTCCAGGTTTCCGACCTAGCCGTGCGCGACATCATGGTGCCGCGCTCGCAGATGGACACCATCGATATTTCCAAGCCGATCGAAACCTGGATGCCGGAAGTGCTGGCAACCTCGCACTCGCGCTTCCCCGCCGTGGATGGCGAGCGCGACAAGGTGATCGGCATCCTGCTGGCCAAGGACCTGCTGCGCTACTACGCCGAGGAATCCTTCGACGTGCGCGACATGCTGCGCCCGGCCATCTTCATTCCCGAATCCAAGCGCCTGAACGTGCTGCTGCGCGACTTCCGCGCCAACCGCAATCACATGGCCGTGGTGGTGGACGAATATGGTGGCGTGGCCGGTCTCATCACCATCGAGGACGTGCTGGAGCAGATCGTCGGCGACATCGAGGACGAATACGATTTCGACGAAGCCGAAGACAATGTGCTGGCCTTGAAGGATGGCCCGCACGGTGCGCGCTGGCGCGTCAAGGCCCTGACCGAGATCGAACAATTCAATGAAGAAGTGGGCAGCCGCTTCTCCGACGAAGACGCCGACACCATCGGCGGACTGGTCGCCAATCACGTGGGCCGCGTGCCGCGCAAGGGCGACGAATTCGACATCGATGGCCTGCACTTCGAAGTGCTGCGTGCCGATGCACGCCAGGTGCATGTGCTGCTGGTATCCAAGCTGCCACCGGCACCGCTGGACGACGAGTGATCGCCTGATCTCGCGGCCGTTGCCATCGTGACTTCCCCCTCTTCTCAAGACTTGCCCCTGCCGCGCAGCGCGAGCGCTGCGCGCGGCGGCCTCGGTGCGGCGCTCGGCTGGCTGCTGCCGGTGGCCGTCGGTGCCATCAACGTCTTCGCCTTCGCCCCTTTCAAGCTGTGGCCCTTGCAGATCCTGGCACTGGCCTGGCTGTTCCATGGCGTGCTGGCGCAACCACAGGCTTCCACCGGCCGTCATTTCCTGCGCGGCTGGCTGTACGGCTTTGGCTGGGCAGCTGCTGGCGTGCACTGGCTCTACATCAGCATGCACGACTATGGCGGCATGCCGGGCTGGATGGCGGCGCTGGCGGTCGGTTTGCTGGCCCTCTACCTGGGCCTGTATGCGGGTGCGGCCACCGCGCTGGCGGGCTGGCTGCGCCATCGCTGGTCGTCTTCGCCGCTGCTGCTGGCGCTGTGCATGCTGCCTGCACTGTGGGCCTTGTCGGAATGGGCGCGCGGCTGGGTCTTTACCGGTTTCCCCTGGCTGGTCTCAGGATATGCCCACACGACCGGGCCACTGGCCGGCTTCGCGCCCGTTGGCGGCGTCTACTTCGTCGGTGCAATCTCGGCCTTGATCGCGGGCAGCCTGGCGCTACTGTGGATGGGCCTGTCGCGCAAGGGCGTGGCGGGTACCGGCCAGCGCATCGTGCTGCCGCTGTGCACCGCCGCCCTGTTGTGCGCCGGGGGCGTGGCATTGCGGCTGGTGCAGTGGACCACACCGCAAGGCCAGCCGATCACGGTGCGCCTGCTGCAGGGGAATATCCCGCAGGAAATGAAGTTCTCCAACGATGCGCTGGTGGCCACGCTGGGCATGTACGAGCAGATGATCAGCGCCGCGCCGGCCGACCTGATCGCCACCCCGGAGACCGCCATTCCGCTGCTGCCGCAGCAACTGCCACCGGACTATCTCGAACGCATCGCGCGCTTTGCACAGAACAGCGGCAGCCACCTGGCACTGGGCATTCCACTGTCCGACGGCCCGCAGCTGTATGCCAATTCGGTGCTGGGCTTTGGTCCGGGACTGGGCTCGGCGCTGATGCCCTATCGCTATGACAAGCACCACCTGGTGCCCTTCGGCGAATTCATCCCGCCGGGCTTCCGCTGGTTCGTCGACCTGATGCACATCCCGCTGGGCGACATGACGCGCGGCGCGCCGGTGCAGTCGCCCTTCGGCGTGAAGGACCAGTGGGTGCTGCCCAACATCTGCTACGAAGACCTGTTCGGCGAAGAAATCGCCGGGCAGTTGCGCGATGCCTATCGTGCCGGCCAGCCGCAGGCCAGCCTGTTGCTGAACCTCTCCAACATCGCCTGGTTCGGCAACTCGATTGCCCTGCCCCAGCACCTGCAGATTTCGCAGATGCGCACGCTGGAAACCGGCCGTCCCATGCTGCGCGCTACCAACACGGGAGCAACGGCCGTGATCCTGCCGGGCGGGGCCGTGAGCGAACTGCCACCCTACACGCGCGGCGTGCTCTCCGGCCAGGTGCAGGGTTATGCCGGCCAGACCCCCTACATTCTGCTGGGCAACAAGCTCGTCGTCGGACTGGCCCTGCTGATGCTGCTGCTGGCGTGGGGGCGCAACAAGGCTGCGCGCATTCGCCACTGATCTCCAATGCCAGGGGCCGGCAGCACCGCGCCCCTGGCAAAACCGGGTCAAACGCCCCAAAAGGCGCTAAAATTCACGGTTTTCGCAATTCCTCCGCCGGTTCGCCAGGCAACCACACACGATGCTGACATTTCAACAAATCATCCTCAAGTTGCAAGAATATTGGGACGCCCAGGGCTGCGCACTGCTGCAGCCCTACGACATGGAAGTCGGCGCGGGGACCTCGCACACCGCGACCTTCCTGCGCGCCATCGGCCCGGAACCCTGGCGTGCCGCCTATGTCCAGCCCTCGCGCCGTCCCAAGGATGGCCGCTATGGCGAGAATCCCAACCGCATGCAGCACTACTACCAGTACCAGGTGGTGTTGAAGCCGGCCCCGGAAAACATCCTGGACCTGTACCTGGGCTCGCTGGAGGCGCTGGGACTGGATCTGAAGCAAAATGACGTGCGTTTCGTCGAGGATGACTGGGAAAACCCCACCCTGGGCGCCTGGGGCCTGGGCTGGGAAGTCTGGCTCAACGGCATGGAAGTGACGCAATTCACCTATTTCCAGCAGGTCGGCGGCCTCGACTGCAAGCCGGTGCTGGGCGAGATCACCTACGGCATCGAGCGTCTGGCGATGTACCTGCAGGGCGTGGAAAACGTCTACGACCTGGTCTGGACCGAATGGACCGAGAACGGCGTCAAGAAGCGCCTCACCTATGGCGACGTGTTCCACCAGAACGAAGTGGAGCAATCCACCTTCAACTTCGAATACTCGAACACCGAGTTCCTGTTCTCGCTGTTCACCAATTACGAAGCCGAGGCCAAGCGCCTCATGGAAGTGCCGCTGGCGCTGCCGGCCTACGAGCAGGTATTGAAGGCCGCCCACACTTTCAACATGCTCGATGCCCGTGGTGCCATCTCGGTCACCGAGCGCGCCGCCTACATCGGCCGCATCCGCAATCTCTCGCGGGCGGTGGCGCAGGCCTATTTCGAATCGCGCGAGCGCCTGGGCTTCCCGATGCTGGGCGCAGGCCCGGCCAAGGCTGCGGCCTGAAGCACCACGCCATGACATGATGCGGCGCCGGTCCGGTTTCCTCCTGACCGGCGTCCCGAGCAAGACAGCAAGACAGACAACATGAACCAGACACTCCTCGTAGAACTCGTCACCGAAGAACTGCCGCCCAAGGCGCTGGCCAAGCTGGGCGATGCCTTCGCCAATGGCATCTTCAACGGCCTGCAAAGCCGCGGCTATCTCGACGCCGGCGCCACCGCCACCGCTTACGCGACCCCGCGCCGGCTGGCCGTTTCCATCACCCAGGTGCGTGCGGCTTCGCCGGACAAATCGATCCGCGAAAAGGTGCTGCCGGTGAGCGTCGCGCTGGACGCCGAAGGCCGTCCCGCCGCGCCGTTGGTCAAGAAGCTGGCCGCACTGGCCGCCGCCACCGGTGCCACCGTCATCACCCCGGACCAGCTCGAACGCGCCCAGGATGGCAAGGCCGAAAGCTTCTTCTATACCTACACCGCCAAGGGTTCGGCCCTGGCCGTGGGCCTGCAGGCGGCGCTCGACGAGAGCCTGTCCAGACTGCCCATCCCCAAGGTCATGAGCTACCAGCGCCAGTTCGGCCGCGCCGCCGGCGAGACGGTGCACTTCGTGCGTCCGGCCCACTACCTGGTGGCGCTGCTGGGCAACGACGTGGTGCCGATCAATACGCTGGGCCTGGATGCCGGCCGCACCACGCTGGGCCATCGCTTCCTCTCCTCGGGCGCGTTGCAGATCGCCTCGCCCGATGCCTACGTCGAGGCCCTGGCCACGCAAGGCAAGGTCATCGCCAGCTTCACCGAACGCCGTGAAAAAATTCGCACCGCGCTGCTGGCCAAGGCCGGTGCCGACCAGGTGCTGATGCCGGAATCGCTGCTCGATGAAGTCACCGCGCTGGTCGAATGGCCGGTGGTCTACGAATGCAAGTTCGAGGATGAATTCCTGGCCGTGCCGCAGGAATGCCTGATCCTGACCATGCAGACCAACCAGAAATATTTTGCGCTGACCGACGCCAATGGCCGTCTGCGTTCGCGCTTCCTGATCGTCTCCAACCTGGAGACCGATCGCCCCGAACACATCATCGGTGGCAACGAGCGCGTGGTGCGTCCGCGCCTGTCGGATGCCAAGTTCTTCTTCGAGCAGGACAAGAAGAAGACCCTGGCCGAGCGCGTGCCGCAACTGGCCAACGTGGTCTATCACAACAAACTGGGCAACCAGTTGCAACGCACCGAGCGCGTGCAGGCACTGGCCGGCAAGATCGCCGCACTCCTGGGCGGCGACGTCGCCCAGGCCGAGCGCGGCGCGCTGCTGGCCAAGGCCGACCTGCTCACCGACATGGTGGGTGAATTCCCCGAGCTGCAAGGCATCATGGGCACGTACTACGCGCGCCATGACGGTGAATCCGACGAGGTAGCGCTGGCCGCCTCCGAACACTACCAGCCGCGCTTCGCCGGCGACGCCCTGCCGACCACCGCCACCGGCACCGCCGTGGCCCTGGCCGACAAGCTGGAAACCCTGGTCGGCATCTGGGGCATCGGCCTGCAGCCGACCGGCGACAAGGACCCGTTCGCCCTGCGCCGCCATGCCCTGGGCGTGCTGCGCATGCTGGTCGAAAAGCGCCTGCCGCTGTCGCTGTCGGCCTTGCTGGACGCGGCTGTGGCGCTCTTCGCCGGCAACGCCAACTTCAAGGATCCGCGCGCCGAGGTACAGGCCTTCATCCATGACCGCCTGCGTGGCCTGCTGCGCGAGCGCGGCTTTGCACAGAACGAAGTGGAAGCCGTGGTGGCCCAGCAGCCCGACGTGCTCGACAACGTGGTGGAACGCCTGCAAGCCGTGCAAGCCTTTGCCGCCTTGCCGGAAGCCGAGGCCCTGGCCGCCGCCAACAAGCGCATCACCAACATCCTGAAGAAGATCGAAGGCGTGGCCATCGACGCGCACGGTGCCGTGCAGGAAAGTCTGCTCAAGGAAGCCGCCGAGCAGGGCCTGTTTGCCGCCATGCAGACCACGCGTCCGCAGGTGCAGGCAGCCTATGCTGCGGGCGACTTCGCCGGCGCGCTCAAGGCCCTGGCGCAGCTGCGCCAGAACGTCGACGCCTTCTTCAACGACGTGATGGTCAATGCCGAGGATGAGCAACTGCGCAAGAATCGCCAGGCACTGCTGGCATCGCTGCACGGCATGCTCAACCAGGTGGCCGACATTTCCAAGCTGGCGGCGTAACCGATCACGCTGCCGGCTGTCGCACACGCAACACCGATCCGCCGCGCACGGGCTTGTCCCGGCGCGGCGGTGTTCATGAAGGAAAGCAGGAATGAAACTGATCATTCTCGACCGCGATGGCGTCATCAACCATGATTCCGATGCCTTCATCAAATCGCCCGACGAGTGGATCCCCATCAAGGGTTCGCTAGAAGCGATCGCCCGCCTGAACCAGGCCGGCTATCGCGTCGTGGTGGCCACCAACCAGTCCGGTGTGGCGCGCGGCTTGTTCGACATCAAGACCCTCAACGCCATCCACCAGAAGATGCACAACGCGGCCCAGCAAGCCGGTGCCGATATCGATGCGGTGTTCTTCTGCCCGCACTCGGCCGATGACAATTGCGATTGCCGCAAACCCAAGCCGGGCATGTTCCACGAGATCGCCAAGCGCTTCAACATCAGTCTGCGCGGCGGCGTGGCCACCGTGGGCGACTCGCTGCGCGACCTGCAGGCCGGCTACGTGGCCGGTTGCGCCCCCTATCTGGTACTGACCGGCAAGGGCGAGAAGACCCAGGCCAAGGGCGGCTTGCCACCGGGCACGCTGGTTTTCCCGGATTTATCGGCAGTGGTTGATTTCATTCTCAAGTCGCCGGTCGGGGTATCGGTATAGTGCTGCCACCTGGGCTGCGACCAAGACTGCAACCGCGCAGCCTGCCCCATTCATTACAACAACATGCCTCGGCATGGGAGAAACGATTTTGCGCCTTGTCCTGATCCTGCGTTCGGTGGTCTTCATGGTCCTCATGTCCGTGGCCACCATCATCTGGTCCTTCGCCTGCCTGCTGTCGGCGCCCTTCCCTTACGCACAACGCTACTGGTGGACGTCGCGCTGGAACGTCTTCGTGATCTGGAGCGCGCGCGTGATCTGCGGCATCCGCCATGAGGTGCGCGGCATGGAAAACCTGCCGGATGCCCCGGTGATCCTGCTCTCCAAGCACCAGTCGGCCTGGGAAACCATCTTCTACGTCATCAGCATGCCGCGTCCGCTGGTCTACGTGTTCAAGAAGGAGCTGACCTACATCCCCTTCTTCGGCTGGGGCATCGGCCTGTTGCGCATGATCCCGATCGACCGCAAGAAAGGCCGTGACGCCTTCGCCCAGGTACTGGAACATGGCACCCGCCGCCTGCGCGACGGACAGTGGATCGTGATGTTCCCGGAAGGTACGCGCACTGCAGTCGGTTCGCAGGGCAAATACAAGGCCGGCGGTTCGCGCCTGGCGGTGGAGACCAACACGCTGGTGGTGCCGATTGCGATGAACTCGGGCCAGTGCTGGCCCAAGGGCAGTTTCATCAAGAAGCCGGGCGTGATCACGGTCTCGATTGGCAAGCCGATTGCGCCGGAAGGCATGACTCCCCAGGAGTTGAACGAGCGCGTCGAAAATTGGATAGAATCCGAGATGCGCGTGATTTCGCCGGACGTCTACAACAACAGCGCGCCCCGGCCGGCCGCCCAGGCATCCCGCTAATGCCGCGCGGCCGCACTCCTTGGTAGCCAACGAACTAACGACCGCAACACAGGACGCCGCGACCGCCTTGATACTGCTCCGCAAACCCAAGACCAATCCCGACCAGCTCTCGCTGCAACTGGATTTGTTTGGCACGCCTGCCGCGGCACCGGCATCGCCGCCGGTGGACCCCGGCCCGGCGCTGCCTTCGCCGACGGTGCAGCCGCCGTTGATCGTGACCCCACATCCGGTGGTACATGCAGCGCCGCTGCCACCACCGCTGATTCCCGAGCCTGCCGCCGCCCCCGCTCCCCCCAGCCCCTTGCTGGCACCGCCGACCACGGCCCGTCCGGCCGACGGCAAGCGCCGCATCCAGCTCGGCGAGCACACCATCGACTTTGCCCTGTTGCGTTCCAAGCGCCGCACCATCGGATTTCTGGTCAGTGACGAAGGCTTGCGCGTGACCGCGCCCAAGTGGGTCACGCTGGCCGAGATCGACAACGCCATCCGTGAAAAGCAGCGCTGGATCCTGACCAAGCTCAACGAGCGCCGCGAACGTTCGGCGCGGCGCCTGCAACCGCAGATGCAATGGCGCGATGGCGCCACCCTGCCCTACCTGGGCAGCGACATCACGCTGCGCATCCGCACCGGACAGCGCCAGGCGGTGTTCCTCGACGAAGAAACACGTGAACTCAACATCAGCCTGCCCGCCGACGCCGGCGAGCAGCAACTGAAGGATCGCGTCCAAGGCTGGCTGCAGGCACGTGCGGAAGAGCTGTTCGGCAAGCGCCTGATGATCTACGCCGAGAAGCTGGGCGTGCGCTACCGCTCCTATGCCTTGTCCTCGGCCACCACGCAGTGGGGTTCCTGCACCTCGGATGCGCGCATCCGGCTGAACTGGCGGCTGATGCATTTCGCCCTGCCGCTGATCGACTACGTGATCGCCCACGAACTGGCCCACCTGCGCGAGATGAACCACAGCCCGCGCTTCTGGGCCACGGTGCAATCGATCTTCCCCGAATTCGAGACCGCCAAGAAAGCCCTGCGCGACAGCGCCCCGGAAACCCTGCCGATCTTCTGACCGGTGCGCCGCGCTGCGCGATCCTGGTCAGAAGCTCACGTTCACCCCCACATCCAGCGAACGTCCATAGCCTGGCAAGGCTTGCAGGCTGCCGCTCCTGGTCTGGGCCAATCCGGACAGATAGACGCCGCCCAACGCATCGGCATAGTTGCGATTGAACAGGTTGCTGATACCTGCACTCACGCTGATGGCTGCATTGAAACGATAGCTGCTGCGCAGGTTGAAGACGGTATAGCTGGCAGTGACGGGCTCCAGGCGGTTGCTGTCCACCAGGGTCTTGCGGGCGACGTAACTGACTTCGGCGCGGTTGCTCCAGGCGCCCTGCTTCTGCTCCAGCGCCGCCAGCACATTGAAGGGCATCATGTGATACAGGTTGCCGCCATCGACGCGCTTGCCGCGCGTCACGCCGGCCTTGCCGGTGAAGGCGATATCCCCGAGGGCGGCAGCGCGCCACAGCGGCCATTTCCATGAGGCGTTGATGCCATACAAACGGGCATCGTGATTGGCGAACTGCAGCAGCGCACCCGAGGCCGTGCTGACGCCATAGGGATGGAAACTGCCGATGACGTCGGCATCGATGTAGTTCTCGACGTAGCTGAAGTAGGGGGTCAGTTTGAAGAACCAGTTCGGCTCGTTTCCTTCCTTCTCCTGGCCATGCCAGTCGGCCGTGGCCGAGAGCGTGTGCGCCACTTCGGGCTTGAGGTCGATGTTGCCGACGTAGCCGTTGCCATCGCCGAACCAGTTGGTCATGGTCATGGCCATGGTGCCCCGGCCCCAGGTGTAGCGCTCGTAGAGATTGGGCGAACGGGTCTTGCGGGCGTAGCCGAATTCCCAGCTCTGGCCGGCATCGGGCGTGAAGCGGGCCAGCGCGGTGAGGTCGACGTTGTTGTCGGTCTGCGCATGGCCGCGTGCATTGAAGGCATTGGCGGCCACCAGGTCGGCCATGTTCATCATGTTGGTGCCATAGGATTGCACGTCGCCGGCATCGGTCTTGACCAGTTCGTCGCGCACACCCACGATCGTGCTCCAACGTTCATTCCATCGGCGTTCCCATTCGGCGAAGAGGGCGAAGCGATCGCGTTTTCCGTCATTGATGTTCACATAGGTGCGCGGGCCCATCATCATCGAGCCCGGCACGGCGGGCCACTCGTCATCGAGATGGAAGCTGTGGTATTCGTTGCCCACGCGCACCACGCTACTACCCTCCGGAGCCAGATCGATATCGGCGCGCAGCGTGTAGCCGAGGTCGCGCCCGCGCGTCTGCATGGGCATGGTGCCGGTGCGTTCGGCGCTGAAGAATCCCATCTCATGCTCGGTGCGCTGCCAGTACACGCGGCCCAGCAGCTGACCCCAGTCGAAGCGACGCTCGTAGCCCAGGTTGGCGAAGGTGGAGCGGTTGCCGGTCATGTCCATGTACTGGTTTGGAAAGCCCTGGTAGGGGATGAACTGCTGGCCGGCCTTGAACACCACTTGCTGTGCGTCACCGCGCGCCGCCACCGTGATCGCGTGATTGTTGCTCTCGAACTGGCTGCCCTGCACCTTCTGCCCTGCGCCGTTGACGTAGCTCTCGGCGCGCGACTGGCTCCCCACGTAGTGCACCGACAGGCTGTCGCTGGCCACCGTGGCCTGGACCGAGGCTGACACTTCCGAATTGACGCTGCGCGCCGACACCGAAAAACCACCCTCGGTCAGCAAGGCGCCCGGCTGCGTGGCAAAGCGCGGAGCGGGCGAACTCAGGTCGATGCTGCCGCCGATGCTGTCGCCTCCCACGCTGACCGGCGTGAGACCGGCGATCACGCGGGTCATGCCGACCTGGGCAGGCGGCATGTAGGACATGGGTGCATTCATCTGGTTGCCACAGGCGGCGGTGACCTCCATGCCATCCAGACGGATCTTGAGGCGGTCAGCGGCAAAACCATTCAAGACCGGCAGTGCCGAGACCCCACCGGCAGCGGCGCTGGCATAACCGGGCTGGTCATTGAGCAGCACCGCGCTGTCGGCGTTGAGCGGGCTGGCGGGAGCGGCTTTATCGCCGTGCACGGTGACCGTCGGCAATGCGGAGCTGTCTGGCGCGGTCGTGGTCTGGGCCAATGCAGGGCCGCAAGGAATGAAGGCCAGCGCGAGGGCGCAGGCGCAAGGTGTGAGTTGCATGGAATTCCCCTGGGATTGTCGTTATCGGGTTGCCCGTCATGGGATGCAGGCAGTGCGAGCGATTATGGACAAGCAGAACGTCAGGGGAGTGCGACATATTGTCGCGTGCGACACGACAATATGACGAAGACGGCGCGCATGCGCCAGGGGAGCGGATGTCGGCGGCTGCGTCAAATTGACGCAGACCACCGACGTTTTGCAGTATCAGTGCTTGAGGTAGCGCTCAGCCAGGGTTTCGTACAAGGGCGGTGCGAACACCTTCGAGACGGCCGAGGCGATCACGGCCGTGGCCATCAGCGAAATCACCAGCGCATGGCCATCGACCATTTCCATCACGATCACGAAGGCGGTGATGGGTGACTGCGTGACTGCGGCCAGGTAGCCCACCATCGCCAGCGCCACCAGCATGGGCAGCGAGGTACCGCCGAAGAGCAGGTGCAGCAGGTTGCCGAAGCCGGCGCCAATGGACAGCGAGGGCGCGAAGATGCCGCCCGGCAGGCCCGGCAGGTAGGAGCCGATCATGGAGGCGAACTTGAGGAAGGGATAGAACACCGACAATCCCTGACCATCATTGAGCAAGCCATGAGCCTGCTCGTAGCCGCTGCCGAAGGTGGCGCCACCGGCCGCCACGCCGATGACCGCGACGATGAAGCCGCACAGGGCCGCAAACGCCACCGGACGTTCGGCACGCAAGCTCAGGATGTTGGCAGGAATCCAGCGCGTGGGATTGAGGATGAGCCAGCAGAAGAGTCCGCCTGCCACGCCCATGAGCACGGCGGTGACGACCACGGCCAGGATCAGGCGGCCGCTGGTTTCTCCGGGGAAGCTGATCGAGCCGAAATAGGTGTAGTTGCCGTTGATCGACAAGGCCACCAGGCCGGCAAAGATGATGGTGGTGATGACCACGCCGCTGGCCCGCTGCTCGAAGCTGCGCGAGAGTTCTTCGATGGCGAACACGATGCCCGCAAGAGGCGTGTTGAAGGCTGCCGACAGACCGGCGGCAGCGCCGGCCAGGATCAGGCGGCGCTCCATGTGCTCGTATCCGGATGGATACAGCCGGCGCAGGTTGTACATGATGGCCGCACCGATCTGCACCGTCGGTCCTTCACGGCCGATGGTCATGCCGCCCGCGATGGCCACCACCGACAGCACGATCTTGCCCACCAGCACGCGCATGGAAAGCAGTACGCTGCCCCGCTCGGCCGTGTCGCCATGCAGGGTGGCGATGGCCTGCGGAATGCCGCTGCCTTCCGAACCGGGGAAATAGCGGCGCGTGATCCACACGCAGGCGGCGCAGACGGCGGGAGTCAGCAGCAGAGGCAGCCAGGGCGCCTTGTGCTCGATGTTGCGAAAGACGCCGAAGCCGATTTCGATGGCCTGGGCATAGAGCACCGCGACCAGGCCGACGATGATGGCACCGCTCCAGAGAATGCCGTATTCAACCCACAGGCGGCGCAGATGACTTTTGGAAAGTTGGTAGAGACTCAATTGGCGTTCCTGTTGTTGTTCTGTTGATGCGAGGTTAATGCAGGTGGAGATGCTGTTGCGTATCCGCTGGACATGGCGGTCGCGGCATCCATCCCGCAGCGCACCGGCACCATGAAAAAAGCCCGCACGAGCGGGCTGGCAGGCTGACGGCAACGCGCCTCAGTCGGCGGCGTTGTACTGTTCCTTCTTCTGGATGAACTCGATCTTGTAGCCATCCGGGTCGGTGACGAAGGCAATCACGGTCTTGCCGTGCTTCATCGGACCGGCTTCGCGGGTCACCGTGCCGCCCTTGGCCTTGACCGCCTCGCAGGCAGCGTAGGCATCCTCGACCTCGATGGCGATGTGGCCGTAGCCATTGCCCAGGTCATAGGACCCGGTATCCCAGTTGTGGGTCAGTTCCAGCACGGTGTGATCGCGTTCATCGCCGTAGCCGACGAAGGCCAGGGTGAACTTGCCCTCGGGGTAGTCATTCCTGCGCAACAGTGTCATGCCCAGCACCTGGGTATAGAAATCGATGGACCGGTCCAGATTTCCCACGCGCAGCATCGTATGCAACATTCTCACTTGGCGACTCCTTTTCTTGGCTAACGTGAAGCAAGCCGCCATTATCGCTGATTTGCCCGCCGCTCGCCGAGCGCCAGCCGATGGCTCCTGGCCGGCTCACCCAAAAAAACGGGCGACCTGCTGGTTGCCCGTTTCCCTCAAGATGGCTTGTGCCGTGGATGTCCTGCCTGCAGCACCGCGGGCATCAACGACTGTAGTAATAATAATCAGGACGGTCGTCGTAGCGATAGGTACGCACTTCCGTGCGCTCCACATAGCGCACCGGACGCGGCGGCGGGGCGTAGTAATGCGGCTGCTCATAGACCACCTGCTGGGGCGGCTGGTAATACACGGGCTGGGGGGCCTGGTAATAAACCTGCTGCGGCGGGGCCTGGTAGACCGGGGCAGGCGTGGAGTTGGCGATCAGCGATCCGATGGCGACGGCGCCGATGATGCCGGCAGCGATGGCCACTCCGTCACCGCCCCGGTCATGTGCCATCGCAGGCGTGCTGACGACGGCGGCCGAAGCCAGAAGAGTAGTGGCGATCAATACCGATGCGATTTTTTTGCTGGCCATGATTGGCTCCTGTCAAAGAAGTCCGCGATCTGTCGCGGCACGATTCCAATATAAGACAGGTTCAGCTTTAAACGACTGAATATGAAACTTCGTTACAGTTCTTACGGCTCGCGGCGCGGCTGTAATAAAGTGCAACAGCCGTCGTGCGCCTGGCCAGCGGGGCCAGCCCGGCTCACGCCTGGCGTGCCGCCAGCAGATTGGCCAGGGCCACGAACTGCTCGACCGGCACCGCTTCCGGACGTGCCTGGGGATCCACGCCGGCCTGACGCAATTCCTCCTCGGTAAACAGGCCGGCGACGCAATTGCGGATGACCTTGCGGCGCTGGGAGAAGGCCTTGGTGACGACCTGTTCCAGCAGGGCTTGTTGGCAAGCCATGGGCTGCGCCAGCGGGATCATGCGCACGATGGCCGAATCGACCTGGGGCGGCGGGTCGAAGGCGGTGGGCGGCACCACAAACAGCAATTCCATGTGATAGCGCCACTGCAGCATCACCGACAGGCGGCCATAGGCTTTGCCGCCCGGCTCGGCCACCATGCGCTCGACTACTTCCTTTTGCAGCATGAAGTGCTGGTCCTGGACGTGCGGGGCGATCTCGGCCAGGTGGAACAACAAGGGGCTGGAAATGTTGTAAGGCAGGTTGCCGACCACGCGCAGCTTGCGCCCTGCCGGCACAGGAATGCTGGCGAAATCGAACTTGAGGGCATCGGCCGAATGGACGGTCAGGCGGGCAGCGTCGAAGCGCTTCTTGAGGCGTTCGACCAGATCGCGATCCAGCTCCACCACATGCAGGTGGCGCAGTTCTTCCAGCAGCAGCGCGGTCATTGCCGCCAGGCCGGGGCCGATCTCGACCATGGCGTCATCGGCGGCGGGCGCGATGGCGCGGATGATGTCGTGCAGCACCACGTCGTCGGTGAGGAAGTTCTGGCCGAAGCGTTTGCGCGGGATGTGTTTCATGGTGGTTCCAGTGGGTTCTTGCAAGTTCAGGCAGCGGCCTGGCGGCGTGCCATGTCGGCAGCGGCGCGGATGGCCGCGCACATGCTGCCATGGTCGGCCTGGCCCAGGCCGGCGGCGGCCAGGTCCAGTGCCGTGCCGTGGTCAACCGACGTGCGGATCAGGGGCAGGCCCAGGGTGATGTTGATGCCGTGGCCGAAGCTGGCGAATTTGAGGACCGGCAAGCCCTGGTCGTGATACATCGCCAGTACGCAGTCGGCCTCTTCCAGGTATTTGGGCTGGAACAGGGTGTCGGCCGGATACGGACCGCGCGCATCGATGCCGCGCGCACGGGCGGCTTCGAGGGCGGGCGTGATGACCTCGATTTCTTCCCGGCCGAGATAGCCGTTCTCACCGGCATGGGGATTGAGGCCGGTCACGAGGATGCGCGGATGGGCGATGCCGAACTTGCCGCGCAGGTCGGCTTGCAGGATGTCGAGCGTGCGCGCCAGGCTTTCGGCCGTGATGGCAGCCGGGACATCCTTCAAGGCCAGGTGCGTGGTCGCCAGGGCTACGCGCAGGTGCGGTGCCTGGCCGCCAGCCAGCATCATCACCACTTGCGGGGTGCCGGTGACCTCGGCCAGGTATTCGGTATGACCGGTGAAGGCCACGCCGGCATCGTTGATGGTGCTCTTCTGCAGGGGCGCGGTGACGATGGCGGCGAAGGCCCCGGAGCGCGCGCCCTGTACCGCCAGGTCCAGCGTCTGCAGTACGGCGCGTCCATTGCGGGCATCCAGCACACCCGGGCGCACCGGTTCTGCTACCGGGCAATCGATGACGGTGAGGCAATCGACCGGAAAATGCGGCAGGCCACTGTTGCGCCAGGCCTGGATGGACAGGGCCGCGACGCGCATCTGCGGATCGATCTCGTAGGCCGTCTGCGCCAGCAGGGCGGCGTCGCCCAGCAGGATGCAGCGCGCTTCGTGACGCAGCTCCCAGGCGGCACGCAGGGAGATTTCAGGGCCGATGCCTGCCGGTTCGCCACAGGTCAGCGCGAGGATGGGTCGGTTCATGGCGTCTTCAGTCATGGCCCATGCGGGCCGGTACGGGCTTCAAAAATGCAAGAGCCGGCGACAAGGCCGGCCTCTTGCGCACAACGGGGAGCCACGCTGGCCTCCCCTGCGGATCGGCGCTCAATCGTCGTTGCGGTACTCGACGTAGGCGCGGTCACGGATCTGGCGCATCCAGTCTTCGGTGGCTTCCTCGATCTTGCGCTCGCGGATGGCCTGACGCGCGGCCTGGCGGGTGCGCTCCTTGGAAGCATCGTCGGTCTTGCGCTCGACCACCTGGATCAGGTGGTAGCCGAACGGGGTCTCGATGGGCTGGCTGACTTCACCCGGCTTCAACTGGTCCATGGCACGCTCGAACTCCGGCACGGTATCGCCCGGATAGATCCAGCCGAGATCGCCGCCCTTGGACGCCGACAGGTCATTGGAATACAGCTTGGCCAGCTCTTCGAAGGTGGCCGAACCGTGATCCAGACGCTCCTTCAGTTCGGTCAGCTTGCGCTTGGCTTCGGCAGCGGTGACCACCTGGTTGACCTTGATGAGGATGTGGCGCACGTGGGTCTGCTGCACGGCCGGCGCGGCGGCCTGGCTGCCACCGGCGGCACGACGGCCGACCAGCTTGAGGATGTGGAAGCCATTTCCGCTCTTGAGCAGGCCGCTGACCTGGCCCTCCTGCAGCTTGGCCACGCCATCCAGGAACAGTTGCGGCAGGCGGTCGGCCGCACGCCAGCCGAGGTCGCCGCCGGACAGCGCATCGGAAGAATCGGAGTAAGCCGCGGCCGTCTTGGCGAAGTCGGCCCCGGTCTTCAACTGCCGCAGCACGTCCTCGGCGCGTTCACGGCGTGCCGCCAGCTGTTCGGGGCTGGCGTTCTCGGGCACGCGGATCAGGATCTGGGCGATGTCCAGTTCCTGGCGCTGGCCACCGGCGTTGGCTTCGGCGGCGAGATAGTTGTCGATTTCGGATTCGGTGACCACCACCTTGTTGTCCACCTCACGCTCGCGCAGGCGCTGGCTCAGGATTTCGCGGCGGATCTCTTCGCGGAAGCTGGCGTAGTTCATGCCTTCTGCTTCCAGGCGGGTGCGGAATTCAGGAACGGACAGCTTGTTCTGCTCGGCGATACGCTGCATGGCGCGATCCAGCATGGCGTCATCGACGACGATACCGTTTTCCTTGGCCATCTGCGCCTGGGCGCGTTCGACGATCATGCGCTCGACCAGCTGGCGCACCAGCTGCGCGCGCGGCGGCAATTGCACGTTTTGCGCGGCCATGCGCTTTTCCACGCTGGCCAGACGCTCGGCCACTTCCTGGCGGGTGATGACTTCGTTGTTGACCACGACCAGGATGGAATCCACCGGCTGCGGCTCGATACGGGCGCTGGCCCTGGCCGGCGCAGCGGGCGCGGCCACCGGCGCGGCAGGCTTGCTGGCGGCGGCCGGCTTGGCGGCAGCTTTGGAGGCGCCCTTGGCCGGTGCCGGCTGGGTGCTGCCAGCGCTCTCCGGCGGCGTCACCGGAATGATGGTGGTGGCGAACTGCGCATGCGCATTGCTGATCACGCCCAGCATGCACAGCAGCGCGGTCACTGTTTTGGTTGTTGCGAGGAGTGGAGTACGCATATTACGCATGGACTAGTCGTTGGTTCGAAAAAAGTTAGAAGTTATTGCCGGGCATGGTATCCGGCAGGTTCACGTTCTGGTAACCGGGCACGCTGCTCTTGATGGCATCCATCGGGTTGGAACCGATCTTGGACAGACCATTGAGTTCGAGCTGGATGAAGAAGCCCGTCGAGGCCTTGGTCGAGGAGGTCGGGATGCGCTGCGCCACCACCCGGAAGACCCAGCAGTCAGCCTTGTATTCGAAGCCGGCCAGGCCTTCGGCCACGGTGCGGTCGGGGAGCGAGTAGTTCACGCGGCCCACGGCGTAGATGCGCTGGGTAATCGGCCACTGGCCCGAGACGTCGACCTGCTTGAGCGGATCGAGCAAGCCGGTATAGGGATTGATGTAAGTACGGTCCAGACGGTATTGCAGGTTCAGCACGCGCTTGGGCGCGGGCTGCCAGCGGATGCCGAAGGTGGAGCGCACCATCTGGCGCAGCGTCTCGCTGTACTGCACCGTGTTGTCGGTGGAAAACTGCTGGGTGAACTGGCCGCCCAGCGCCAGCAGCAGATCGGACTTGCTGCCCAGGGTGGTAGTCGTGGTGCCGCTGATGCCGACCTTGGGATCGGCGAAGTAGTAGCGCTGACCGATGGCCGCGCGCAGGCGTTCCAGGCCGTTTTCCTCGATCAGGCGCGAGGTCACGGCAGCAGTCAGCTGGTTGGCGTCGCTGATGCGGTCATGGCCGGAAAAGCGGTTTTCCGTGAAGATCTGTGCAAAGTTGAAGTCGGCCAGGCCGGAATCGAAGACCGGATACTGCGACTGGTCGCGATAAGGCGTGCGCACGTAGAACAGGCGCGGCTCCAGCGTCTGGGTCATATTGCGGCCGAGCAGGTTGGAGTCGCGCTCGAAGATCAGGCCGGAATCCAGCGACAAGGTCGGCAAAGTCCGCGTCAGATTGGTCGGCTGGCCGGCCGAGACGTTGTTCAGGTTGTAGCTGGTGGCATCCAGGATCACCTTGGGCGTGAAGAAATAGCCCGGGCGAATGATGGGATACGAGACCGTCTGCGTGATGTAGGCGCGGTCGCCGCCGACCAGGTCGCCGCTGGAGAAGCGGGTGAAGTCGGCGACGGTGCTGAAGTCGAAGCCGCCTACGTCATAGCGGTTGCCGTTGAAGGTAATCTGCGGCACACGGTCATAGGGCTTGCCAATGGGGGCATTGACATCCTGCAGCAGCTGATACTTGGACACCAGTCCGGTCACGCTCCAGTAGGTGCTGCTGTAGCTGAGGCTGACCTCACGCGGCAGCAGGCGTTGCGTACTGCTGACGACCGAATGCGAGAAGTCCGCCGGATAGTCGTTGTCGGAAGCCTTGTTCAGGTTCCACTTCAGCATCAGGCCGGGGGCCAGGGACTGCGTATGGTTCGAGGACAGCGAATAACGGCCGGTGCCGGTCACCCGGTCCTGAATGCCTTCAACGGTGGTGGTCCCGCTGTAGCTATCACCCATGTAACGGGTTTCGGCGCCCAGTTGCAGGCCACGGCGCGCGATGTACTTGGGCGCCAGGGTCAGGTCATAGTTGGGTGCCAGATTGAAGTAATACGGTACCGAAAGCTCGACACCGCCGGTACTGGTCATGCCGATGGTGGGCGGCAGCACACCCGATTTGCGCTCCCCCGACAGCGGGAAGGACATCCAGGGCGATCCCAGAATGGGGACGTCCTTGAAATAGAGCAGGCCATCATGCATGGTGCCGACGTCACGGCCGCTATCGAGGTCCATGGTGTTGGCGCGCAGGTACCAGTCGGGATCGGGCGCTTCGCAGGTACTGTAGGTGCCCTGGATCACCTTGGCCTGGTCGTCGGAAAGAAAATCGATGCGCTCGGCCTTGCCGCGGCCGCCGTTCTTGCCCAGCAGATAAGTCGGGCTGGTCACGTAGCCGGCGCCGGTCCCCATGTTCATCTCGGCGTGGTCGCCGGTGTACTGGTCCTGCAGCCGCTGCATCCAGACGTGGCCGGTGGCCTCGACTTCATCCTGGATGATGCGGTATTCGGCCTTGTCGGACTTGACGGTGGTGGCGCCCTTGACCAGTTCCACATCGCGGTCCAGGTTGACCTGGCGGTCGGGACGGCCGGTCATCTGCTCGGCACTGACGTTGACCGGGGCGTCCTGGTCCTGTACGGGGGGCGCGGCCGGCGTGGCGGCCGGCATGCTCATCTGGGCGTGCACCGAGAGCGGCAACAAGGCCGAAGCCGATGCCACCACCATGGCCGAAGAAAACAGACGCGCCAGCCGCCAGTTGACAGTACGTTCAGTTAAAGACTTGGAAAACCGGATCATGAAAAGGGAGGCTAGATACCGTGCAGGCGGATTTTTTGGGTTGAATCCCTTATTATATGGGAACTCAACCACGTCCAACGATTTCCTCAGATAGTTCATGTCTTCACCTGGTTCCACCCCCGATCTCCGCCTGTCCGAACTGCAAGCCTGGCTGGCCACCCTGGCCGATACGCCGGTGCTGTCCGCCACCCTGCGCCCGGCCTCGGCCGACGCCAGCTTCCGCCGCTATTTCCGGGTGGACACACCCGATGGCGGCAGCGCCATCGTGATGGACGCCCCGCCCCCGCAGGAAGACGTGCGCCCCTTCGTCAAGGTGGCCGGCCTCTTCGGCGAGACCGGGGTGACCGTGCCGAAGGTATTGGCGCAGGATACCGAGCGCGGCTTCCTGCTGCTCTCCGACCTGGGTTCGACCACCTACCTGTCGCAACTGTCAGCTGACAGCGCGCACGCACTATACATGGATGCGATCGAGGCCCTGGTACTTTTACAAGCGCAAAGCAAGCCCGAGGCTCTGCCCGAATACGACCGCGCCCTGCTGTTGCGCGAGCTGGAGCTGTTCCGCGAGTGGTACATCGGCAAGCACCTGGGCGTGACGCTGAGCGCCGAACAGAACGCGGTGCTGGACAAGACCTTCGATGCCATCCTGGCCAACAACCTGGCCCAGCCGCAAGTCTACGTGCACCGCGACTTCCATTCGCGCAACCTGATGGTGCTGCCCAAGGGCAATCCCGGCATTCTCGACTTCCAGGATGCGGTCTACGGCCCCATCACCTACGATCTGGTCTCGCTGCTGCGCGACGCCTACATCCAGTGGGACGAGGAAATGGTGCTGGACTGGGCCATCCGCTACTGGGAAAAGGCGCGCCGCGCCGGTCTGCCGGTCACGCCCGACATCGATACCTTCTACCGCGACTTCGAATGGATGGGCCTGCAGCGCCACCTGAAGGTGCTGGGCATCTTCGCCCGCCTGTGGCACCGCGACGGCAAGGATGGCTACCTGAAGGACATGCCGCTGGTGATGGAATACACCCTCAAGACCGCGCGCCGCTACGTGGCCTTCACGCCCCTGGTGCGCCTGATCGAAAAGCTGGAACAGGAACACGCGCCCAAGTTCGGCTACACCTTCTGAGGCGCCGACCATGAAAGCCATGATCTTCGCAGCCGGGCGCGGCGAGCGCATGCGTCCGCTGACCGATACCTGCCCCAAGCCGCTCCTGAAGGTCCGTGGCCGGGCGCTGATCGTCTGGCAGATCCTGTCACTGGTACGCGCCGGCATCACCGAGATCGTCATCAACCACGCCCACCTGGGCCAGATGATCGAAGACACCCTCGGCGACGGCAGCCGCTTCGGCGCCAGGCTCTTTTATTCACCCGAAACCACGGCACTGGAAACGGCAGGCGGTATCGCCCAGGCGCGCCACCTGCTGGGTGAAGAACCTTTCATAGCGGTCTCCGGCGACATCTGGTGCCCGCATTTCGACTACAGCGAACTGCTGACCGTGCTGGAAGACGAAGACCCCTGGGGCAATCCGCTGCCGCATGACAAGCGCGACCTGGCCTGGCTGTACCTGGTCAAGAATCCGCCCTTCCATCCCGAGGGTGATTTCGCGTTGAACAACTTCGCCATCGCCAACGAGGGCCAGCCCAAGCTGACCTTCGCCAACATCGGCGTGTATCGCCCCGAGATGTTCGATGGCATCGCGCCCGGCAGCCATGCCAAACTGGGGCCGCTGCTGCGCCATTACGCCGACCAGGGCCGCATCGGCGGCGATGTGTATCGGGGTGACTGGCACAACGTCGGTACCGTCGCCCAACTGGAAGCACTGAACCTGCCACCGCAAGGAACCTGACCATGAGCTTCGACGCCCCCCCCTTCGCCGCCCGCCGCGCGCGCCTGTTGGCCAGCCTGCAACAAGCCGGGGGCGGCGTGGCCATCATCCCGACCGCACCCGAGGTGATGCGCAACCGCGATGCCGATTATCCGTATCGCCATGACAGCTATTTCTACTACCTGACCGGCTTCACCGAACCCGAAGCGGTGCTGGTGCTGGTGGCCGGCAAGGAAAACCGCAGCATCCTGTTCTGCCGCGACAAGAACCTGGAACGCGAGATCTGGGACGGCTACCGCCACGGCCCGCAAGCCGCGCAGCAACTCTTTGCGCTCGATGCCGCCCACCCCATCGAGGAACTGGACAAGAACATGCCCGCCCTGCTCTCCGACGCCCGTGCCGTTTATTACGCGCTGGGCCAGGATGAGAAGCGCGATGCCCAGCTGCAGCGCTGGCTGCAGGGCGTGCGTGCCCTTGCCCGCAGCGGCGTGTCCGCGCCCGGCGCGGTGGTCGATGTGAGCGTGCTGCTGGATGACATGCGCCTCTTCAAGGACGCCTACGAGATCGATGTGATGAAGCGCGCCGGCATCATCTCCGCCGAAGCCCATTGCCGCGCCATGCGCATCTGCCGTCCCGGCCTGCGTGAATATCATCTGGAAGCCGAACTGCTGCACGAATTCCGCCGCAACGGGTCGCAATATCCGGCCTATGGCTCCATCGTCGCCACCGGTGCCAACAGCTGCGTGCTGCACTATCGCGCGGGCGATGCCGAGATCAAGGATGGCGACCTGGTCTTGATCGATGCCGGCTGCGAACTGGACAGCTACGCCTCCGACATCACCCGCACCTTCCCCGCCAATGGCAGGTTCAGCGGCCCGCAGAAGGCGCTCTACGAAATCGTGCTGGCCGCACAAGCCGCCGCCGTCGCCGAAACCGCGCCCGGCAAGCGCTTCATGGATGGCCATGACGCCGCCGTACGGGTGCTGGCGCAGGGCATGCTCGACACCGGCCTCTTGGACAAATCCAAGGTCGGCTCGCTGGAAGACGTCATCGAGAAAGGCGACTACCGCCAGTTCTACATGCACCGCACGGGCCACTGGCTGGGCATGGACGTGCACGATGTGGGCGACTACCGCGATCCGGCCACGGCCGACGGCAGCAAACCCTGGCGCACGCTGCAGCCGGGCATGGTGCTGACCATCGAGCCGGGCATCTACGTGCGTCCGGGCGAAGGCGTGCCGGAGCAGTTCTGGAACATCGGCATCCGCATCGAGGACGACGCCCACGTCACCCCGTCGGGCTGCGAACTCCTGACCACGGGCGTGCCCAGCAAGGTCGAAGACATCGAAGCGCTGATGCGCCAGGGCTGAAGCGCTCACCTCTGCAGGCCGCGCATGCGCCGGATCAAGCCCGGCCGGCGCGGCTCCGCTACAATGATGCCTTACTGAATCTTCTGTAGAAGGCATCTCCCGGCATCATGGAATCCGTCGATTTCGACCTGATCATCTGCGGCGGCGGCCCGGTCGGCCAGAGTGTGGCCGGCCTGCTGGCCCGGCGCCAATTGCCCGCCGCCCGCATCGCCCTGGTCGACATGAAGTCGCCCGAGCAAGCCGCCGCCGACCCGCGCACCATCGCCCTGTCCTACGGCAGCCGCCAGATCCTCGACGAACTGGGCGCCTGGGACGACATCGGCCGCAGCGCCACCGCCATCGAACAGATTCACGTCTCGCGCCGTGGCCACTTCGGCCGCACTCTGCTGGACCGCAAGGATTACCAGTTGCCCGCGCTGGGCTACGTGGCGCGCTATGGCGAGGTCAACCGCGCCCTGGCCTCGGTCATCGCACCGCTGGGACTGAACCTGATGCGCCCGGCCGAAGCGCAAGACATCGCGGAAGAAGACGATCACGTCGCTGTCACCCTCAAGGATGGACGTGTGCTGCGCGCACAACTGGTGATCCAGGCCGAGGGCGGTGTCTTCGGCGAGCAGCAGCAAAAGACTTTGCAGCGCGATTACCGGCAGCTGGGCATCATCGCCCACGTGCAGGCCGATGGCGTCATCGCCCATCGCGCCTTCGAACGCTTCACCGATGAAGGTCCGCTGGCTCTGCTGCCTCAAGACGACGGTTATGCGCTGGTGTGGTGCGTACGTCCGGCCACAGGCGAAGAATTGCTGGCGCTGGACGATGCGGCTTTTCTTGCAGCCCTGCAGCGCACTTTCGGCCAACGGGTCGACCGCTTCACCCGCATCAGCGCGCGCCACGCCTTCCCGCTGGGCCTGAACGCCCGTCCCGGCCAGAGCCGGCGCGTGGTGGCCATCGGCAACGCCGCGCAAACCCTGCACCCGGTGGCCGGCCAGGGCCTGAACCTGGGCCTGCGCGATGCCCGCGTGCTGGCCGATGTGCTGGCGCGCGTAGTTTCTCCCGAAGCCTTGCAGACCTTCGAGCGCCAGCGCGGCCAGGATCGCGGCCTGACCATCCGGCTGACCGACCTGATGGCACGCATCTTTGCCGGCTCGCCCCAGGGTTCGCCCTTGCAAGCCGCCTTGGGACTGTCGTTGGGCGCCATCGACCTGCTGCCCGCTGCACGCGGCTTGCTGGCCGAACAGATGATGTTCGGCCGCCGGTGATGTGAACATTCCTGTCATTTCGCAGGCGGGCACCGTCGCGCAGGCCGTCAGGAAATGCGACAATGCGGGCTTGCGGCGCTCGCCGCTCCACCCCGCAGATACGCATTTGCCATGAAACAAGACCCGCGCTTCAAGAATCTCTTCATCCTCGACCACCCGCTGATCCAGCACAAGCTCTCGCACATGCGCGACAAGCGCACCTCCACGCGCACCTTCCGCGACCTGCTGCGCGAGATCACGCTGCTGATGGGGTATGAAATCACGCGCGACCTGCCTCTGACCACCGAGACCATCGAAACCCCGCTGGTGACCTATGAAGCCCCGGTGATCGCCGGCAAGAAGCTGGCCGTGGTGCCGGTGCTGCGCGCGGGCGTGGGCATGAGCGATGGCCTGCTGGAACTGATCCCCTCGGCGCGCGTAGGCCATATCGGCGTCTACCGCGACGAGAACCACAAGCCGGTGGAATACCTGGTGCGCCTGCCGGACCTGCAGGACCGCATCATGATCCTGTGCGATCCGATGGTGGCGACCGGCAATTCGGCCGTCTATGCCGTGGATGCGCTCAAGAAGCGTGGTGTGCCGGCTTCGCACATCGTCTTCGTGGCGCTGGTGGCGGCCCCGGAAGGCGTGCAGGTGTTCGCTGATGCGCATCCGGATGTGAAGCTTTATGTCGCTTCCCTGGATTCCCATCTGGATGAGGATGCCTACATCGTGCCTGGGCTGGGCGATGCGGGGGATCGTATTTTCGGGACCAAGTAAGCGGCGCGCTCCGCTTGCGCGCAAGCAAAGAAAAACGGGCTGCGCAATCACAGCGCAGCCCGTTTTCATTTGTGCCGGAGCAGACCAAACTCAGTCCACCGCCTTGACCATATCCTCGATGACCTTCTTGGCATCGCCAAAGACCATCATGGTCTTGTCCATGTAGAACAGTTCATTGTCCAGACCTGCATAACCGGCCGCCATGGAGCGCTTGTTCACGATCACGGTCTTGGCCTTGTAGGCTTCCAGGATCGGCATGCCCGCAATGGGCGACTTGGGATCCTTGGCCGCCGGGTTGACCACATCATTGGCGCCCAGCACCAGCACCACATCGGCCTGGGCGAATTCGCTGTTGATGTCTTCCATCTCGAACACCTGGTCATAGGGCACTTCGGCCTCGGCCAGCAACACGTTCATGTGGCCGGGCATGCGGCCGGCCACCGGGTGGATCGCGTATTTCACGGTCACGCCGTTGTGGGTCAGCTTTTCGGTCAATTCCTTCAGTGCGTGCTGCGCACGTGCCACGGCAAGCCCGTAGCCCGGCACGATGATGACGGTTTCTGCATTTCCCATCAGGAACGCCGCATCATCGGCCGATCCCGACTTGACGCTGCGCTGCTGCTGCGCCCCGCCCCCTGCAGCCGCCGCCTCGCCACCAAACCCGCCCAGGATCACGTTGAAGAAGGAGCGGTTCATCGCCTTGCACATGATGTATGAGAGAATCGCGCCGGATGAACCGACCAGCGAACCGGCGATGATGAGCATGGAGTTGTTCAGCGAGAAGCCGATACCCGCCGCCGCCCAGCCGGAATAGCTGTTCAGCATCGAGACCACCACCGGCATGTCGGCCCCGCCGATGGGGATGATGATCAGCACGCCCAGCGCAAAGGCGATGGCGGCCATGATGATGAAGGGCAGCCAGTTTTGCGTGAGCACGAAAATGACGCCGAAGCCGATCATGGCTACCGCCAGCAGCAGATTCAGGAAATGCTGGCCGGCGAAGTTGACCGGCGCACCCTGGAACAGGCGGAACTTGTACTTGCCCGAGAGCTTGCCGAAGGCGATCACCGAACCCGAGAAGGTGATGGCGCCCACGAAGGTGCCGATGAACAGTTCCACCCGGTTGCCCACGGGGATGAGTTGTCCGTGCGCCGAAATGCCCAGCGCCCATGGTTCGGCCACCGCCGCCACCGCGATACAGACCGCCGCCAGACCGATGAGCGAGTGCATCGCCGCCACCAGTTCGGGCATCTTGGTCATCTCGACGCTGCGCGCCAGATAAGCGCCGATGCCGCCACCGACGATCACACCGCCAGCCACCAGCAGATAGCCGATGTCACCGGAAGGATTGGCGCCCTCCCCCTTGATCTTGACGATCAGCGCCAGCGTGGTCAGCACCGCGATGACCATGCCGGCGATGCCGAAGCTGTTGCCGCGGCGCGCCGTGGCCGGGTGCGAGAGGCCTTTCAGGGCCTGGATGAAGCAGATCGATGCGATCAGATACAGCAGGGTCACCAGATTCATGCTCATGCTCGCTCTCCCGACTTGGCCTTGGGCTCTTTCTTCTTGAACATTTCCAGCATGCGCTGGGTCACCATGAAGCCACCGAACACATTCACCGCCGCCAGCGCCACGGCCAGCGTGCCGGCGATGCGACCGACCGTGCCTTCGGTGAGGCCCGCCGCCAGCATCGCGCCGATGATGATGATGGCCGAGATGGCATTGGTCACCGCCATCAGGGGCGTGTGCAAGGCCGGGGTCACCGTCCAGACCACGTGGTAGCCAACGTAGATGGCCAGCACGAAGATGATCAGGTTGATGATGGTGTGGCTGACTTCCATGGTGTTCCTCCTTGTGATGCAGCCCGCCGGTGGAACGGGCCGCATGGTTCTTGTCGAGGGTCAGATTGCCTTGAGGCTGGTGATGCGGTTCTTGTCGTCCACGAAGACTACCTTGGGCTTGTAAGTGGCGACTTCTTCATCGCTCATCGGCGCATAGGTACAGATGATGAGCAAATCGCCCAGGTGCGCCAGGCGGGCCGCTGCACCGTTCAACGAGATCTCGCCGCTGCCGCGCTTGCCGCGAATGGCGTAGGTGGAGAAACGTTCACCGTTGTTGACGTTGTAGAGTTCGATCTTCTCGAACTCACGGATGTCGGCGGCTTCCAGCAGGTCTTCGTCGATTCCGCAGGAACCTTCATAGTTCAGGTCGCACTGGGTGACCGAGGCGCGATGGATCTTCGCGCGCAGCATGATGCGTTGCATGGACTTCTTCCTTCTTGTTTCAAAAGTGATGGGCGTGAGGGGGACTGAAAACGCCCGGGTTGTCTGCCGACCCGGGCCGGCAGATTCATTTGCGCAGGATCTCGCCGCCCTGGCAGAGCAGCGTGGCCGCGACGATATCGTCTTCCTTGTTGATGACCAGCTTGCCTTCGGCATCGATGATCAGTTTGAGGAAGTCCAGCACGTTGCGCGCATACAGCGCCGAGGCATCGGCCGCTACCAGCGCCGCCAGATTGCCTTCGCCGATGATGTGCACGCCGTGCTTGATGACGGTCTTGCCGGGTTCCGACAAGGGGCAGTTGCCGCCCTGGTCGACCGCCATGTCCAGGATCACTGAACCGGGCTTCATGGCCTTGACCGTTTCTTCGCTGATCAGCACCGGCGCCTTGCGGCCGGGGATCAGGGCGGTGGTGATGATGATGTCGGCCTGTTTGGCGCGTTCGTGGACCAGCTCGGCCTGACGCTTCATCCAGTCCGGCGGCATCGGGCGGGCATAGCCGCCCACGCCTTGGGCGATCTCTTTTTCTTCCTCGGTCAGGAAGGGTACGTCCAGGAATTTGGCGCCCAACGACTCGATCTGCTCCTTGACCGCCGGACGCACGTCGGAGGCCTCGATCACCGCTCCGAGCCGCTTGGCCGTGGCAATGGCCTGCAGACCCGCCACCCCGGCGCCCATGATCAACATGCGCGCGGCCTTCACGGTACCCGCTGCCGTCATCAACATGGGCATGAAGCGCTGATAAGTATTGGCGGCCATCAGCACGGCCTTGTAGCCGGCGATGTTGGCCTGCGACGAGAGCACGTCCAGCGACTGCGCGCGCGTGGTGCGGGGCGCAGCTTCGAGGGCGAAGGCGGTGAGACCGGCGGCAGCCATGGCGGCGGTGTTGTCGGCGTCGAAGGGATTGAGCATGCCGATGACCACGGTGCCGGGCCGGATGCGGGCGCGCTCGGCCGCATTGGGCGCGCGCACCTTGAGCAGGATCTCGGCAGTGTAGACGGCTTCGGCACTGCCGATACTGGCGCCGACGGCCACGTAGGCTTCGTCGGGAATGCTGGACCTGCCCCCGGCGCCGGACTCGACCATCACTTCGTGCCTGGCAGCCACCAGTTTCTTAACCGTTTCGGGGGTGGCGGCGACACGGGTTTCTCCGTCCCGGCTTTCGGCGGGGATCGCTATCCTCATTCCTGACTCCTTTTATTGTGGATTCTTGGCCCAATCTCGGCCCAATCTTACACGACTCGCCTTGCCGGGCGAGAAATTGTCCAGCCTGCAAGAAAGCCGCGCGATCCCGCGCCACGGCGGCACCGGCGCTGAAGAATGGGCCTCGACAGGGTAAAATGGCGGATTCACGAGGTCATCAATGTCTGAAGTCTGGAAACCCTCTGTCACCGTGGCCGCCATCATCGAGCGCGACGGCCGCTTCCTGATGGTGGAAGAGCACAGCGCAGGCGGGCTGCGCATCAACCAGCCGGCCGGCCACCTGGAGCCGGGCGAGTCCCTGATCGAGGCAGCCGTACGCGAGGCGCTGGAAGAATCGGCGCATGTCTTCACCCCAACGGCCCTGCTAGGCACTTATCTTTCACGCAACGTGTCGTCCTCGCGCGGCGGGCTGTCGGTGACCTATCTGCGCTTCGCCTTTGCCGGCACCGTCGGCGAGGTGCTGGACCGACCGCTGGACGAGGGCATCGTGCGCGCCGTCTGGATGACACGCGACGAACTGGCCGCCTGCGCCGAACGGCATCGCAGCCCGTTGGTATTGCGTTGCGTGGATGATTACCTGGCCGGCCAGCGCGCACCGTTGGAACTGGTCCATACCGATCCCAGCGCCATTGGCGCCCTGCCCGGCTGACGCGGGCGCATCACCTGGCGGCCCTCTTTACGGATGGCCGCATTGAACGGATACAACATGAGCAAGAAAAGAGTAGTCATCGGCATGTCGGGCGGCGTGGATTCGTCGGTGTCGGCATGGCTGTTGAAGGAGCAGGGCTATGAGGTCATCGGGCTCTTTATGAAGAATTGGGAAGATGACGACGATTCCGAATACTGTTCCACCCGCGAAGACTGGATTGATGCGGTCAGCGTGGCCGATGTGGTCGGAGTGGATATCGAGGCAGTGAATTTTGCTTCCGAATACAAGGATCGCGTCTTCGCCGAATTCCTGCGCGAATACCAGGCCGGCCGCACGCCCAACCCGGACGTGCTGTGCAATGCCGAGATCAAATTCAAGGCCTTCCTCGACCACGCCATGAAGCTGGGCGCCGACCTGATCGCCACCGGCCACTACGCGCGCGTGCGCCAGGGGCCGCAGGGCGACTACCAATTGCTCAAGGCGCTCGACGCCAGCAAGGACCAGAGCTATTTCCTGCATCGGCTGAACCAGGAGCAGCTCTCGCGCACGGTCTTCCCGCTGGGGGAGATCCACAAGACCGAAGTGCGCAAGATCGCCGAGCAGCTGCAGCTGCCCAATGCGAAGAAAAAGGACTCGACCGGCATCTGCTTCATCGGCGAGCGACCTTTCCGTGAATTCCTGAACCGTTATCTTTCCTACAAGCCCGGCCCGATCAAGACCGCCGATGGTCAGACCGTGGGCGAGCACGTTGGGCTGTCCTTCTATACGCTGGGCCAGCGCAAGGGTATCGGCATCGGCGGCCTGAAGGCGCACCAGAATGCCGATGGCCATGGCGATGCCTGGTACGTGGCGCGCAAGGATGTGGAAAACAACACGCTTTATATCGTCCAGGGGCATGACCATCCCTGGCTGCTCTCGCCTACCCTCTCGGCCGGCCAGGTCAGCTGGGTGGCCGGCCATGCGCCGCAACTGAGCGCGCTGTCGGCCAAGACGCGCTATCGCCAGGCCGACGTACCGTGCGGCTTTGCCGATGCCGGCAGCACCTTCTCGCTGGCCTTCGACACCCCGCAATGGGCGGTCACGCCGGGGCAATCGGCGGTGCTCTATGACGGCGACGTCTGCCTGGGCGGCGGCATCATCGAAAGCGGTGCGCTACCGGATTAAATTTTCATCGAGGCAACTTTTGAACGCCCCGTGCGCGAATTTCGCGGCGGGGCGTTTGCTTTTGGGCAAGCTTGACAGCCTTGATAGCCTTGAAGTGTTTCCGCCAGGCCTCCTGAATGATAAAAATTATCAATCACACCGATAAAAGGGCTTGCAATCCCGCCGCAAATCGCAAATAATCTAAATAAGAATTGTTCGCATTTAATAGGAGGTGATTGTAATGAGCCAACTGAACGACAACAGCATGGACCGTCGCAACAAGCCGGGCACGACCGCCAACGGAACGCCGATCACCCGCATCAAGAGCACGGACCTGTTCCGTCAGATGCGAGAACTGGAGATCGATCACGGTGGTCGCATCTACAAGCTGCGACTGACGCAGTTGAACAAGCTGATCCTGACGGCCTGAGCCGGCAGTCTCAGTCCGGGTGGATCCCTAAACAGGCCAGCCAGTGTCGTCCGTCATGACGCACCGCCAGCCAAGCTAGCCCAGCGAGGAGAGTTTGATGGTCAACGAGAACATGACGTCCACGTTCGTGGAACCGAGCAGCGCACCGGCACAGCCTGAACTTCTGGTGTCCGCCGTGCTGCATCTGATGTCGCACTACACCGCCAACAACAGCCAGGAAACGCAGAGTTGCGTAAAGCTGGCTTCGGTGATCGAAAGACACCTGAAGGCCCTGGCGGATTTGCCCAACCTGGCACCGGTCCTGCGGGCCACCTGCCAGCAGTTGTCGGAACAGTGGGCAAATGTGGTGGAACGGACGATGCCGCCGCAGGAAAAATTCAATTTCTTCTCGCGCATGGTTGCTGGAGCGAGATCCTAGCCATCGTTAAGAGCCTGATAGAGCAGGCAGCAAGGCGTACAATGATCGTATGTGTTTGTAACAACATCTCCGAAGGCAAGATCCATCAGGCGGTCAACGCAGGCATGACGTCCATGGCCGAGCTGCGCAAGCAGCTTGGCGTGGGTACCTGCTGCGGCAAGTGCCATTCCTGCGCCAAGAACGTCCTGCGCGAGTGCCTCAGCAGTTCCCGTCAAACACAGCAAGGCGTGCGTCCGGTGGTGTTCCATCCCTCGCTGGCCGCCGCCTGAATCAGATCAATGAACGCCATTTCACCGTCCCTCATGAGTGTCAGCCCACCCAGCGCCCTGATGCGCCAGGCACGCAAGATCGGCCCGCTGGGCCTGATCATCCTGTTGCATATCGCCTTTTTCTGGGCGCTTCAGAGCGGCCTGGTCCACCAGGTCGCCAGCGCCGTTCCCAAGGAAGTGATCGCCACCTTCATCGTTCCCGAGAAGGCCCCCGAGCCCGCACCGCCCAAGGCCGAGCCGGCCCCGCCCAAGCAGGTGAAAATCGTCAAGAAAGTAGTGGCGCCGCCCAAGCCCATTCCGGTAACCGAAACCCCGGCTCCGACCGCCATCACTGCGCCGCCCCAGCCGCCGCAACCTGCCGCGCCGGCCCCGCAGGTAGCGGCCGAGCCGACCCCGGCACCGGCTGCACCACCCGGACCGGTCCTGCCCAAGCAGATCACCTCGGGCATCGAATATATCCAGCAGCCCAACCCGACCTATCCCAGCGTCTCGCGCCGCATGGGTGAAGAGGGCGTGGTGGAATTCCGCGTGACCGTCAACACCAGCGGCCACGCCGAAAAGGTCGAGATCATCAAGTCGTCCGGTTATTCGCGCCTGGACGATGCGGCCCGCAGTGCCGTGATGCGCGCCGTCTTCAAGCCCTATATCGAAAACGGCAAGGCCATCACCGTCAGCACGGTCGGCAGCCTGGCGTTCCGTCTCAATTGAAGTGAGCTGAGCCAAAAAACTTGAATGGCCGGGCCTAGCCCGGCCATGTAGTCATTTCGTTTCGTCATTCCCCCTCATCTGAACCATAAAATCGAAGGAAAACATCATGGAAGTTAGTCCCTACGGATTGGAAAGCCTCTGGGCCCAAGGCGATTTCGTCACCAAGGGTGTCGCCGTCCTGCTGCTGGCCATGTCGATCGCGTCCTGGTACGTGATCTTCACCAAGGCCTTCCAGCTGCTGCGTTTCCGCAAGGCCTCGGCCGCTGCTGGTCACAAGTTCTGGGATACCACTAGCCTGCCCGAAGGCCTGGCTACCCTGGGCCAGGACAATCCCTTCGCCGAAGTGGCCAAGGCCGGCGTCACCGCCATGAGCCACCACACCGCCCACAAGGGCCACCTGCATGACCAGCTCTCGGTGAGCGACTGGGTGACCCTCTCGCTACGCCAGGCCATCGACGAAGCCTCCGGCAAGCTGCAGACCGGCATGGCCGTGCTGGCTTCGGTCGGCTCCACCGCACCGTTCGTGGGCCTGTTCGGCACCGTCTGGGGCATCTATCACGCGCTGGTGTCCATCGGCACCACCGGCCAGGCCAGCATCGACAAGGTGGCCGGCCCGGTCGGCGAAGCCCTGATCATGACTGCCCTGGGCCTGGCCGTGGCCATCCCCGCCACCTTCGGTTACAACGCCCTGGTGCGCGGCAACAAGACCACCATCGCCAAGCTCAACAAGTTCGGCTTCGACCTGCACGCCCTGTTCGTCACCGGTGCCCGCGCGGCCGGTGAAGATGGCCAGCCCAATGGCGGCAAGGCCAAGCTGACCGCAGTCGGGAGGGCATGATGGCCATGGGTTCCCTGTCCGATTCGGACGATGATTTCAATCCCGAAATCAACACCACCCCGCTGGTGGACGTGATGCTGGTCTTGCTGATCATCTTCATCATCACCATCCCGGTGATGAACCATGCGGTCAAGATCGACCTGCCCAAGGCCAGCAGCCAGCCGGATCAGGTCAAGCCGGAAAGCATCAACCTGTCCATCGACGCGGCCGGCAACGTGTTCTGGAATGAAGAAAAGATCGACAGCAGCGAACTGAGCGCCCGCATCGCCGTGGCCGCCCAGAAGCAGCCGCAACCGGAAATGCATCTGCGCGCCGAGCGCACCACCCAGTATGAAAAGGTGGCGCAGGTGATGTCGGCGGCGCAGTCGGGTGGACTGACCAAGATCGGTTTCGTGACCGATCCTGACAAGAAGTAATTACCGGCAGCACTGCAGCAAGGGGAAGTGCCGCGCACTGCCCCGCCCCGCAAGCCCCGATGCAGCGGGCCTGCCCTGAAAACCTCCCTCGCCTGGCGACGGAGGTTTTTGTTTTTTCCTTCATACGCCAACCAAAGTAAGAATGATTACCGCTAATTCTTGCTGAACAATGGAGGCATCTGGACTATGATCCGTCCGTCCGCGGTCAGGCAGCTAGTCAGTCACCCATAATTAACGCGGTTTTCCTCCTACATCAATTTTTAAAGGTAATCCCCATGAAAGGCGATCCCGCAGTCATCAAGTTGCTCAATGCGCAACTAACCAATGAGCTTACCGCCATCAACCAGTACTTCCTGCATGCCCGCATGTACAAGCACTGGGGCCTGGACAAGATCGGCGCCAAGGAATACGCCGAATCCATCGGCGAGATGAAGCACGCTGACAAGCTGATCGACCGCATCCTGATGCTCGACGGTCTGCCCAACCTGCAGGCGCTGCACAAGCTGATGATCGGCGAGAACACCCAGGAAATGCTGCAATGTGACCTGAAGCTGGAACAAGGCGCCCAGAAGACCGTCAAGGAAGGTATCGCCACCTGTGAACAGGTGGGCGACTACGTATCCCGTGAACTGTTCCAGATGATCCTGGATGACACCGAAGAACACATCGACTGGCTGGAAACCCAGCTGGACCTGATCGACAAGGTGGGCATCCAGAATTACCTGCAAAGCCAGATGTCCCCGGCCAGCGAGTAACCCCGCCCCGCCCTGCGGTTACCGCTCGGGCAAATAAAAAAAAAGCGCGCTCCACGGAGCGCGCTCAGATTGATGACAAAGCCCTGGCGAGAGCCAAGGCTTTGTTGTTTAATCGGTCATGCTCAAAAAACCGACAGCCGCCCAGCACGAGTTAGAGATGGTGACCATCGAGATGCTCGTGCCCAAGGACCACCTGCTGCGCAAGATCGACGCGGCGGTGGATTTCGAGTTCATCCGCGAGAAGGTGGCGCATCTGTATTGCGCCGACAATGGCCGCCCGGCACTGGACCCGGTGGTACTCTTCAAGCTCTTGTTCATCGGCTACCTCTTCGGTATCCGCAGCGAGCGCCAGCTCATCCGCGAGGTCCAGGTCAACGTGGCCTATCGCTGGTTTGCCGGATTCCGTCTGACCGACAAGGTGCCGGACTCCTCCACCTTCTCCCAGAACCGGCGCCGCCGCTTCATTGATACCACCGTCTATCAAGACATCTTCGACGAGATCGTGCGCCAGGCCATTGGACGCGGCATGGTCGATGGCCGTGTGCTCTACAGCGACAGCACCCACCTCAAGGCCAACGCCAACAAGAACAAGTTCGACTACGTTCAAGTTGCCCAGACACCCTCGGCCTATCTGGCCGAACTGGATGCGGCTGTGGATATCGACCGTGCCGAGCATGGCAAGAAGCCGCTCAAACGTGACGATGATGATGAGCCGCCCACCAAAGAGATCAAGGTTAGTCGCACCGATCCCGAGAGCGGCTACATGGTGCGCGACGACAAGCCCAAGGGCTTCTTCTACCTGGATCACCGCACCGTCGATGCCAAGCATTGCATCATTACCGATACCCATGTCACGCCCGCCTCAGTCCATGACAGTCAACCTTATCTGGCACGCCTGGATCGTCAGCGCCAGACGTTCGGATTTGATGTACAGGCCGTTGGCCTGGATGCTGGCTATTTCACACCGGCCGTCTGCCAGGGACTGGAGAATCGCGAGATCAGCGGCGTGATGGGCTACCGCACACCCAACCACAAGCCGGGGACATTCTTTAAACGGGCGTATGAGTACGATGCCTACCGTGACGAATACATCTGCCCGCAGGGCCAGTCCTTGCACTACAGCACCACCAATCGGCAGGGGTATCGGGAATACAAATCCAAGCCTGAACAATGCCGGGGCTGCAAGGTACGCGAGCAATGCACCAATAGCGCCAATGCGGTCAAGGTGGTGACGCGCCATGTGTGGGAGCGTTCCAAGGAGAAGGTGGATGATCGGCGTCGTACCGAATGGGGCAAGCGCATCTATGCCCGACGCAAGGAAACGGTAGAACGCAGCTTCGCCGACGCCAAGCAATTGCACGGACATCGCTATGCCCGCATGCGCGGCTTGCGCAAGGTCGCCGAGCAGTGCTTGTTGGCGGCGGCGGCCCAGAACATGAAGAAGATTGCCCTGCTGGTGGCGCGCTTGCGCGCGCTTTTACCGGGCTTGAACGCCTATGCCAGCGTACAAAAGTGGCTACAGAGAAAAATGAGCGCATTGCTTGGCTTCTGCGCCATCGACCATCTGCAAATTACCTGCGCCTGAAAAACAAAACCCCGTGTTCGAAAACACGGGGTTCGTCATCAACCTGAGCGCGCTCCACGGAGCGCGCTTTTTGTTTGTCGGCCTGCCGTATGGCCACCATGCCTCACAGATGCGGCACGGTCTCCTTGAAGCTGGCCCGCTCCGACACCTTGTCGAACAGCCGCGCCAGTTGCGGATAATCCTCGCGCCAGGCCAGGTCCGGGAAGCGGAACGCCAGCCAGCCCAGCGCACAGCCCACTGCCACATCGGCCAGGCTGTAATGGTTGCCCACGCAGAAAGGCTTCTCGCCCAGGCCCTCGGCCATGGCCTTCAGCGAGGCTTCGACCTTGCTCCACTGGCGCTTGATCCATTCCGGGCTCTGCTGCTTGGTCGGACGCAGGGTCTTTTCCAGGCGCACCAGCACGGCCGCATCCAGGGCACCGTCGGCCAGCGCTTCCCAGCACTTGATCTCGGCGCGCTCGCGGCCGTTGGGCGGCAGCAGCTTGCCGACCGGCGTCAAGGTGTCCAGGTATTCGACAATGACCCGCGAATCGAACATCGCACCCCCATCATCCATCAACAGGCAAGGCACCTTGCCCAGCGGATTGCTCTCTTGGATGGTGGTCGATGCGCTCCAGACATCTTCCAGGATGAATTCGTAATCGATCTTTTTTTCGGCCATCACGACGCGCACCTTGCGCACGAACGGGCTGGCATTGGAGCCGATGAGTTTTAGCATAGCGTGTGGTGTATTTATGTACATTGATTATAACATTCGCATTTCCTGACAAATTTGTGAAGCTTAGAGCCTGTTCACATTCAATCGGCGAGATGCGCAGATTGAATCTGAACAGGCCCTGGTGATGAATTGCGTCAGGAACGGAAAGCCACGGTCCGCCAGGACCACGCCGGACCGGAAAATTGGGCCGGCCGGCGTGCCGATGGTAAAATGCCGGGCTCGGGCGATTCGGGTTTTGGAGCAAATGCCGGCCAAAACTCGCCAATCTTCAGTCAACGCATCTCATCCGTTTCCATCGTTTCCATCATGTCCCTCTCTGCTCTCTCGGCCCTGTCCCCGCTGGACGGCCGCTACGCCTCCAAGACCGATCAACTGCGTCCGCTGCTCTCTGAAGCGGGCTTCATGCACCACCGCGTGAAGGTCGAGATTGCCTGGCTGCAAGCGCTGTCCGAAGCCGGTTTTGCCGAGATCAAGCCGTTCTCGGCCAGCGCCCGCGCGCTGCTGGACAAGCTGGCCGCCGACTTCACCGAAGCCGACGCCGCCCGCATCAAGGAAATCGAAGCCGTCACCAACCACGACGTCAAGGCGGTGGAATACTGGCTCAAGGAAAAAGTGAAGGATGTGCCCGAACTGGTAGCCGCCTCCGAATTCATTCACTTCGCCTGCACCTCCGAAGACATCAACAATACCTCGCACGGCATGATGCTCAAGGCCGCGCGCGACACCGTGCTGCTGCCCTCGCTGCAAGCCGTCATCGCCAAACTGACCGACCTGGCCCACGAACACGCCGCCGTGCCGATGCTCTCGCGCACCCACGGCCAGCCGGCCAGCCCGACCACCCTGGGCAAGGAAGTGGCCAACGTCGTGGCGCGCCTGCAACGCGCGGCCAAGCGCATCGCCAGCGTCGAAATCCTGGGTAAGATGAACGGCGCCGTGGGCAACTACAATGCCCACCTGTCGGCCTACCCGCAGACCGACTGGGCGGCCTTCTCCAAGGACGTGGTGGAAAAGCGCCTGGGCCTCACCTTCAATCCCTACACCATCCAGATCGAACCGCACGACTACATGGCCGAACTGTTCGATGCCGTGGCCCGCACCAATACCATCCTGCTGGACCTGAACCGCGACATCTGGGGCTACATCTCCCTGGGCTACTTCAAGCAACGCACCAAGGCCGGCGAAATCGGTTCTTCGACCATGCCGCACAAGGTCAACCCGATCGACTTCGAGAATTCCGAAGGCAATCTGGGCATGGCCAATGCCGTCCTGAAGCACCTGGCCGAGAAGCTGCCGGTCTCGCGCTGGCAGCGTGACCTGACCGACTCCACCGTGCTGCGCAACATCGGCGTGGGCTTCGGCTACACCCTGCTGGCCTACGACAGCTGCCTGCGCGGCCTGAACAAGCTGGAAGTGAACCCGCAACGCCTGGCCGACGATCTCGACGCCACCTGGGAAGTGCTGGCCGAGCCGGTGCAGACCGTCATGCGCCGCTATGGCATCGAGAATCCGTATGAGCAACTGAAGGAACTGACCCGCGGCAAGGGCATCTCCAAGGACGCCCTGCGCGACTTCATCAATGGCCTGGCCATCCCGCAGGAGGCCAAGGATCACCTGCTGGCCATGACCCCGGCCAACTACATCGGCACCGCCGTGGAACTGGCCAAGCAAATCTGATTCTTCATCCCTGAATCTAACAAAATGAATGATGGCGCACAGCAATGTGCGCCATTTTTCATTTGCGCAGCCGTGATAGTGAAGCTTCGCAAAGATTACTCGCAAAAACGGACGGCTGAAGTCCGATTTCGGCGAGTAATGCGTGCAGCCAAAGCTCTTTATACTCGTCTGGTCAAAAAGAGTGGCATCATCGCTTGCCGCCCGGAATCTTCAGGAGTCCGCGACGCCAGCCCGGCCTGCCCGCCCTGCAGAAGCATTGCAGAGCCAGCCGCTCCAAACGCCACCTACGCCCGCCCCGACATCCTATGGAACGCTATACCAAACCCGCCGTGCTGCTGCACTGGCTGATTGCGCTGTTGATCATCTCCGCCTTCGGCCTGGGCCTGACCATGGTCGACATTCCCGGCCTGACCCCGACCAAGCTGAAGTATTTTTCCTGGCACAAGTGGCTGGGCGTGACCGTGCTGGCCCTGGCCTGCGTGCGCCTGCTGTGGCGCCTCACGCACAAGGCGCCGGCCTATCCCGCCAACATGCCGGGCTGGCAGCAATCGGCCGCGCACGGCCTGCATCTGGGCCTGTATGCACTGATGTTCGCCATTCCGGTGTCGGGCTATTTCTATAGCCTGTCTGCCGGCGTGCCGGTGGTGTATCTCGGCGTGGTACCGCTGCCGGTGCTGATGGCCCCCAATCCGGAACTCAAACCGCTGCTCAAGGAAGTGCACTACTGGCTCAACATGACCCTGCTGGCCGCCTTCGCCCTGCACGTGCTGGCTGCCCTCAAGCACCAGTTCGTTGATCGTGACAATATCTTCAAGCGCATGCTGCCCTGAACCCCTGCAAGGCAGGCACTACGCAAGATCATTCATATTGCTCGTTTTTTTACGGAATCCGACATGACTTTCTCCCGTTTCTTCCAACCCTCCCTGCTGGCCCTGGCTGCCGCTTCCTTTGCCCTCTCCGCCCAGGCTGCACCGCTCAAGGTGGATGCCGCCAAGAGCACCGTGGTCGCCACCTTCAAGCAACTGAACGTGCCGGTGGATGCCAAGTTCAACAAGATCAGCGCGGCCATCGACTTCGACGCTGCCAAGCCGGAACAAGGCAAGGCGACGGTCGACATCGAGGTGGCCAGCTTCGACCTGGGTGACGCCGAGTACAACAAGGAAGTGCAGAAGAAGGAGTGGTTCAACGCCGCCCAATTCCCCAAGGCCAGCTTCGTGACCAGCAGCATCAAGGCGGCAGGTGCGGGCAAGTTCACCGTGGCCGGCAAGCTGACCATCAAGGGCAAGAGCAGCGATGTCTCCTTCCCGCTCACGCTGAAGAAGGAAGGCAGCGCCCAGGTCTTCGACGGCGTGCTGCCCATCAAGCGCCTGACCTACAACATCGGTGAAGGTGAATGGAAAGACACCAGCATGGTGGCCGATGACGTGACGATCAAGTTCCACATCGTGGCCCAGTAATCCGCACCAACAATACCAAAGCAGTCGTTCCGCGCCATTGACGCACCGCCTTCGGGCGGACTCCCCAGCGTTTTTTCTCACTCAAGGAATTGAAACACATGAAACTGAACCACCTCCTGCTGGCCCTGGTTGCGGCTGGCGCCGCTTTCTCCGCCAACGCTGCCGACACCTACAGCATCGATCCCAGCCACACCTATCCCAGCTTCGAAGCTGACCACATGGGCGTGTCCATCTGGCGCGGCAAGTTCGACAAGACCAGCGGCAGCGTGACCCTGGACCGCGCCGCCAAGACCGGTACCGTCGACATCACCATCGATACCGCCTCCATCGACTTCGGCATGGCCAAGATGAACGACCACGCCAAGAGCGCCGAGATGTTCGACGTCGCCAAGTACCCGACTGCCCAATACAAGGGCAACATCAAGTTCAACGGCGACAAGCCGGCCACCGTCGAAGGCGAACTGACCCTGCACGGCGTGACCAAGCCGGTCACCCTGACCATCAACAAGTTCACCTGCATCCAGCACCCGATGCTCAAGCGTGAAGTCTGCGGCGGCGATGCCTCGGCATCCTTCAACCGCGCCGACTTCGGTATCGACTACGGCGCCAAGTATGGCTTCTCGATGGACACCAAGCTGGCCATCCAGGTCGAAGCCGTCAAGACCAACTGATCTTGTCCGGGCTTGCCTGAGGCGACCGGACCTGCTCCGCCCCCGGCAAACCGAGAAAGCCGATGCGATAATGCATCGGCTTTTTTATTGGCGCGCCTTGTTTGCGATCATGGAGTGACCGGCCGCCAAGCCGCACAATGGCTCGCATTCGCCGTTTTGCTGCTCTGCAAAACATTTTGAAACGCGCTAATCTAGCGCCACTCCCCAAGGAGCAAGAAGCATGTCGTTAGCTGACCTACGTAAAGACTACAGCCGCGCCAGCCTGTCCGAAGTCGACACGGCCGCCGATCCGATCGAGCAGTTTGCCATCTGGTTCGATGAGGCGACCAAGGCCCAGATCCCCGAGCCCAACGCCATGAGCGTGGCCACCGTCGGGGCAGATGGACGGCCGTCCTCGCGCATCGTGCTGATCAAGCAGTTCGATCAGCAGGGCTTTACCTGGTTTACCAACTACGACAGCCGCAAGGGTGTCGAGGTGGCCGACAATCCTTATGTGGCGCTTCTGTTCCACTGGGTCGAACTTGAACGGCAGGTCCGCATCGAAGGGAAGATCGAACGCGTAAGCAAGCAAGAGAGCGACGCGTACTTCTATAGTCGCCCCCTGGCCAGCCAGCTCGGCGCGATTGCCTCGCAGCAGAGCCGGACCGTGGACAGCCGCGAGACGCTGGAACAGCAATACGCAGCAACCAAGCAGCAATTCGGGGAACATCCAACCCGTCCGGAACATTGGGGCGGTTATCGTGTCATTCCCGATCGCATCGAATTCTGGCAAGGCCGCCCCTCCCGCCTGCATGACCGCGTTCTCTACACACGCGCCGCAGATGGCCAGTGGCAACGGCAGCGCCTGCAGCCCTGACGACATTGCATGCCTGGCAGGGCCGACAGCATTCATCACTGACGCGGAGGACATCGTGTTTTGGGAAAAGAAGCTAGACGCCTGGGTAGAAAACATTCGCAACGGTTCGGCCCTGCCCCTGCGGCTGGAGCTATGGAACGGACGGCATTACGACTTCAGCAGCGGTACGCCCGAAGTCACGCTCAAGGTTCCGCACGCCTCGGCCATCACATCACTGCTCACCCCGTCCCTGGCCAACCTGGGTGAGGCCTATGTCGAAGGCAAGATCGAAGTCGAAGGCAAGGTCAAGAGCATCATCCAGGTCGCCAACGGCCTGGCCTCCAAGACGCTCAAGGCCGAAGGCCGGCTGGGCCGCATGGTGCGCAGCGTGACCCACACCAAGAAGCGCGACGCCGAGGCCATCCAGTACCACTACGACGTTTCCAACGATTTCTACAAGCTGTTCCTGGACGAGAACATGGTCTATTCCTGCGCCTACTTCGAGAATGGCGACGAGGACCTGGCCACGGCCCAGCTCAAGAAAATCGACCACATCCTGGAAAAGATCCAGTTGAAGCCCGGCCAGACCCTGCTCGACATTGGCTGCGGTTGGGGTGCGCTGGTGCTGCGGGCGGCGCAGAAGTACGGTGCGCGCTGCGTCGGCGTGACGCTCTCCAAGAACCAGTACGCACTGGCGCGGGAGCGGGTGGAAGCAGCCGGGCTGGCCGACCGCATCGATATCCGCCTGCAGGATTACCGTGACGTGACCGGCACCTTCGACCGCATCACCTCGGTGGGCATGTTCGAGCACGTGGGCATCAGGAATCTGCCCAGCTATTTTGCCCAGATCAGGAAGCTGCTGGCCGATGGCGGGCTGGCCATGAACCACGGCATCACCAGCACCGACGTCGAGAACGGCGAATCGCCCTACGGCGCCGGGGAATTCATCGACAAGTATGTCTTCCCTGCCGGTGAACTGCCGCACATCAGCACGGTGCTCAGGACCATGCAGGAAGGGGGCCTGGAAGCCTTCGACGTGGAAAACCTGCGACGCCACTACGCCCGCACCTGCAGCATCTGGGCCGACAATTTCGAAGCCAATGCCGATGCCATCCACGGCGTCACCGATGAGAAGCACTACCGTATCTGGCGCGTCTACCTGGCCGGCAGTGCTTACGGTTTCGAACGTGACTGGATTTCGCTGTACCAGGTCGTCTGCTCCAAGGCCGGCCGCAGTGCGCAGCAGTTGCCGTGGTCGCGCCGCTACATCTATCGATAACGAAAAAAGATCGCCAGCCCCATCCGCACAACGGGCATGCCCTGGCATGCCCGTTGTACTTTGGGAGGGTCCGCTGAACGATTATTCGGGCTTGCTCTTCTCGGCAAAGACCTCGCGCAGCTTGGCCACCTTGGGCGCCACCACGAAGGCGCAGTAGCCCTGGAAGGGATGCTGCACGAAATAGTTCTGGTGATAATCCTCGGCCCGGTAATAGGGCTGGGGCGGCGACAACTCGGTCACGATGGGGGCATCCCATACCAGGGCCATCTCGGCGATGATGTGCCGGGCTGTGTCGTGCTGGGTTTCGTCCTGATAGTAGATCACTGAACGATATTGCGTGCCGACGTCATTGCCCTGGCGGTTAAGCGTGGTCGGGTCATGGATGGTGAAGAAAATTTCCAGAATCTCGCGGAAGCTGATCTGCTGCGGATCGAAGGCCAGCTTGACCACTTCCGCATGCCCGGTCTGGCCGCCGCAGACCTGTTCATAACTGGGATTGACCACGCCGCCACCGGTATAGCCGGACTCCACCGACTGCACGCCCTTGACCTGCTGGTAGACCGCTTCCAGGCACCAGAAGCAGCCGCCGCCCAATACTGCGATTTCCGTGGCCATGATGTTCTCCCGTCAAGTTGCTTGTTATAAAACTTTACTCCAATTCAGCACTTCAAGTGCGGCCGATGTGAAGCATTCTCAAGTCGTCCGTACCCCACCCGCGCGGCAAGACTGCGCGCGATCCGCTATCATGTGCATCTCTGCGCATTGACCGGCTGGCCGCCACGCGGCAGCCGGGGCGCTTCGACCTCCGACCAGACTCCCGATGCACACACGTTTTCCCCGCGCCGAAGCGCGTCAGTTCGACGCGGCGCATTTCCGCCAGGCCCTGTCGCAGTTCGCCACAGGCGTCACCGTCATCACCACGCGGCTGGCCGATGGCACCCTGCTGGGGCTGACCGCCAGCTCCTTCAACTCGGTCTCGCTGGACCCGCCGCTGGTGTTGTGGAGCCTGGGGACGCGCGCCAACAGCCTGCCGGTCTTCTCCGGCAACTCGCATTACGTCATCAACATTCTCAGCGCCGACCAGGCGCATCTGGCGCAGCAATTCGCCAGCAAGATGGAGAACCGCTTCGAAGGCGTCTCCTACACCCTCTCGCGCACCGGTCAGCCGGTGCTGGATGGCGCCTCGGCCTGGTTCGAATGCCACAACCGCAGCCAGTATCCGGAAGGCGATCACGTCATCTTCGTGGGCGAGGTGGAACATTGCGAAGTCGATCCCCAGGCCGCGCTGGTCTTCCATAACGGCCGCTTCATCAAGACCGAGACGTTCTGACGCACTCTGAACATCGCCCAAATGAAAATGGCGCCCGGATTGCTCCGGGCGCCATTTTTGCAGCAGGTTTCCGGTCTTAGAACTTGTAGCCCACCGACAGGAAGGTCACGACCGGGTTGATCGTCAGGCTGGTGCTGGAGTGCGTCGTGCCACCCAATGCCGCCGGCAACTCGGTGGTGATGTCAGCATTGGTCTTCAAGGGGATGTAGGACACGGACAGGCCCACGGACCAGGCCTTGTCGAAATTGTAGTTGGCACCCACGGTCAGCACCGGCGCCCAAGAGGAGCTGAGGTTGGCGCTGGACTTGGCAGTCGACAAGCGACCACCGCTGTAGGAGCTGGAGATCGTGCGCTGGAAGTTGTCGGTCAGTTCAACATTGTCGTACCAGACGTAAGTCACGCCGGCACCGACGAAGGGGCGGAAGGTACTGTTGGCATCGCCGAAATGGTACTTCGCCACGATGGCCGGGCTCCACTGCTTGGCCTGGCCGATTTTGCCCACGCCCGCCAGGGTGCCGGTGCCGTCGAGCTTGAAGGTCGGCGGGATGCCCAGATCGGCAGTCAGCGAGATGTTGTCGGTGAAGAAGTGGGTGAAGGCGATGCCCAGTGTATCGGCGTTGCCGACGGTGGCGCCCGAACCATTGACCGGGCCAGCGCGGGGACCATCGTTCTTGCGCAGGGTCTCGCTGGAATCCTGCGGCGCCAGGTGGAACCAGCCCACGTTGACGATATTGCTGCCCGCAGTCTGCGCCATGGCCGGTGCAGCGCAAGCTGCCATCACGGACAAGGCGGCGATGTGGGGCAGGAAGGAAAATTGTTTTTGCATTGCTGTCTCCAAGAGTTGCGGGCAGTGCCCGGATTTTTTATTCCCGACGTCTGGCGCCTGACGGGATTGGTGCCACGGCTGGTTACCGTTTTTCATTATTCAGCGTAAGTCCGCGTAACTGATGAGTACGCATTTAATACGCCGATGAAACAAAAAGAACGCGCGTGCTATTTCGTGGAGATACTATGCCAGCTTTGTCACAATTTGTATAGAAGATGTGAAGAGCACGATCGTGCTTGTCGGCTTTTGGCAACCACGTACTGACCCGGAAGTCAGTACGAGCGCGGCTGAGCGGTGAGAGCAAGAAAGCAGAAGGGCCGGGCAACGACACAACGGCAGCCGCAACAGCAGCTGCAGCGTCAGCCTCAAGCGCCCAGGAGGCGCGCCAGCAAACCCTGCGAATCGAAGGCGGCGCGGCGCAGGCGGTCATTGACGCCCTGCCACTCAGCTGCAACCGGGAGGGATTCCACCACGATGAGATCAGCACCCACATGGTCCATGTCGCGCAACGCGGCATAGAGGTCATGGGCATAGGCGTCGGCGGTAAGCGGCATGGGACGGCTCACCGCCACCTCGCCCTCGCCCGCGAATTCACGCCGGATCAGGGCCACCTTCTGGCCGATGCCGGCCAGCTTGCCCAGCACGGCCGGCAACTCGGCAACGGCAACCTGCACCACCGGCGTATGCGGCGCGTAATGCGCATCGAGCGTGCCTGAGGCGCGCGGCGCGGTGGCGTCGGGCGTAGCCAGCGGCACGCCCAGCACGGCGGCAATCCGATCCGCACTGATCTGGCCCGGACGCAGCAAGACCGGGCCATGCGTCTGGATGCGGGACAGATCGACGATGGTGGATTCGATACCGACTTCGCTCTGGCCGCCATCGAGCACAAAATCGACCAGGCTGTCGGCATCGCTGCCAAATTCTTCCCGCACGTGCTCGGCGGTGGTCGGGCTGACATGCCCGAACTTGTTGGCCGAGGGCGCGGCGATGCCCCCCTTGCCGCCACGGAATTCGCGCAGCAGCGCTTGCGCCACCGGATGCGAGGGACAGCGCACGCCCACCGAATCCTGGCCACCGGCCACGGCATCGGGAATGTGCGCGGCGCGCTTCAAGATCAGCGTGAGCGGACCGGGCCAGAACGAGGCGATCAGTCGACGCGCTTCCACCGGCACCGACGCTGCCCAGTAGCCGATATCGGCTTCCGGCGAAACGTGCACGATCACCGGATGATTGGCAGGTCGCCCCTTGGCCGCATAAATGGCCGCAATCGCGGCCGGATTCTCGGCATCGCCGCCCAGGCCGTAGACGGTCTCGGTCGGGAAGGCCACCAGACCGCCCTGCTCCAGCTTGCGCGCGGCATGCATGATGGCCGCCGCATCGATGGCGACAGGGGAAGAAGCGCGCTTGTCGTTCATCACCCGCCTCGCTTACAGCGCGATGCCGAGGATGGCGCAGGCCGCCGCCAGCTGGCGCTGGGCATCGGCCAGCGTGGCACCGGTGAAGGTGACGTGGCCCATCTTGCGGCCACGGCGTGCTTCAGCCTTGCCGTACAGGTGCAGGTGCGCGCCGGGCAGCGCCAGCACCTGATCCCAGGCCGGTTCGCGCTGCGCGTCCGTGTCACCCTCGTACCAGACATCGCCGAGAATGTTCAACATCACCGACGGCGAATGCTGGCGCGTATCGCCCAGCGGCAGGCGCGCCATGGCGCGGGCCTGTTGCTCGAACTGGCTGGTGACGCAGGCATCGATGGTGTAGTGGCCGCTGTTGTGCGGACGCGGGGCCATCTCGTTGACCACCAGCGCGCCATCCTCCAGCACGAAGAATTCGATACACAGCACACCCACGTACTGCATCGCGCCGATGATCTGCAAGGCCGCCTGCTGCGCACGTTCGGCGGCATCGGCCTTGATGTTGGGACCGGGCACGGTGGTAGTGAAGAGGATGCCGTCGCGATGCACGTTCTCGGCAATCGGATAGACCACGGCCTGGCCATCATGGCCGCGCGCCACCAGCACCGAGACTTCATAGGCCAGCGGCAGCATCTTTTCCAGTACGCAGGTCACGCCCTTCATGGCGGCGAAAGCGGCACGCACTTCGTCGACGGTGCGCACGCGCACCTGGCCCTTGCCGTCATAACCCATGCGCGCCGTCTTGAGGATGCCCGGCAGCAGGTTGGCATCGAGGCCATCGATATCGGCCTCGCTGTTGATCACCAGATGCGGTGCCGGCAGCACGCCGGATTGCGATCCGCATTCGGTGAAGAAGGCTTTCTCGGCAGTACGGTCCTGCGCGATCGAGACACCGGAAGCTGCCGGTGCCACGAAGGTCTGCGCTGCCAGCGTGGCCAGGCTCTTGGCTGAGACGTTTTCGAACTCGGTGGTGATGGCCGCACACAGCGCACCCAGCTCGGCCAGCGCCGCCCCATCGTCGTAGGCTGCATGGATGAGGCGGTCCGCCACCTGCCCGGCCGGGCAGTCGGCATCGGCTTCCAGCACGGCGACCTTGAAGCCCATGCTCTGCGCCGCGTGGGCGAACATGCGGCCGAGCTGGCCGCCGCCCATCACGCCCAGCCAGGTGGCGGGCGTGGTCGAGGGAACGGCGGGACGAAGGGTGGAGGCGGACTGCTGGGTCATACAGGCAACTTCATGTCGAGGGCGACTTGCGTCTGGGTCTTGCGGAAGGCTTCCAGCTTCTCAGCCAGAGCCGCGTCGGTGGTGGCCAGCATGGCGATGGCGGACAGCGCCGCATTGGCGGCACCGGCTTCACCGATGGCATAGGTGGCCACCGGAATGCCCTTGGGCATCTGCACGATGGACAGCAGCGAATCCTCGCCGCGCAGGTACTTGGACGGCACCGGCACACCCAGCACCGGCACGATGGTCTTGGCCGCGATCATGCCCGGCAGGTGCGCGGCACCGCCGGCACCGGCGATGATGGCGCGCAGGCCGCGCGCGCGGGCGCTTTCGGCGTAGGCGAACATCTGGTCCGGCATGCGGTGGGCGGAAATCACCTGGGCTTCGAAGGGCACGCCGAAGTCCTTCAGGATGGCGACCGCATTCTGCATCACCTCCCAGTCGGAGGACGAACCCATGACCACGCCGATCAACGGTTTGACAGTATCGTTCATGTCCGCTCCTCGTCAGTCCTTGAGCTTCTCGCCGGTCAGGCGTTCCAGCGCCTCGCGGTATTTGGCGCCGGTCTTTTCGATCACATCGGCCGGAAGCGCCGGTGCAGGCGGGGTCTTCTGCCAGCCTTCGACGGTTTCCAGGTAATCGCGCACGAACTGCTTGTCGAAGGACGGCGGCGAGATGCCGACCTGGTAGCTGTCAGCCGGCCAGAAGCGCGAGGAGTCGGCAGTCAGCACTTCATCCATCAGGTGCAGCACGCCGTTGTCGTCCAGGCCGAATTCGAACTTGGTGTCGGCGATGATGATGCCGCGCGTGGCCGCATAGTCAGCGGCTTCCTTGTAGAGCTGGATGGCCACATCACGGATCTTGTGCGCCAGTTCCGACCCGATGCGCTTTTCGGTTTCTTCAAAGCTGATGTTTTCGTCGTGTTCGCCCAGGTCGGCCTTGGCGGCCGGGGTGAAGATCGGCTGTTCCAGCTTGGAAGCCTGTTGCAAACCCGCCGGCAGCTTGATGCCGCAGATCGCGCCGGTGGCCTGGTAATCCTTCCAGCCGGAACCGATGATGTAGCCGCGCACCACGGCTTCCACCAGGATCGGCTTCAAACGCTTGGCCACCACGGCGCGTCCGCGCACCTGCTCGATTTCGGCCGGGCTCACCACCGACTCGGGATCGATACCGGTCAGATGGTTGGGCACGATATGGCCGAGTTTGTCGAACCAGAAATCGCTCATCTGGTTCAAGACCTTGCCCTTGCCGGGGATCGGTTCGTTCATGATGACGTCGAAGGCCGAGAGGCGATCGGTGGTCACAATCAACAGCTTGTCGTCGCCGACGGCATAGTTTTCGCGGACCTTGCCTGTGCCCAGCAGCGGCAGGGAAGTGATCGAGGATTTGTAGAGACTGCTCATGGTGGTCTTCTCGTAAAGTCAAAAACCGGAATCGCCATTTTCAGGGCGATTCCGGTCGGTGGGGCCTTGCGTCCGGCGTAAGCCGTTCAGCGGCTTGCGTGCTTACTGGACGATCTGTGCCAGTTCGCCGCTCTTGTACTTCTCGGCGATCTTTTCCAGCGAGATCGGCTTGATCTTGCCGGCCTGGCCTTCGCAACCGAAGGACAGGAAACGTGCCTTGCAGACCAGCTTGGCGGCTTCGCGGGCCGGCTTGAGGTAGTCGCGCGGGTCGAACTTGGACGGGTTCTCGAACAGGTAGCGGCGGATCGCACCGGTCATGGCCAGACGGATGTCGGTGTCGATGTTGATCTTGCGCACGCCGTGCTTGATGCCTTCCTGGATTTCCTCGACGGGCACGCCGTAGGTTTCCTTCATGTCACCGCCGAATTCGCGGATCTCGGCCAGCAGTTCCTGCGGCACCGAAGAAGAACCGTGCATCACCAGGTGGGTGTTGGGGATACGGGCGTGGATTTCCTTGATGCGGTCGATGGCCAGGATGTCGCCGGTGGGCTTGCGCGAGAACTTGTAGGCGCCGTGCGAGGTACCGATGGCAATGGCCAGTGCGTCGCACTGGGTGGCCTTCACGAAATCGGCGGCCTGGTTCACGTCGGTGAGCAGCTGTTCGCGGGTCATGGTGCCATCGGCGCCGTGGCCGTCTTCCTTGTCGCCCTTCATGGTTTCCAGCGAACCCAGCACGCCCAGTTCGGCTTCCACGGTCACGCCGATGGCGTGCGAGAACTCGACCACCTTGCGCGAGACTTCGACGTTGTACTCGTAGCTGGCCACGGTCTTGCCGTCGGCTTCCAGCGAGCCATCCATCATCACGGAAGAGAAACCGGACTTGATGGCGGCCATGCAGACCGCCGGCGACTGGCCGTGATCCTGGTGCATCACCACGGGGATGTGCGGATAGGCTTCCACGGCCGCCGAGATCAGGTGGCGCAGGAAGGCTTCGCCGGCGTATTTGCGGGCACCGGCGGAGGCTTGCATGATCACGGGCGCGCCGACTTCATTGGCCGCTTCCATGATGGCGGTGACCTGCTCCAGGTTGTTGACGTTGAACGCCGGCAGGCCGTAGCCGTTTTCGGCGGCATGGTCCAGCAGTTGACGCATGGATACGAGAGGCATGATGAAAACTCCAGAACGATGAAAAATCAGTACTCGCCAACGCGCAGGATCTTCAGCGCATTGGTGCCGCCGACCTGGCCGATGGGCTCGCCCCAGGTCACGACGATCAGATCACCCTTCTGCACCACGCCTTGCGCCAGCAGCAGGTCCTGGGCGCCCTTCAACATGGCTTCGGTGTCGGGCGCCTGGGCCAGTTCCAGCGTATGCACGTTGCGGAACAGCGAAGCCTTGCGGCGCGTGGCGACATTGGGAGTGATCGCAAAGATCGGGATATCGATGTTGTGACGGCTCATCCACAGCGCCGTCGAACCGGATTCGGTGAGCGCGGCGATGGCCTTCACACGCAGGTGGTGCGCGGTGAACAGCGCGCCATAGGCGATGGACTGATCCACGCGGGTAAAGCGCAGGTTCAGGAAATCCGCATCCAGTTGCACGTTTTCGGAGCGCTCGGCTTCCAGGCAGATGGCCGACATGGCTTCCACGGTTTCCACCGGATACTTGCCGGAGGCGGTCTCGGCCGAGGTCATGACGGCATCGGTACCATCGAGCACGGCGTTGGCCACGTCCGAGACTTCGGCGCGGGTCGGCACGGCGTTGACGATCATGGACTCCATCATCTGGGTCGCGGTGATGGTCAGCTTGTTGGAGGCGCGCGCCATCTTGATCATGCGCTTTTGCAGGCCCGGCACGGCGGCATTGCCCACTTCCACGGCCAGGTCGCCACGGGCCACCATGATGCCGTCGGAGGCGTCCAGGATTTCCTGCAGCAGCGGGATGGCTTCGGCGCGCTCGATCTTGGCGATCATCATCGGCTTGTGGCCGAAGGGCTCACCGGCCACGTTGGAGAGCTGGCGCGCCATTTCCATGTCGGTGGCGTTCTTGGGGAAGGACACGGCCACGTAGTCGGCCTGGAAGCTCATGGCGGTCTTGATGTCGTCCATGTCCTTGGCCGTCAGCGCCGGTGCGGACAGGCCGCCGCCCTGGCGGTTGATGCCCTTGTTGTTGGACAGCTCGCCGCCGATCTTGACCACCGTATGGATCTCGTTGCCCATCACGCGCTCGACCTTGAGCACGATCAGGCCATCGTTCAACAGCAGGATGTCGTTACCCTTGAGGTCACGCGGCAATGCCTTGTAGTCCAGGCCCACGCGTTCCTGGTTGCCCATCTGGCAATCGGAATCAAGGATGAACTTGTCGCCGTTGGCCAGCATGATCTTGCCGTTCTCGAACTTGCCCACGCGGATCTTGGGGCCTTGCAGGTCGGCCATGATGGCGACCTTCTTGCCGCATTCGTCGGCCACTTCGCGCACCAGGGTAGCGCGGTCGATGTGGTCCTGCGGCTTGCCATGCGAGAAATTGAGGCGCACGACGTCAACGCCGGCGCGGATCATGCGGGTCAGGGTCTCACGGTCGCTGGAAGCGGGACCGATGGTGGCGACGATTTTTGTTGCTCTGGACATGAATACCTTCTGGTTGCGACTTGGTGATAGAAGCCCGCTGCCCGGCCCGATGCAGGGCCGATCAGGCGGAGAGCTTCCGCCCCGAACGCGCGTCTCGGACGCGTTCATCATTGGTGGTGCTACAGACTCAGAATTCGGATGAAACGGCAAGGCGCCGCGCCCGGCAACAGGGCGCAGCGCCGGTCAGGCTTACTGCGCGCGCTGCAGCAGGATCTCGACGGCCGGCAGGGTCTTGCCTTCGAGGAATTCCAGGAAGGCACCGCCGCCGGTGGAGATGTAGCCCACCTTGTCGGCAATGTTGTACTTGGCGATGGCGGCCAGCGTGTCACCGCCACCGGCAATCGAGAAGCCCGGGGACGCCGCGATGGCGCGCGCCAGGGTCTCGGTGCCACGGCCGAACTGATCGAACTCGAACACGCCCACCGGACCATTCCAGACGATGGTGCCGGCACGGCCCAGCTGTTCAGCCAGGGCGGCAGCGGTCTGGGGACCGATGTCGAAGATCATGTCGTCGTCGGCCACGTCAGCGGCGGCCTTCACGGTGGCCGCTGCGGTCGGCGAGAATTCCTTGCCCACCACCACGTCGGTGGGAATGGGCACCGAGGCGCCGCGCTTGGCCATCAGGTCGATGATGGCCTTGGCGTCTTCCACCAGGTCCGGCTCGGCCAGGGACTTGCCGATCTTCAGGCCGGCAGCCAGCATGAAGGTATTGGCGATGCCGCCACCGACGATGAGGTTGTCGACCTTCTCGGCCAGGGTCTTCAGGATGGTCAGCTTGGTCGACACCTTGGAACCGGCCACGATGGCCACCAGCGGCCGGGCCGGCTGGTTCAGGGCCTTGCCCAATGCATCCAGCTCGGCGGCCAGCAGCGGGCCGGCACAGGCGACGGGGGCAAACTTGGCCACGCCGTAGGTGGTGGCTTCGGCGCGGTGGGCGGTACCGAAGGCGTCGTTGACGTAGATATCGCAGAGCTTGGCGATCTTTTGCGCCAGCTCGTCGCTGTTCTTCTTTTCGCCCTTGTTCAGGCGGCAATTTTCCAGCAGCACGACCTGGCCGGGCTGCACCTCTACGCCATCCACCCAGTTGGCAACCAGCTTGACCTCGCTGCCCAGCAGCTCGGAGAGGCGCTTGGCCACCGGTGCCAGTGAATCCTCGGGCTTGAACTCGCCTTCGGTGGGGCGGCCCAGGTGGGAAGTCACCATCACTGCAGCGCCTGCCTGCTGGGCATCGCGAATGGCCGGGACCGAAGCGCGGATGCGGGTATCTTCGGTGATATTGCCGGCATCATCCTGCGGGACGTTCAGATCGGCACGGATGAAGACGCGTTTGCCTTGCAATTGCTTGGCAGAAATCAGATCGCTCAGTCGGTTGAATTTCATAGGTAGGAATTCGAAGAAGGGGGCGAAAAACGCCGTATTTTACTCCAGCCTGACCTGCTCCTGACGCCTTTTTGGCAGCTTGAACAACATCCGGAGCGCATCCGGCCGCTCTGCACGAAACTTCACAACCACCAGCGCAGCAGTGTAAAGAGTGACATTCCTGCCACAATAGTTCCCAAAAGATGCCGCGTTGCCGCAAAGAACACGCCGGCACCGATACCGGAGAGCAACTTTGGATTGCCCAGGCTCATTTCGATGACCCCGTGCGAGGTCACCAGGTCCGGGAAGATGATAGCCGCCATGGCCGCCGCAGGGGCATAGCTGAGCGCATGCTTGACGCGCGGCGGCAGCTTGACCGCATGGCCGAAGAGAAAGAAGCCGCTGCGGGTGATGACCGTGGAAAGTGTCATCAGCGCGATGGCGCCCCAGACGTACCAATCGTTCATGCCGGCGCCTGCGCATCGGCCTCATTGCCGGGCAAGAGCTTGTCGGCCAGCATGGCGGCGCACATGCCCAGCACCATGGCCAGCAGCAGACCGAGCCGGTAGGGCAGCTCCAGCGCCAGCACCGCCACCGTGCCCGACACCACCACCCCGGCCAGGGCCGGGAGGCTGCTGGTCATGGGGATCATCACGGCGATCAGGGCCAGGGTGCCGGCGAAGCCGATGTTCCAGCTTTCCGGGATCTGGCTGCCCAGCAGGATGCCCAGGGTGGCGCCGAGTTGCCATGCAAGCCAGCCCGGATAGCAGATCGCCGCAAAATAGCCGACTTTGCCAGCGGGTTGACCGAAAGTAGAGGGCGGATAGCGCTGGGGAAAGAACGCCATCGAGATATCGCCATTGAAGAAGCCGTACCAGACCCGCCGGTACCAGGGCAGATGCTCGAAGTGCGGAGCCACAGCCGCCGAGAAGATCACGAAGCGCAGATTGACGATCATGGCCGTGAAGAACACCACCAGCAGCGGCACCCCGGCCGCCAGCAAGGGCAGCGCGGCGAACTGGGCCGAGCCGGCATAGACCAGCAGGCTCATGCCCAGCGACTGGTAGATCGACAGGCCCGACTTGACCATGGCCATGCCCGAGACCATGCCCCAGGCCAGCACGGCGGGAATGGTCGAGGCACTGGCGCGCCAGCCTTCCTGGAAGGCGTCCTTCTCGATGCGGCGGGCGCTGGCGGGGTCGTGCGGGAAGCCATCGCTTGCGGACCGTGCGCCGTCCTCGCCTGTCTCCTTCTGCATTGTTCGTCCGTGGGGGGATTGAAGACGCGGCCGGCGGTGACTGGCGCGCGGGGTGTTGTGCAGCATTTTTGCTCAGGGCCTTCATTCTACAGATGAAAGTTTTTGCTCGCGTGAATCCGCTAAAATGGAGCCCTTTGCCCGGTTCTTCAGTTCCATTCAGCAGAACCGGGCAGTCATTTCAGGAAGTTTTGCATTCAACGCACACAGGGAGACCACCATGTCCATGGCTGACCGCGACGGCAAGATCTGGAAGGACGGCGCGCTGATCGACTGGCGTGACGCCACCATCCACGTACTGACCCACACCCTGCACTACGGCATGGGTGTCTTCGAAGGCGTGCGCGCCTACAAGACGCCGGAAGGCACGGCCATTTTCCGCCTGAAGGAACATACCCAACGCCTGTTCAACTCGGCCAAGATCTTCCAGATGGAAGTGCCGTTCGACCAGGCCACCCTGGCCGAGGCGCAGCGCCAGGTGGTACGCGAGAACAAGCTGGAATCCTGCTACATCCGCCCGCTGATCTGGATCGGCTCGGAAAAACTGGGCGTGTCCGCCAAGGGCAACCAGATCCACGTGGCCATCGCGGCCTGGCCGTGGGGCGCCTACCTGGGCGAGGATGGCATCAACAAGGGCATCCGCGTGAAGACCTCTTCCTTCACCCGTCACCACGTCAATGTGTCGCTGGTGCGCGCCAAGGCCTGCGGTTACTACATCAACTCTATCCTCGCCAACCAGGAAGCGCTGGCCGATGGCTACGATGAAGCCCTGCTGCTGGATACCGAGGGTTATGTCTCGGAAGGCTCCGGTGAAAATGTCTTCATCGTCAAGAACGGCAAGATCTATACTCCCGACCTGGCCTCCTGCCTGGATGGCATCACCCGCGACGCCGTGCTGACCATGGCGCGCGACCTGGGCATCGAAGTCATCGAGAAACGCATCACCCGCGATGAAATGTATTGCGCCGATGAAGCCTTCTTCACCGGCACCGCCGCCGAGGTCACGCCGATCCGCGAGCTGGATCGCCGCGTCATCGGCAATGGCGGCCGTGGCCCCATCACCGAGAAGCTGCAGACCCTGTTCTTCGACGTGGTGTCGGGCCGGGCGCCGCAGTACAAGCACTGGCTCACGCTGGTGTAAGGCGTCGCCACTGCCGTCAGACAGTCACTCAGCCATTCAGTCAGTCTTTAGTCGTTAGTCAATTGCAAGCAACGGAGAACAAGATGAGCCAAGCTCAAGCATCGCAGGGCGTGGTCCTGCTCGAAGGCAAGGACCTGCCGGCCCACTGCCCCAACCCCAGCATGTCGGCCTGGAACTCGCACCCGCGCGTGTTCCTGGAACTGGACGCGCATGGCGCGGCCAAATGTCCGTACTGCGGCACCCAGTATCAGCTCAAACCCGGCACCGTGGTCAAAGGCCACTGAATCCAGGTTCGCACCAGACACGAGAGGGCCCACAAGGCCCTCTTTTCATCTGATCCGGAGATTGTCATGCCTCGCAACAAACTGATCCATGGCTCGCCCGATGAAATCGAAGCTGCCTACTACGACGCCCTGGCTCGTGCCGACCTGGAAGCGCTGATGGACCTGTGGGCCGATGACGAGGAAATCGTCTGCATCCACCCCGGCGCGCCGCGCCTGGTCGGCCATGCGGAAATCCGTGCGGTGTGGGAAGACATCCTCTCCAACGGCGGCCTGCACATCCGTCCGCGCCAGCTGCACGTGACGCAGAACCTGATGACCTCCGTGCACAGCGTGATAGAAGACATCGATCAGGGTGGCGAGCCGTCCGATGTCCATGTCATCGCCACCAACGTCTACCAGAAAACCGCCATGGGCTGGCGCCTGGTGCTGCATCACGCCTCGGTGGCGCCGGGCCCGGCACCGGCCGAAGCGGTGGTCGGCGGCGCCATGCTGCATTGAACGCGGCCGCCTGATTTATCCACAGGCGCTTGCGCCATCCGAATCCGAGAGCGCTGCACCATGCTTTACATCCCGCCCCGCTGGCTTCCCGGCGGCCATCTCCAGACCATCTATCCGTCGACCTTCCTGCCCAAGCCGCCGGTGGCCTACCGGCGCGAGCGCTGGGAAGCGCCCGATGGCGACTTCATCGACATCGATTTCGTCGATGGCCAGCCCGGACGGCCGCTGCTGGTGCTGTTCCACGGGCTGGAAGGCTCGTCCGACAGCCACTACAGCCGCGCCCTGATGGCCGAGGTGCAGCGGCGCGGCTGGCATGGGGCGATTCCGCATTTCCGTGGCTGTTCGGGCGAGATCAACCTGGCACCGCGCTTCTATCACTCCGGCGACTCCGCCGAGCTGGACTGGATCATCCGCCGCCTGAAGCTGCGCCAGCAGGACCTGGCCGCCACGCACCTGTACGCCTGCGGCGTCTCGCTGGGGGCCAATGCGCTGCTGCGCTGGCTGGGTGAATCGCAGCACGAGGCCGAGATCGTCGATGCCGCCTGCGCGGTGTCGGCACCGCTGGACCTGGCCGGGGGCGGTGCGGCCCTGGCCAGCGGCTTCAACCGGCTCTACACCTGGGTCTTCCTGCGCACCATGCGGCCCAAATGCCTGGCCAAGCTGGAGCAGTTCCCGGGCCTGTTCGACCGCGAAGCCCTGCTGTCGGCGCGCGACCTGTACGCCTTCGACAACGTGGTCACCGCGCCCCTGCATGGCTATCGCAACACCGACGATTACTGGGACCGCGCCAGCGCCAAGCACATCCTGCACGACATCAGCGTGCCCACGCTGGTACTCAATGCGCAGAACGATCCCTTCCTGCCGGCGCGCCACCTGCCGCGCTCGGCGGCGCCGGAGGTGGTGCTGGAGTATCCCGAACAAGGCGGGCATGTCGGCTTTGCCGCCGGCGGGCCGCCGGGCAGGCTCGACTGGCTGCCGCAGCGGCTGCTGCACTTCCTGGAAGGCAAGACGGAAAGCAGCTTCGTCGCCCGCACGGAGCTGGCCCATGGATGAGATCGTCCGCCAGGCCATGGCCCGCTGGCCCAACGTACCGCACTGCTTCGGCTGGCTGCGCCTGGATGCGCGCGGCCAGTGGCGCATGCGCGACGAACGCGCGCAACAGCTGGACTTGCCCGGAGACCCCATCCGCCACCCTGCCCTGTTGGCCTTCATCGAACGCAACTATGCCTGCGACGAGGCCGGGCGCTGGTATTTCCAGAACGGGCCGCAGCGCGTGTATGTGGAGCTGGAGTGGATGCCGCATATCCTGCGCACCCAGCCGTCGGTGCAGGATGCGGCCAGGCTGTCGCTGGTGCTGCATACAGGGGTCGTGTGGGAGCACATCGATTCGGCGTGGATGGATGAGACCGGGCGTCTCTACCTGCGCAGCGGCCCGTGCATCGCCGGAGTCGATGACCGCGATCTGGCGCAGTTGCTGCCGTACCTGCATCATGAAGGCCGGGCTGACGAAGAAGCCCTGCTGCGCTGGCTGGAAAATGACCAGAATCTGACACTGCACTTCACCTGGAACGGACACAAGCTGCCGCTACAGCGCATGGCCAGCGAGCAACTGGAACAATCCTTCAGGTTCGCCGCTCACCCCCGTCCCGCCTGACTTTCCGGGCGGTGGCTCAGCTGCGGTCTTTGAGTTCCTTCTGCTCATCTTTCCAGCGCGCCTTCCATTCGCGCTCGCGCGCATCGATCTGCGACTGGTCGTAGAAGGTCGCGTCGGGCGCCTTGCGTGCAATCCCCAACTGATCGATGGCCGCCAGCAGGCTGCCGTTGAGCGCATAAGATTCGGCCAGCGCCAGATGCTGCAGGGCCTGCTTGCCCTGCGCCGCATAGGCCTTGGCCAGCAGCTGCTGCACCTGGGCGTCGGAGCGGTACAGCTGCGCCTGGTCGCGCAGATAAGCCACCGCCTGGTCATAGCGGCTGGCGGCGATCAGGGCGTCCGCATACTGACGCGCCACGCTGCGCGAGATGGGAAACTGCAGGCGCATGGCCTCGGCCACCTGCAGCGCCTGCTGGGTCTGCTTGCGGGCGATCTTGATGTCGATGTCGAGGCTGCCGAAGAAGATGCCGGTCTTCATCGGGATCGCTGCTTCCTGCGCCTCCTTCAGGGCCGCCTCGGCTTGCTCGAAACGGTTCTGGCGATAGTAGGCATAGGCCAGGCCATATCGGGCGGCGGCCGTCATGAGCTTGGTGTTCTGCCTGGCCTGGTCGGTGAATTTGGCCACGTTCTCGCGCAGCCCCTGCACGCTGTCGTTCTGCAAGACCTGGGTGCGGGCGCGCGCCAGCTGGAATTCCGGATTGTCCACGCGCTGCTTGTAGCGCTGGTCGCGGATGCGGGCCTGGATGTCGGCGATACGCTCGGTGGTCAGCGGGTGCGTCATCAAATAGGGCGGCACGGCATCGCTGTAATTGCGCGACGCGGTTTGCAGGCGACCGAAGAAGGTGACCATGCCGGAGGGATCGAAGCCGCCATCACGCATGATCTGCAGGCCGATGCGGTCGGCTTCGCGCTCGGCATCGCGGCTGAAGTTGAGCTGGCGTTGCACCGCCAGCCCGGTGCCGCCCATCATGGTGGCCATGGCGGCATCGCCCCCGGCCTTGGACACCCCCGCCAGCGCGCCCAGCACGATGGCGGCCAGCTGGATCATCGAGTTCTGTTTTTGCTGGCCCAGCATGCGCGCAATGTGGCGCTGGGCCACGTGACCGATTTCGTGCGACATCACGCCGGCCAGTTCGGACTCCGACTGCGCCGCCAGCACCAGCCCGCTATTGACCCCAATGAAACCACCCGGCAGCGCAAAGGCGTTGAGCATGGGGTCGCGCACCATGAAGAACTGGAAATCGAAACCGGCCTCGCCGCGCACTTCAGGGTGGATCGAGACCAGGTTCTGGCCGAAATTGTTGAGGTATTCCGAGATCGGACCATCGTCGACGTAATCGCGGTCGGTGCGGATGTCGCGCATGATCTCTTCGCCCAGCTTGCGCTCCATCAGCGGCGAGAGCCCTTCCCGTTCGGTATCGCCCAGCGTCGGCAAACCCTGGGCCACGCCGGGATGCGGCAGCAGCGTCAGCGGGGCAGCGGGCAACAACAGACAGGCGGCGCTCACCGCACGCATCAGCAGGCGACGCCAGGGATGGCGGGAAAGATCAGTCACGGTTGGTTGCATGGACCAGTCATCAAGGGCGGACAGGAAGGAGGAGAGGCAGCGTGCGCTGCAGGCTGCCTGCTATGATACCCGCTCCCTTCCCTTCATTTCATCATCAGCAAATCATCATGAGCACATCCGGCGATCACGCGCCCAACGGCGGCCTCACCCATTTCGACCAGGGCGGACAGGCGCACATGGTCGATGTCGGCGGCAAGAACGAGACCCATCGCGTGGCCCTGGCCACGGGCGTGATCCGCATGCAGCCGGCCACGCTGGCCATCATCGAATCAGGCACCGCCAAGAAGGGCGACGTCCTCGGCATCGCCCGCATCGCCGCCATCATGGCGGCCAAGCGCACGGGTGAGCTGATCCCTTTGTGCCATCCGCTGGCACTGACGCACGTATCAGTGGAGTTCGACACCGATGCCGCCAGCTCTTGCGTGCGCTGTACCGCGCGCGTGGAAACCTTCGGCAAGACCGGGGTGGAGATGGAAGCGCTGACCGCGGTGCAGCTCGGCTTGCTGACGGTCTATGACATGTGCAAGGCGGTCGACAAGAGCATGGTCATGACCGATATCTGCGTGACCGAAAAGCGCGGCGGCAAGAGCGACATCACGATGGCGCGGCCCTGAACCGGCGAGCACTGCGAATTCCCCTGTGGATAAGACAAACGCGCCCTTGGGCGCGTTTTTTCATGCTGCCATGACGCCGCTGAATGCGTGGATCAGCCGCGGCAGTTGGCTGGTGCGAACTTGGCCGGCAGGGTGCCGGCGACGAAACCGGTGTTGGGCGTAGCGCCTTCGGGCGTGGCCGCCTGCTTCACATCCTTGGCCGCACATTGCCACTGGATGGTGCCGGAGGCGATGGTGGGCGTCAGCGTCAGCGTGCCGCCGTCCCCTACGCGCGGGCTGTAGGTGATGGTGATGACACCACCCACGCCGCGCTTTTCCATCGGCGAGACCTCGATCTTGCTGACGTTATCGGTCGGGGTGAAAGCCGGCAGGCCCAGTTGTGGCACGGTGAAGACACCATTGTTGGAGCTGATCTGCTCGGTCACGGCCAGCTTGTAGGGCTCGGCCAGGTTGAAGCCTTCGGAAACGCGTGCCCGGGCGATGTAGTCCTGGTATTGCGACGCGCCCAGCATGGCGAGGATGCCGATGATGGCCAGCGTGACCATGAGTTCGAGCAGGGTAAAGCCTTGTTGGGGGCGACGGAAGACGACGGGTTTCATGGGATCCTCGTAAAAATGAAAAGGGCGTTGCCAGTATCGGCGGCGCCAGTCCTGCATACCAGCGAAAAAATTGCAAAGCTATCAGGTTTGTGCGGCCGTGGCGCTGACCTGGCTCAAGCATGGCCTGGCGGCGCGGTTGCGGCACGCTTGCGTTCGGGACATTGCACCGGCCATCCCCATGGCCGGCTAGGCTGCCGGTGTATTGCGCTCCTGCTTCTTGCGTTTGAGCGTCAGGCCGGTCAGCACCACGCCCAGCGCGCCGACCAGGCCCGGCATGCTCAGGTGCACGGCGGCGCCCGGCAGCATGAATTCGGTCTCGGCAATGAAGCCCTGGAGCCAGCCCTGCACGGCCGCATCGCTGAAGATCATGCCACCGGCAATGTAGCCCAGCAAGGCCGCACCCAGGGTGACGATGACCGGAAATTTCTCCATCAGTTTCAACACCAGCGTGCTGCCCCAGACGATGATGGGAATGCTCACCACGATGCCAAACACCACCAGCAGCAACTGATGCTCTCCCGCCGCCTGCTCGGCCGCACTGGCGATGGCGATCACATTGTCCAGGCTCATCACCAGGTCGGCCACGATCACGGTCTTGACGGCGCCCCAGAGGCGGTCGCTGCCGTCGATGTCGGTGTGCTGGTCATCTTCGTTGAGCAGCTTGATGCCGATCCACAGCAACAAGATGCCGCCGACCAGCTTCAGGAAAGGCAACTGCAGCATCGTCACGGCAAAGGCGATCAGGGCGATGCGAATGGCGATCGCACCCACGGTGCCCCAGACGATGCCCTTCATGCGCAGCTTGTCGGGCAGGTTGCGGCAGGCCAGCGCAATGACGATGGCGTTGTCGCCACCGAGCAGGATGTCGATCAGGATGATCTGCGCGACCGCCACCCAGTTCAGGTTGGCCAGGAATTCCATGCATGTCCTTTTGGGAAAACAGCGCCTCTGGTCGGGCGCATGGCGGGATGACCGCGTTGTGCGCGATTAGTGCCATTTCCCTCTTGGAATGGCTCGCCAAAAAATGACATGGGGAGCCGGAGCTCCCCATGCTGGTCTTGCTGATCTTGCGGGTATTGCGATGGCTGGTACGGCTTGGCTTCCGGACACCTCGGCCGAGGCATCCGGAAAACGCGGCCGAAATTACAGCACCGACTTCAGCAGGCGACCCATTTCGGACGGGTTGCGGGTGACCTTGATGCCGCACTCTTCCATGATGGCCAGCTTGGCTTCAGCGGTATCGGCACCACCGGAGATCAGGGCACCTGCGTGGCCCATGCGCTTGCCCGGGGGCGCGGTCACGCCGGCGATGAAACCGACCACCGGCTTCTTCATGTTGTCCTTGATCCAACGGGCAGCGTTGGCTTCGTCAGGACCGCCGATTTCACCGATCATGATGACGGCATCGGTGTCCGGATCGTCGTTGAAGGCCTTCATGACGTCGATGTGCTTCAGACCGTTGATCGGGTCGCCACCGATACCGACGGCGGAGGACTGGCCCAGGCCCAGGGCGGTCAGCTGACCCACGGCTTCATAGGTCAGGGTGCCGGAGCGGGAGACCACGCCGATGCGGCCCTTCTTGTGGATGTGGCCGGGCATGATGCCGATCTTGATTTCGTCCGGGGTGATCAGGCCGGGGCAGTTCGGGCCCAGCAGCAGGGTCTTGGAACCGGCCTTGGCCATGCGGTCCTTCAGGGCCAGCATGTCGCGCACGGGGATGCCTTCGGTGATGCAGATGGCCAGGTCCAGCTCGGCTTCGACGGCTTCCCAGATGGCAGCGGCAGCGCCGGCGGGCGGCACGTAGATCACGGAAACGGTGGCGCCGGTGGCGTTCTTGGCTTCGGTGACGTTGGCATAGATGGGGATGCCTTCGAAGTCTTCACCGGCCTTCTTCGGGTTCACGCCCGCGACGAAGGCATTCTTGCCGTTCGCGTAGTCGCGGCACATGCGGGTGTGGAACTGGCCGGTCTTGCCGGTGATACCTTGGGTGATGACCTTGGTGTCTTTGTTGATGAGGATCGACATTTCTCTTCCTTGACTGTGATGCCTGCGCCGCGGGCGGCGCCTGGGCTGCAATGGCTTGCAGCCGGCGGCTCATGCCGCGCAGGCTGGCGTATTGGGTTGACTTACTTGGCGGCTGCCACGACCTTCTGGGCGGCTTCTTCCATGGAATCGGCCGAGATGATCGGCAGACCGGAATCGGCCAACAGCTTCTTGCCCAGGTCTTCGTTGGTGCCCTTCATGCGCACCACCAGGGGCACCTTCAGGGAAACCGCCTTGGAAGCAGCGATCACGCCTTCGGCGATCACGTCACAGCGCATGATGCCGCCGAAGATGTTGACCAGGATGGCCTTCAGTCCGGGGTTCTTCAGCATGATCTTGAAGGCTTCGGTGACCTTCTCGGTGGTGGCACCGCCGCCCACGTCCAGGAAGTTGGCCGGCTCGCCGCCGAACAGCTTGATGGTGTCCATGGTGGCCATGGCCAGGCCGGCGCCGTTGACCAGGCAGCCGATGTTGCCGTCCAGGGAGATGTAGGCCAGGTCGAACTTGGAGGCTTCGACTTCAGCCGGATCTTCTTCGTCCAGATCGCGGTAGGCGACGATTTCCGGGTGACGGAACAGGGCGTTGGAGTCGAAGTTGAACTTGGCGTCCAGGGCGATGACCTTGCCGTCGCCGGTCAGGATCAGGGGGTTGATTTCAGCCAGGGAGGCGTCGGTTTCCCAGTAAGCCTTGTACAGGCCTTGCAGGTTCTGACGGGCGGCGGGGATGGAAGCGGCGGGCACGCCGATCTTGGCGGCCACGTCATCGGCTTGCGCGTCGGTCAGACCGGCGACCGGATCGATGATGACGTTGTGGATCTTTTCGGGGTGGCTGTGGGCGACTTCTTCAATGTCCATGCCGCCTTCGCTGGAGGCCATCAGCACGACCTTCTGCGAAACACGGTCGGTCACCAGGGAAACGTACAGTTCCTTCTTGATGTCGGCGCCTTCTTCGATCAGCAGGCGACGCACCTTCTGGCCTTCGGGACCGGTCTGGTGGGTGACCAGTTGCATGCCCATGATCTGGTTGGCGTATTCCTTGACCTGCTCGATGGACTTGGCCACCTTCACGCCACCGCCCTTGCCGCGGCCGCCTGCATGGATCTGGGCCTTGACGACCCACACCGGGCCGCCGAGCTTCTGGGCAGCCGCTTCGACCTCATCGACCGACATGCAAGGAATGCCGCGCGGCACGGTTACGCCGAACTGGCGCAGGATTTCTTTACCCTGATACTCATGGATTTTCATGGGAGCTTCCCTTTAGACACTGAATGAATGAAACTTGCCGGATTGAAATTCGGTAGCCGGCATCGAGCCGGCCGACCAGAAAGCAGACTGCAACCCGCAGGCGGGGGGCGCATCCGTTGCCGGATGGAGTCGGGCGCAGGCGTGAGCTGCGCGGGTTGCGAGTGAATTCGTCGAATTGGGCATATGCATGCCGTCTGCTCTAGTTGGTCTGATAGTCGAAACGCGCCAGCTTGCGCCGAAGCGTCCGCATTATCCATTTCTGCTCCAGACGCGGACCTATCCCCGTTACGCCGTTTTAACAAACCGGCAACACGCGGTATCTCCTCAGGCTTGCGCGCCGCAGCAAAAACTTCCGAATTTTAGCACAGGCCACGCGGGCTGTTGGCTGGTAGCGCTATCGGACGGTGCAAAGCGGGATGATTACCATCGGACGAGACGCACGGTTGCGTTTTTGGCGTTATTTCGGGATGGGGCGGTAGAAGAAAGGCCGGATTGAGCGCTGCCGCGCGGTGATCAGGCCGGCTCATGGCAGCAGGGATCACAGGGCACCACAATAGCCACGATAGCCACGATAGCCGCAAGAATCACAGGAGCCGCAGCAGTCGCGGAAGACAGGCGGACGCGAAAAGCACCTGCAAACAGCCAGATGCAGCCTGCAGCCAGGCTCAGGAAGCCTCGTCCTCGTCTGCCCAGGCGGTCTGGAAGGCTTCGCGGATGCTGCGATGGGAAAAGCCGCGCTGCTGCAAGAAGCGCATCTGCTTCGCGCGGGTTTCTGCGTCCTCGGGCGGCGCGCTGTACTTGCGGCGCAGCACATGGGCGGCGCGTTCCCCTTCTCCTGCGGCCAGATCGGCCTTCAGTTCGGCAATGGCTTCACCTTCGATGCCGTGACCATGCAGTTCGGAGAAGATGCGCTGGTTGCCATAGCGCGCCGAGCGGCGATGCACCAGCGATTCGGAAAAACGTTCCTGGGAAAGAAAACGGGACTGCTCCAGCCATTGCAGGAGCGCATCGATGTCATCGCCCTCTTGCGCGTAAGGGGCAAGCTTACGCGCAAGTTCCTGGCGACTATGCTCACGTGAAGAGAGATACTTGAGCGCCCGTGCTTTCAGGCTGATCGGCGGTCTTGGCATGACGTTCGACTACACGGACGATGAAACGAAAAAAACATGAGACACCATGATGGCTGACGCCTTATGACCTTGCAGCACCCAGCGCGAGAAGCCAGGCCACCGTGATGCATTGATGCAGTGAAGTTTGATGCAATGAAGCCAGGATTCACCGACGCTGTGATTCAGCGACGCTCTGACTCAGTGAATCGGTGATGCTCTGACTCACTAGGTCGGTGATGCTTTGATTCACTGAGCCGGTAGTGCTTGGATTCAGTGATGCTTCGATGCATTGAAACGATAAAACAGTAATGCGGTGCTGCAGTACAAATACAACTCAAGTACAACGTCCCACGCATGCACCCTATCAGCGTACACAGGCAGGAATAACAGGCATCATCGCGACGTCAAAGGCTCAGGCAAACCCTGCCGCCGCGATGATGCTTGAATCGGAATCGGACTCAGCTGCGCAGGCTCAGGAGGCCTTGGCTTCGGCTTCACCGCCGGCCAGTTCCGGCACACCCAGGGCGACACGGACCTTGTTCTCGATCTCGCGGGCCAGTTCCGGATGTTCCTTCAGGTAGTTGCGGGCATTGTCCTTGCCCTGGCCGATGCGCTCGCCGTTGTAGCTGTACCAAGCGCCGGACTTCTCGACCACCTTGTGTTCCGAACCCAGGTCCAGGATTTCGCCTTCGCGGGAAGTGCCTTCGCCATACAGGATGTCGAAGTGCGCTTCGCGGAACGGGGGCGCGACCTTGTTCTTGACGACCTTGACCTTGGTTTCGCTACCGATGACTTCATCACCCGACTTGATCGAACCGGTACGGCGGATGTCGAGGCGCACGGAAGCATAGAACTTCAGCGCGTTGCCGCCGGTCGTGGTTTCCGGGTTGCCGAACATGACGCCGATCTTCATACGGATCTGGTTGATGAAGATGACGGTGGTATTGGTGCGGTTGATGCTGCCGGTCAGCTTGCGCAGCGCTTGCGACATCAGGCGGGCTTGCAGGCCGGGCAGGGAGTCGCCCATATCGCCTTCGATTTCGGCCTTGGGGGTCAGCGCGGCCACGGAGTCGACTACGATCAGGTCCACGGCACCCGAGCGCACCAGGGCATCGCAGATTTCCAGGGCCTGTTCGCCAGTGTCGGGCTGCGAGATCAGCAGGTCGTTCAGATTCACGCCCAGCTTCTGGGCATAGGTGACGTCCAGCGCGTGCTCGGCGTCGATGAAGGCGCAGGTGCCGCCCAGCTTCTGCATTTCGGCAATCGATTGCAGGGTCAGGGTGGTCTTGCCCGAGGATTCCGGACCGTAGATCTCGATCACGCGGCCACGCGGCAGGCCGCCGATGCCCAGGGCGATGTCCAGCCCCAGGGAGCCGGTGGAAACGGCCTGGATTTCCTCGGCGATGACGCCGTCTTCCATGCGCATCACCGAGCCCTTGCCAAACTGCTTTTCAATCTGTGCCAACGCGGCGGCCAGCGCCTTGCTCTTTTCAGAGTTGTTCGCAGCTTTTTTGTCGTCCATAAATCTCTCTCGGCAAAATGTCGTGAAGAAGGGGTGTCAGGGGAGGTCTTGCTGATGTTGCACTATATGGCTTGCGTGCTGCTGTGTTGCCCGGCGGCAGTGGATGACCGCCCCGATAGAGCGATACTGTATAAAAAAACAGTGCTTCGTGCAAGCGTTTTTGTCGGCCCTTGCATCATCGTGGGCGAAAAACCCAATTATACGAGAGCCAGTCCTTCCGAAAACTTCATAAAACGCAGAGGAATGATGCATGGAAGGAAAAAAAACGGCACACTCGCGAGTTGGTAGGAATAATTCGTCAGCTTTGGGTCATCTGGCGCGCAATAGTCGTCATCTCACGCGATATTGCATTGCGGAAATTATTATCATCCCAAGCGTTCCGGGGGCCCGGCAGACCGCTTGCTTTACAGATCAATTTACAGATCGCATTACACACCGTTCTCATGAGTTTAGTGCCCTTCAGCCATATCAGCGCCCTGCGCTGCCTGGTCATCGACGACATGCCGACGATGCGCCAGAACATTCGCATGCACCTCGGGCAACTTGGCGTGACCAAGGTCGACCAGGCTGCCACGCCCGATGAAGCCATCCGCTTCGTGCAATCTGGCAACTATGATCTGATCATCTGCGACTACAACCTCAACAAGGAAAGCAACGGCCAGCAGTTGCTGGAGTTCTTCCGCACCCAGAACATGCTCTCGCCCACCTGCATGTTCATCATGGTGACGGCCGAGAGCGGCTACAACCTGGTGGCCAGCGCGGCCGAGTTCCAGCCGGATGCCTACATGTTGAAGCCGCTGACGGCCAGCCGCATTGCCGAGCGCGTCGACCGCCTGCTGGAAAAGCAGCACGCCATGCTGCCGGTGACCGAGAAGATGAAGCGCAAGGACTTCGCCGGCGCCATCATCGAATGCGACAACGTGTTGAAGGCCGCGCCCAAGTGGATCGTGGAAATCATGAAGACCAAGGGCACGCTGCTGATCGACCAGCGCCGCATCGACGAGGCGCGCGAGGTCTACAAGCAGGCCCTGTCCATGCGCGACGACCTGGTGTGGGCCAAGATCGGTCTGGCCCGCTGCAACATCGTGGCCGGTCAGATGGATGATGCGCGCGCGATCGTGCAGGACGTGCTGGCGCAGAACAAGCAGTTCATCGCCGCTTACGACCTGCTGGCCCAGATCGACGAAGCCCAGGGCAACCAGGAAGGGGCGCTGGAGGCGCTCACCAAATCTTCCGAGATCATTCCCTCGGCCCGTCGCAGCCGCCTGGTGGGCGACGTGGCCTACCGCAGCGGCCACCTCGAACAGGCGCGCGAAGCCTACGACAAGGTACTCAAGCACACCAAGGGCTCGCTCACCGCGCAGCCCACCGACCTGCTTTCGCTGGCCCAGGTCCACATCGACAGCGGCGACCCTGACGCCGCGCTGCGCCTCCTGGAAAGCGCACCGCGCCGCTACGAGGAATCCAACATCTTCGTCTCTGCACAAGCCGCCGTGCAAGCCCAGGCCTACGTGCAACTGGGGGACACCATCTCGGCCCAGCAGGCCTTCGAGACCGCCCGGCAGGCCGCCGGCAAGGAAAGCTCGGACACGGCCACCCTGGCCCTGGCCAAGGCGGCCTTCTCGATGGGCAAGGACGAGGAAGGCGCCCGGCTGATCGCCGATGCGGTCAAGTCCGACCACGAGAACAAGACCCTGCAGATGCTGGCGCGCAAGGTGCTGGCCGATACCGGCCGCGCCAACCTGGCCGAGGAACTCATCGACGGTGCCGTCAAGCACTGCATGAGCATCATCGCCGAAGCCAATGCCTTGATGCGCAGCGCCAAGCCCGACGAGTCGCTGGCCCGACTGGAAGAGGCGCTGACCAGCATGCCGGAGAACACCGGCGTGCTGCTGGCCGCAGCCCAGCTGCACCTGCTGTGGATGAGCCAGCGCGGCTGGAACGAAGAGTACGTCAAGCGCGTGCGCCGCTACCTGGCCACCCTGGACCGACTGATTCCCGGCAACGATAGAGTCGCGAAGATGCACAAGTTCCTGCGCGACACCCTGAGCAAAGTAGCCCCGAAGAGCTGACCATGGATCCCAAGCTTGCCGCGATCATCATTCATGACATCAAAAACTCCCTGGGCGTGCTGGAGGGGGAATTGCGCCGCCTGTCCGACGATGAGCCGCGTGTCCAGCAGGCCCATGTCACCTGTCTGGCCCTGCAGGAAAAACTGATCGCCTTCCTGACCCTCTACAAGGCCGATTCACAAGGCCTGCGCGCGCAGGTCGAAGCGGTCTCGCCACTGGATTTCCTCGATGCACTGGTGCGCGAACACGCCGTCTCACGCAGCACGGAGATCGCGCTGTCGGTGGACGAAACCGAGATGCCGGTCATCGGTTTCTTCGATGAACACCTGGTGGCGCTGGCGCTGGAAGCGGCCTTGCAGAACGCCAGCCGCTTTGCCCGCACGCAGATTGCGCTGGGCTGCCACAAGGACCCTGCGGGCGGCCTGATCTTCACCGTGCGTGACGACGGCCCCGGTATCGGCACGCAGGAAAAGAAGCCCTCCACCGGGCTGGGCATGGACCTGTGCAATGCGATTGCCACCGCCCACAACAAGGACACCCGCTCGGGGGAAGCGCGGCTGTCCAATCATCCCGACGGGGGCGCGCTGTTCGAGCTGTGCCTGCCCTGAGCGTGCTGGGCTGGCACGATGGTCTGCCGGCCATCGCCGGGTCTCTCATCTCAGTTGGTCTGCATCACCTTCCCGCAAGTCCTCTATACAACTGTAGGACTGCAGGACTGGAGAACTGCAGCAGTGCACCACCACTCCTCCGCAAGACTGCATGATTTCCCGCGCGGCCAGCCACATGCGCCGGCCGCATATGCAAGCGCGAAAATAGTCGTTCTGCTGCCTGCGCTTGCTCCTTAGAGTGTCGGTTTGTCCCACCTTTACCGCCCGTGCAACCGGGGCGGAAGGCTGCGCAACGCCAGGTCGCGCGGGACGATCCAATACCGGGAGAACCCATTCATGCAACGCAGAGACTTCCTTCGCCAGGCCGGCGCCGCGCTGGGCGCTACCATGCTGGGCAACGCACCCTTGCTGGCACGCGCGGAACAGCCACCCAAGACCATCCGCCTGGACTACGCCTATTACTCGCCACCCAGCCTGGTGCTGCGCAAATTCGGCTGGCTGGAGGAAGACCTCAAGGCCCAAGGCACCGAAGTCAAATGGGTGCTGAGTCAGGGCAGCAACCGTGCGCTCGAATATCTGAACAGCGACAGCGTGGATTTCGGCAGCACGGCCGGGTTGGCTGCCTTGCTGGCGCGCGCCAATGGCAATCCGGTCAAGGCGGTCTACATCTATTCGCGTCCGGAATGGACGGCGCTGGCGGTGGGCAAGGACTCGCCGGTCAAGTCGATCACCGAACTCAAGGGCAAGAAGATCGCCGCCACCAAGGGTACCGATCCCTATCTCTTCCTGCTGCGAGCACTGCATGAGAACGGCCTCAAGAAAAGCGACGTCGAGATCGTGCACCTGCAGCATGCCGATGGCCGTGCCGCGCTGGAACAGGGCCGCGTGGCCGCCTGGGCCGGCCTCGATCCGCATCTGGCGGCCAGCGAGCTGGAAGCGGGATCGCGCCTGATCTACCGCAACGTCAACTTCAATACCTACGGTTTCCTCAACGTCAGCGACAGCTTTGCGGCGCGCCATCCGGAGCAGGTCCGGCGCGTGATTGCCGCCTATGAGCGGGCGCGCACCTGGATCATTGCGCATCCGGAAGAGACCGTGGCACTGCTGTCGGAACAGTCCAGACTGTCGGCGCCGGTAGCCCGCCTGCAACTCAAGCGCAACGATTTCTCGCAGCCGCAGATCGGCCGCGAGCACATCGAGGCCCTGCGCGCGGCCTCGCCCATCCTGCTGGAAGAGGATCTGGTCAAGAGCGGCACCGACCTGCCGCGCACCATCAATGCGCTGATCGACCCCAGCTACGCGCAGGGCGTGGTGAAGGCCTGAGGCCATGTCCGACCCCATCCCTCTGCCGGCCACGCTGCAAGCCGCGTCCACCACCGGCGCCGGCGAGCCGACCGCTGCGCCCGCCAGGCAGACCAGGCACGCCAGGCAAGCCATGCGCCGCCGCGGCTGGCCGCATGATGACGGCTACCGCCCCGGACGCTTCACCGGCTGGATCGTGCCGCTGGCCTTGCTGCTGCTGGTGGAGGCCGGCGCCCGGCTGGACCTGATTCCGGCGCGCCTGCTGCCGCCCCCGAGCGAGCTGGCCCATACCTTGTGGTCGCTGGCGATGCGCGGTGAACTGCTGTCGCATATCGGTGCGAGCCTGGGGCGGGTCGCGGCCGGCTTTACCATCGGCAGCGCACTGGCAGTGGTACTGGGCCTGCTGGTCGGCATCAGCCGCCGCGCCGAAGCCCTGCTGGAACCCAGCTTCCAGGCCCTGCGCGCAATCCCCAGCCTGGCCTGGATTCCGCTCTTGCTGCTGTGGTTGGGCATCGATGAGACACCGAAGGTGGTCTTGATTGCCATCGGCGCCTTCTTCCCGGTCTATCTGAATCTGGTAGCAGGCATCCGCGACATCGACCACAAGCTCATCGAAGTCGGCACCAGTTCGGGACTGAGCACTTCGGAGCTGATCCGCCACATCCTGCTGCCGGCATCCCTGCCCTATCTTTTTGCCGGCCTGCGCGGCGGCTTGAGCCTGGCGTGGATGTTCCTGGTGGCAGCCGAACTGATCGCCGCGACCCGGGGCGTGGGCTATCTGCTCTCGGACGGACGCGAAAGCAGCCGGCCGGACCTGGTATTGGCCGCCATCCTGATCCTGGCCTTGCTGGGCAAGCTCAGCGACAGCCTGCTACGCGCCATCGAGCAGAAGAGCCTGGGCTGGCGCGACGCGCGACGCCAGTCCAGCCAGCAGAAAACCTGACTATCCATTTTCCTGAGCGTATCCATGTCCACGCACTGCACCGACCTTACCCGCCGCCGCCTGCTGCAGGCCAGCGCCGCACTCGGCCTCGCCGCACTGGCGCCGGCCTGCGCACTGGCGCAAGGCAGCAAGGCCATCCGCATCGGCTATCAGAAATCGTCCACCCTGCTGACCATCCTCAAGGCCAACGCAACGCTGGAAAAGCTGCTCGCCCCCACCGGCGCAAAAATCAGCTGGCACGAATTCGCCAGCGGGCTGCCGCTGCTGGAAGCGCTCAACGTCGGTGGCGTCGACCTCAGCGCTGACGTGGCCGACACCGTGCCGGTGTTCGCCCAGGCGGCCGGTGCCAGGCTGGCCTACGTGGCACAGGAGTCGCCCTCGCCGGCCGCGCAAGCCATCGTGGTGCGGGCCGATTCGCCGCTGCGCAAACCTGCTGACCTCAAGGGCCGCAAGATCGCCGTGACCAAGGCGGCCGGCGTGCACTACCTGCTCATTGCCACGCTGGAAAAGGCCGGGCTGAAGTTCAGCGATGTCGATGCCGCCTACCTGTCTCCCGCCGATGGTCGCGCCGCCTTCGAGCGGGGCAGCGTCGATGCCTGGGTGACCTGGGATCCCTTCCTGGCGGGTGTGCAGCGGCAATCCCAGGTGCGCATCCTGTCGGACGGACAGGGCGCGGCCGATTACCAGCGCTACTACCTTGCCTCGGCCAGCTTCGCGCAGGCCAACCCCGAGGTCTTGCGCGTGGTCTTCGATGAACTGAAGAAGACTGGCCTGTGGGTAAAACAGCATCCCCGCGAAGCCGCCACCTTCCTGGCCCCGCTCTGGGGGCTGGACGCGGACACCATCGAACTGGCCAACAGCCGCCGCAGCTACGAGGTGCGTGCCGTCAGGCGGGAGGCGCTGGGCGAGCAGCAACGCATCGCCGACACCTTCTTCGCCGCCGGCCTGCTGCCCAGGAAGGTCGATACCGCTGATGTGGCGATCTGGGCGCCGGAAAAGATCGCCTGAGCATGGACGCGCTGGACCAGATCACGCTGCTGTTGCTGCTCATCCTCGTGCTGGTGGCGCTGCTGTTTCCGCTGACGGCGGGCCGCAGCAAGCAGCGCGACAGGGACGCTACCGGTCAAGAGCCGGACGCGCAGGATCACAAGCGCCGCTGATGCGGTGCTTTTTTTTATCGTACTAGGGAGCTGAGAGAGGCCCAACGGCAGTACGCCGAAGATGCCCGCCACACGGGCGGTTCAGGGCCGATATGAAGAAAAATGCAAGCGTGGAATGGACAGGGAACGGACATAAAAAAACCGCCGGCAAAAGCCGGCGGTAAAACGGACTGGCGACGCTCATCCACTAACCGCCGCCTTCCGCGCCAAACTGATACTTACATCATGAACGTTCTTGCCAGTTTGTCCGGGCCGATGGCTCAGCCGTGGACCGGGTCGAGCTGCTGGATACCCGCCAGCACCCAGCCACCCTGGCCGGTAACCGGCTTGGACAGGTTCCAGATCTCGGCGAACTGGGCCGGCGAGGCGGTCGGATCTTCCTTGATGAAGCCGAAGAACTTCACGCTGGCGATGTAATCATTGCCCACGGTTTCCACGCCCAGCACCTCGGCATCCAGCGAGACCACATCGGTCTGGTTGGCGGCAGCGCCACGCTCCTGGATCTGCAGACGCAGCTCGGCAAACATCTCGGGGGTGGTGAATTCGCGGATGTCGTTGATGTCAGCCTTGTCCCATGCCGCCTGCAGGCGGATGAAATAGGTCTTGGCATTGCGCACGAAGCCCACGGTGTCGAAACCGGCCGGGATGCCATAGGCAGGCGCTGCCTCGGCGTTGCCGAAACCACCACCGAAACCATTCTGGGTGGTCGAGGCTGCGGACTGGTCGGTCTTGAGCATGGAGCCGATCTGCGGCGTGGCCGACACAGTGTCAGAAGCTTGCGGTGCGGCGCTGGCCCAGGCCGGCGCCGGTTGCGCGGACTGCGAGGCTTCCGACTTGCGGCGGAACAAGCGGATCACGAACATGATCGCCAGCGCGATCAGGGCCACGGTCAGGATGGTGCTGATCATGCTGGCCAGCGCGCCACCCAGGCCGAAGTGCGACAACAGCGCGCCCAGGCCCAGGCCCAGCAATGCGCCACCCAGCAGGCCCTTCCACATGCTCGGCTTGGCAGCAGCCGGGGCCGGTGCGGCAGCAGGCGCGGCCGGCTTGGCAGCGGCGGCCTGGTTCTGTTGCATCGGGGCAGGGCTTTGCGCCTGACGGCTGGCGCTGGAAGACTGTTTGCCGATCGAACCGCCACCGCCAAGACGCTTGGCTTCGACGGCCGACATGCCAACAGAGAGCGTCATCACCGCCACTATCAGCGCGACAAATGCTTTTTTCATGCTTTCTCCTAGAGGATTCTGATGATGTGATGCGGTCACATCGGCCGTAATTCATGCATACCGGATCGGGTGTGCCCTGGAGCATCGGCGCCGCGCAGGCAGGCGGACGCCGGCCGCGCACGCGCAAGGTCCTGCTGTCGCACGGCGCGAAGCCTCAGAAAATCAGGGGCGGTTCAGCGGGCGCAGCAACACCTGTCGCGCGTGGCGACGGGATCAGGCCCGGGGAGGACGTCCTGCGCGCGGCAGGAACGGGGGTTGCAGGGCGGCATCGCTACGCAGAGCGGGCGCCAGGCGGGAAGTTTGCGGCACCATGGCCAGGGATTGCATCAGCAGCGGCTCGTCACCGATGCCAGCGTGCGTGGAGAAGTCTTCTCCGCTGTCGGCATAACCGGTACCGTCGTCATCGCCGGGGCCTGCATCAGCGGAGACGGCATGCGACTTGTCATCGCTGGCGGCGGGGGCCGGATCGGACAGGGAGACGGTCTTGGCAGCCAGATGCTGGGTCGCCACGGCGTGGGCCGCAGCCGGAACCGGGAAGTCGGTCGCGGCCATCGAGCTGGCGTACGTCAGCACCGCTGCAAATACTTGCACCGGCAACAGACAGATCAGCAGGAGGACCCACAAACGTTTCATCGGATTTTTCCAGCAATGGATGCGAGAAATTATATCAACAAAAATTGCGCTGCCAGCAAGTAAATCTCGCTGGTGTCTCCTACTATAAGGCCGAAGCTTCAGACTTCAATGGCCCTGACTGAATTGTTACACTTAAGGCCACCATGTGACTTCCCTCAAGGACAGGTCACGTCAGGATATCCCCGATTTGCATTGCGCTTGCAATTAGTGGAATATGAACAAAAAGGTAGCACAATAATTCAACCATCCGAGACAAGCAGCCAGGCCCGCCTCGCTGACCGATTCCTATGCGCATCCTCCTTGCTGAAGACGACAGCGTGCTGGCCGACGGCTTGACCCGTTCCCTGCGCCATTCCGGCTATGCCGCCGATTGCGTCAAGAACGGGGTGGAGGCCGATTCGGCCCTGTCCACCCAGGACTTCGACCTGCTGATCCTGGACCTGGGCCTGCCCAAGATGTCCGGCCTGGAAGTGCTGCGCCGCCTGCGGGCGCGCAATTCGCGCCTGCCGGTGCTGATCCTGACGGCGGCGGACTCGGTGGAACAGCGCGTGCAAGGACTCGATCTCGGTGCGGACGACTACATGGCCAAGCCCTTCGCGCTCTCCGAACTGGAAGCACGGGTGCGGGCGTTGACCCGGCGCGGTGCCGGCGGGGGTCCGACCGTGATCAGGCATGGTCCGCTCTCTTTCGACCAGGTGGGCCGCATCGCCTACATCGGCGAACAGATGCTGGAACTGTCAGCGCGGGAACTGGGCCTGCTCGAAGTATTATTGCAACGCACCGGCCGCCTGGTCTCCAAGGAACAGCTGGTGGATCACCTGTGCGAATGGGGAGAGGAAGTCAGCAACAATGCCATCGAGGTCTATGTCCATCGTCTGCGCAAGAAAATCGAGGTCGGCGGTGTGCGCATCGCCACCGTGCGCGGACTCGGCTATTGCCTGGAAAAGCTGCCCGAGACCGGTGCCGTACCGCTGGCAGCCTCCAACGGCGCGGCTTGAAGGCGCGCACTTCGCTGCACGCATCGGAGCAGCCGCGCGCTGACAGATCATGACCGCGCGCGATCCCTCCCCCGCCGCTCCTTCGCCCTCGCCTGTCGAGCCGTCCCAGGACGCCCCTGCCGCATCCGCCCCGCGCAAAAAACGCCGTGCCGCGCTGGCCACCCAACCGGTGGAACGCATACAGCGTTCGCTCTTCGGTGAAATCCTCGACTGGATGCTGGCGCCGCTGCTGCTGCTGTGGCCGATGAGCATCGCCATCACCTACCTGATCGCGCAGTCGATCGCCAACCAGCCCTTCGACCGCGCCCTCGAAGACAGCGTGACCGTGCTGGCCCAGCAGGTTTCCGAAGTCAACGGCAAGGTCGTCGCGCGCCTGCCAGTCTCGGCGCGCGACCTGCTGCGCGCCGACGACATCGACAACATCTACTACAAGGTCACCGGCCCCAGTGGTGAATATGTGGAAGGCGACGTCGACATGCCCCAGCCGCCCGGCGAGGATGACCGCACCACGCTGGGCACGGTGCAGTTCCGCAATGACATCCTGCACGGCAGCGACGTGCGCATCGCCACCCTGCAGGTGGACCTGCGCCGCAGTGCCGCCCAGCGCGCCGCCCAGCGTGATCCGCGCATCGCCACGGTGCAGGTCGGCGAGACCCTGGAAAAACGCGCCCAGCTCGCCAACGAAATCATCAAGGGCGTGATCCTGCCGCAGTTCGTGATCCTGCCGGTGGCGCTGGCGCTGGTGTGGTTCGCGCTCTCGCGCGGACTTTCACCGCTGTCGGAATTGCAGCAGCGCATCCGCGCACGCCGCCCCGATGATCTCTCCCCCATCGACTCCGGTCAGGTGCCCGAAGAAATCTCGCCTCTGGTACGTTCGCTCAACGACATGCTGGCGCGGCTGTCGCAAACCATCGCCATCCAGAAGCGCTTCATCGCCGACGCCGCACACCAGATGAAGACGCCGCTGGCAGGCATGCGCATGCAGTCCGAACTGGCACTACGTCAGGATGACCAGGACGACGTGCGCCGCTCACTGGAACAACTGGCCAAGAGTTCGGAAACCGCCACCCGCCTGGTCAATCAATTACTCTCGCTGGCCCGCGCAGAGAACCAGCAATCGCAAGCGGGCGGCATGGTGCCGCTGGAACTCAATGAGCTGGCACGCGGCGTGGTGCAGGACTGGGTGCCGATGTCCTTCACGCAGCGCATCGACCTGGGGTTCGAGCAACCTGACCATCCCATCCTCATCACCGGCAACCCGGTGATGCTGCGCGAATTGCTGTCCAACCTGCTGGACAATGCCCTGCATTACACACCGCACGATGGCAATGGCCGCGTCACCGTACGCGCGCGTACCGATGAAGGCGGCGGGCTCGCCATCCTGGAAGTGGAGGACAACGGCCCCGGCATTCCGGTGGCCGAGCGCGCCAATGTCTTCGAGCGCTTCTATCGCATCCTCGGTACGCCCAGCACCGGCAGCGGCCTGGGCCTGGCCATCGTGCGCGAGATCGCCCAGCAGCACGAGGCCGTGGTGGAGATCACCCACAATCCGCGCTGTACCGATCCCAAATATCCGGGCAGCCTGTTCCGCGTGAGCTTTCGGATGATGCCGCGCACGCCCTTCTTCGACGACATCACCTGACATGGACCAAGGCGCTCCTCCCACCGACCCCGGCAACCAATGGCACCGCACCCGCCGCATCACGGCATGGCTGCTGGTGCTATGGTTCGCAGCCACGTTCTTCTTCATCTACTTCGCGCGCGAGCTGGACCGGGTGCACCTGTTCGGCTGGCCGGTCTCCTTCTACATGGCCGCGCAAGGCATGATGCTGATCTACCTGGCCATCGTGGTGATCTACGTGCGCCGCATGCGGCGTATCGAACAACTGGTCCGACGTGAACAAGGCGAGAGCGGGCATGGAGAGTAACAAGGACTTCTTCCGGCGCCTATGCCGCTATTACGGACTTTATACGCTGGGCTTCATCGTCTTCCTGTGCGTGCTGGCCATCCTGGAACGCGAAGGCATGCCGCGCTCGTGGATCGGCTACCTGTTCCTGTTCGTCACCATCGGCCTGTACGCCGGCATCGGCGTGGTCTGCCGCACCTCCGACGTGCCCGAATACTATGTCGCCGGAAGGCGCGTTCCACCGCTCTTCAACGGCATGGCCACCGCCGCCGACTGGATCTCGGCCGCGACCTTCATCAGCCTGGCCGGTGGCCTCTATCTGCAGGGCTTCGACGGCCTGGCCTACATCCTCGGCTGGACCGGGGGCTACTGCCTGGTGGCGTTGCTGATCGCACCCTACCTGCGCAAGTTCGGGCAATACACCATCGCCGATTTCCTCGCCGCGCGCTATCCGGGCAAGCCTGGCACGCAAGGCGCCAACGTCATCCGCATCCTGGCGGTGGCGGCCACCATCCTGATCTCCTTCACCTACGTGGTGGCGCAGATCTATGGCGTGGGCCTGATCACCTCGCGCTTTACCGGCATCGATTTTTCCATCGGCATCTTCCTCGGACTGGCCAGCATCCTGGTGTGCTCCTTCCTTGGCGGCATGCGCGCCATCACCTGGACCCAGGTGGCGCAATACATCATCATCCTGTTCGCCTACCTGATCCCGGTCGTCTGGCTCTCGGCCAAGCACGCCACCGTCCCGGTGCCACCGGTGGCCTATGGCGCCGTGCTGCCCAAGCTCTCGGCGATGGAACACAAGCTGGAAGACGATCCGAAGGAAAAGGAAGTGCGCCAGATCTTCCAGGCGCGCGCCGATGACTATGACCGTCGCCTGAAGAACCTGCCGCAATCCTGGCTCGATGGCCGGGTGGAGGCGCAGAACCAGGCCGACCAGGTGCGCCGCGATGCCAGCGCCTCGCTGGCCGAGATTAAAGCGGCCAGCCGGGCGCTGTCGTCCTATCCCAAGTCGCAGGAAGAAGCCGAACGCAAATGGACCGAAGCGCGCGCCGCCAACCTGGCGCGGGCGCAGCCGCCGGTGTCGCAGACCGACCCCTTCCCCGGCCGCGATGCGCAAAGTTCGGACATCAAGCGCAACAACTTCCTGGCGCTGGTGTTCTGCCTGATGCTGGGCACGGCCGCCTTGCCGCATATCCTGATGCGCTACTACACCACGCCCACCGTGGCCGGGGCGCGCAGCTCGGTGTTCTGGACGCTGTTCTTCATCATGCTGATCTACCTCACCGTGCCGGCGCTCACCGTGCTGGTGAAATACGACATCTACACCTCGCTGGTGGGCAGCAGCTACAGCCACCTGCCGGACTGGGTGTATTACTGGGCCAACATGGACAAGCTCAATCCGCTGGTGTCCATCAATGACCTCAACCGCGACGGCGTGGTGCAGTTGGGCGAGATCTCGATGGATGGCGACATCATCGTGCTGGCCATGCCGGAGATCGCCGGACTGCCGTATTTCGTTTCCGGGCTGGTGGCCGCCGGCGGGCTGGCAGCGGCGCTTTCCACCGCCGACGGGCTGTTGCTGACGATCTCCAATGCACTCTCGCACGACGTGTATTACAAGGTGGTCGATCCCACGGCCTCCACGCAAAAGCGCGTCACCATCTCCAAATTGCTGTTGCTGGTGGTGGCCCTGCTGGCGGCCTATGCGGCCTCGCTGAAACCGGGCGACATCCTGTCGATGGTCGGCGCGGCCTTTTCGCTGGCGGCCTCCACGCTCTTCCCGGCGCTGGTGCTGGGCGTGTTCTGGAAACGCGCCAACCAGGCCGGGGCGATCGCCGGCATCGTCTGTGGTTTCCTGATGTGCGTGTACTACATGCTGCACACCAATCCCTCCTTCGGCGGCAGCGCAGCCGGACAGTGGTTCCACATCGCACCGATCTCGGCCGGTATCTTCGGCGTACCGGTGGGCATGGCCGCCATGGTCATCGTCAGCCTGCTCACGCCGCCACCGGACGAAGCCACCATCGCGTTGATCGATCACATCCGCACGCCCTGAGCAGGCTGCCCGGCCGGGAACGCAGCGCGTTTTCCGCTTTTTTACATTTTCCTTCACGCCTCTTCCCCTGCCCTGCCGCCCCTGCCCACGGGGCGGGGGGCTGCGCGCATTTCTTCATCAAGTACGTTTGTGTTCGATTGCCGCACATATGAGCATTTATCGAACAACTCGGCGGCACATTGTTTTATACTTTTCGCACAAAAAAGAAAAACCGTCGTCGCAACCATTTCTGAAGAGAGAGACATGAGACCAGAAACCCCCGCCCTGGACGTCCAGGCTTTCATCAACCGCGAGCCCTTCTCGCGCTATCAGTGGCTGATCTTTGCCCTGTGCTTCTTCGTCGTTCTGCTGGACGGCTTCGATACCGCCGCCATCGGCTTCATCGCCCCTTCGCTGCTCAAGGACTGGGGCATCGCCAAGCCCGACCTGGCGCCGGTCCTGAGCGCGGCCCTGTTCGGCCTGGCCGCTGGCGCGCTGACCTCCGGCCCGCTGGCCGACCGCTATGGCCGCCGCAAGATCCTGCTGCTGTCGGTGCTGGTGATGGGTGCGGCCTGCATGGGCTCGGCCTTTGCCAGCAACCTGCAGGAGCTGACCATCCTGCGCTTCCTGACAGGCCTTGGCCTGGGCGCGGCCATGCCCAACGCGGTCACGCTGACCAGTGAATACAGCCCGGCCGCACGCCGCGCCATGCTGACCAATGCCATGTTCTGCGGCTTTCCGCTGGGAGCGGCGCTGGGCGGCTTCCTCGCGGCCTGGATGATTCCGCTGTGGGGCTGGCGCAGCGTGCTCATGCTGGGCGGTGCCGCCCCGCTGCTGCTGTTGCTGGTGATGCTGCCGGGCCTGCCCGAGTCGGTGCGCCACATGGTGGCCAAGGGCTATGCAGCCGAGCGCATCGGTGCCGTCCTGCGCCGCATCTCGGCCTCGGCCGCCGGCTTCAACCGCTTCACCCTCGCCGAGACCGGCCCGCAAGGTGAATCCGCCACCGGCAAGAGCGGCATCGCCCTGCTGTTCGAACCGCGTTACGTGGTGGGTACCTGCATGCTGTGGCTGGCTTACTTCATGGGGCTGGTGATCTTCTATGCGCTGGTGAACTGGATGCCGGTGCTGTTCAAGGATGCCGGCCTGGCGCCCAGAACCGCCACGCTCATTTCGGCGCTGTTCCCGCTGGGCGGCGTGGGTGCCATCCTGTTCGGCTGGCTGATGGACCGCTACAACGCCAACCGCGTCATCGCCATCGGCTTTGCCGCCACGGCCGTGGCGGTCTTCGGTATCGGTCAGGCGGTCGGCAACGTGGGTGCGCTGACGGTGGTGGTGTTTGTGGCAGGCACCCTGATGAATACTGCGCAATCGTCATTGCCGGCGCTGGCGGCTGCTTACTACCCGACCCGGGGCCGTGCCACCGGCGTGGCCTGGATGCTGGGCGTGGGGCGCTTCGGCGGCATCGCCGGTTCCTTCCTGGTGGCCGAACTGACGCGCAGCCAGTTGGGCTTTGGCGAAGTATTCGCGGTAGTGGCCACGGCCGCGCTGGTCTCGACCGTAGCGCTGCTGGTCAAGCAGGCCTCGGACCGCAACCGTCCTGACGGCGGCAAGCCGCTGATGGTGGCCGATGCCGGAGCGCACTGACGCGCCAGCCTGAACTGAAATGACATGGCCACTGATCTTGCGATCAGTGGCCATTCTTTTTGCGTACTCATGTGACACGATGACCGTTCTGCGGTGGGCTGGCGCCAAGAGAGGAAGCCATCTTGGCGACGAATATCGCAATGATGCCGGGCTGGAAGAAGAATATTTCTGCGTGCCAAGCATAGCCCCGCACAACTTGCCTGCTATGGACTTGCCTGGCTCATGCGCGGCATTTGCATCGATTCCTGCATCTGTTTGATGCGGGCAGCATTGGCATCGTCTTGCTTGCGGGTTTCATCTTCTTCCTTGGCATCGGTCACGCCGAAGGCATCGACCGCACGCGTCTGGAAATAAAGCGTCGAAGACAGCAGGTGATCGTGCCAACTGGTCAACATCGTGTCGTGCACCAGCAGATCGAACAGCGCCATGACCTCGTCGGGCAGTGTTGTCTTGCCGCTCAAGGCTGCGATCCAGGCGTCGGCCAATATGGACTCTTCGGGGCTCATTAGGGGGCGTGCGGGCTGGTAAGTTGGCGGCATTCCCGGCGGACTCATTCCCTTTGCCCGCCAGGGGGCTTCACGTTCATCCATCAATTTTTTCCATTGGCTCTTGCGGCGTGGCTCATCATCGATCCGCTTCTGCTCTTGTGCGCGTGTCTCGGTGATTTTTTTGGACTCTGAATCAAGCCGTTCCCACACGCTGACGAAAGGCCGATGCACTTCATAAATCGTCTTTTGCATCGTACTCTGATCGTCCTGTTGCGCCTTGAATAACGCGCCTGTGGCTCGCCCGTAGCGCTCCTGATCGAATGGCTTTGCGGCTCGCGCTGCCTCGAACTCCGCCTGCGCGATCTCGACGCGTTTCTGTTTTGCGCGTTGCGCTGCCTTCACTTCGTCTGCGTGACTGGTCACCGACGCGCGAAACTCCGGCGATTGATATCGCACCGCCAGCCATTGAATAAACACCTTCATGTGCGCGATAAAATCAAGACCTTGCGTACGCGGAACGATCTTCCGGTAAGCGGCTATCAGGTCCATCATCTGGTAATTGGATTTGCCGTCCCTGATGGGGGCTGCCAACGAGAATTTCTTGAAACTTTCTGGTTTGAATCTGGCAAGATCTTCCATCCTATCGAGCATCGCGCCTGCCATCAGTGCTTCGTTGAGCATGTCGCGCAAAGCCACCCGCTGCAGTTCTGCGCGAAATCCCATTGAGCCATCAGGCGCGCCACCCGTGATGTCTTCGCTGGTGCCCGGATAGAGAAACTGCTCGCCACGGGTTTTCTCTAGACTATCGAGCCGCTGGTAAAAACGCAGTTCATGGGCGGCAGCAAAATGCACGCATTTCTTGACGGCCGGCGGCACGCCTAGCGGACGGTCGCCGAAGTTTTGCTTGACCATGCCCACTAAGGGCAGAAAACCGATCAGCTTGTTTTCTTCGATCAATGACGATACTGCATCGAACATGCCGAGAAACTTGATGTCGATGGCGTCGCCCTCGATGGCCAGATCTTCTGCATTGGCGCGCTTGTATTTGCGCGCCAGTTCATTGACGAACGCACGAGCGATGACTGCGCCGCGATCCGCACCAAATACGGAGACCTGAATCCGTTGCACCTTTGGAATCTGCGCCTTGGCATCCTTATAGGCAGCCTCGAACTGATCAAGTGCGGCGGTCAGCCTGGCATCCACCCCTGTTCCAAACACGGTTGAGGCGGCTCTGCTGTCTCTCACCAAGGGAATGGAGTCCACGATCAGATCGGAAAAAACCGTTTTTGCCGCCGCCCAGCCTGCCTTCAACGGATTTTTCTTGGCGTCATACAACAGGTCGCGCACCGATGCCTTGCCGCGCGTCACCCACTCGTTTCCCTCGGCCAGGCGCAAGACATTGCGAATGTTTTCCGGTGCCTCCTTGATATCCTTGATGATGTCCTTGTAGGCTTTTACCACAGGCCTGAACGACATTTCCGACAATGAATCCTTCAGGGCCTTGGTTCCGATCTTGGTCGGAGAAGCCAGCTTTGCGACACCATCCAGCTTGTCCACGCCTGTTGCCTCCTTGGCGGTCGACTTTGCTTTGTCCATCACCGCCTTGCCGGCGTTTGTCGCGACCTTCAATGCGCCGGAGATGATGGCGTTACTTGCTGCATCATCATTCAGGGGCGTACCTAGTCCGGAATAGTAAAAGGGGTACCAGAATTCATTCGGCGTATTTCTTCTTCGTCTATCGTTGTTATCACGATAAGCCTCCCACAAGCGGCAAATGTTCGAGTAGCGGGAGCTGGCCGGATCATCCAAATCTCTGGAGCGTCCAAAACCGTCAAAAAAGAAGCCCATGTGAATATCGCACTGGCAAGTGAGCTTGTGAGCCTTTCGCGTCGCTGCAATATGCGCCGCCATTCCAAGAACGACCTTGGGCGGAGTCTTATCCGCAGGGCTGATAGCGCCATCATCCGAGGTCTGGACTTCAGCCATTGCTTTCCCCAGTTTTGACATGTTTAAATTTATTAGCTTTTATTTCACGTCGCGTTTCCTCTGAAAGCGCCTCTAGCTCACGCCCGAATTCGCCAGGCTTTCCTTTTGTGGAATTAATGATTTGTTGCACCACCGGATGCTGATCAAAATCCTTATTAACAAAGAGGGTGTAATAAACATACTGCTCCAAATCGTCATTATCAGTCAGACGATACTTTTTCCATCCTTCGGCAGCAACGCGAGCCGTGCGGCGAAAGACAGCGAACTCATCAAGTTTCCCCTGAGGATTCATGAGATCTTTATGCTTCTGCATGAGGCGATAATCGACCTCTGAAAAATCAATACGAGAACCTCTCAAATCCGTTCGAAACTCAAATTCGATATGATCATCCGGATAAAAATGCAGACCTAATATTCTGGTGCCGGCCCCTCCTTCGACTTTGGTGGGAGGTAGATGCACCTCCGTTTTTTTCTCTATGTATTTAATCGGAGCGTATAAGTCCTTAATTGCTTCATCAGCGTCATACACTCGCCAGTCAACCGTAAACTCTGTTCCTTTTAACGAGTAACAACAGCTAAGCCGGCCCTCTCCGGAACCGGGCGGTAAATCTCCACCGCCACTGGCCCTATTGCCATATTTATCGGTGACGACAAAACGGCTCAAGTTATATGGCGTGTAATTAAACCCCTCAACACTCAAGCCACCATATGTCGGCTCCGATGAAATGGCGTCACAGCCGGCCAATGAGACCAGCAGCACGAGACACAGCGAAACGAGACCTGCTTTTTTCATGCTTTTCCCTTGAAAACAAGTGGGCGTGCCACTGAACGGGCGTCGCCGACGGTGACGCATGGACGACGTATATTTTTTCTAATGTTGCCCGTGATTCAACATGTCGATGCGCCTTGACGGGCATTTGGACGATGCGCGATGCCGATTGTTCCTGCAGTGCGGGAATTCATGGTGCGCGGCATGAAGGCTGCGCGAGGCACGCAAGGCCGGCTCTGGAGCAGGAACGCGAGAGAAATGATTAGAACCCATTTCATGGGTTCGAAAAGAACGACGCCGCTCAGATCGACAACTGCAAACCCTGCGCCTCTTCCCCCGGCAACACCGTCACGGCCACGTGCATGCTCTGCTGGCCGCCGCCGATGAGCACGCCGCGCAAGGGCGAGATATCCAGGAAATCGCGCCCCCAGCCCAGCGTGATGTGGCCGGTATCGGGGAAGATGCCATTGGTCGGATCAGCATCGATCCACGTACCTTCGACCCCATCCGCCCCCGGGCAATACACCGACACCCACGCATGCGAGGCATCGGCACCGATCAGGCGCGGCTGCCCGGGCGGCGGTTCGGTCAGCAGATAGCCGCTGACGTAGCGCGCGGCCAGTCCGATGGAACGCAGGCAGGACAGCATCAGGTGCGCAAAGTCCTGGCACACGCCACGGCGGTTGACGAAGACCTCGGTCACCGGTGTGGAGACGGTGGTCGCTGCCGGATCGAAAGCGAATTCCTCATGGATGCGCATCATCAATGCACGCACCCCCTCCACTACCGACAGGCCGGGACTGAAGCACTCGGCCGCATAGCGGATGAATTCGCGCTTGATGCGTACGTGCGAGGATTCGAACAGGAAGTTGGACGCCTCCAGCATGCCCGGTGCCATCAGGCGACCGCCGTGGTAAGCCATCAGCGTGGCCGCTTCCTCCCACTGCATGCCCGGCTGCTGCGCCGGACGCGGCGTGAGCGCAACCCAGGAGTCAGCCTGCACGTCCAGGCTGGTGTGGTCGGTGTCCAGCGAAAAGGCCTTGATGACGTTGCCGAAATTGTCTTCGTAGCTGCGCACCAGATGCGGCCCCGGCAATACGTTCACCGTATGCGAGAGGCATTGCTGCCAGGGCAGTTCGCGCGGAGTCAGGTGCAGCACCTGATGCGACAGGCGCACCGGCAGCGAGTACTGGTAGGTGGTCTGGTGATGGATGCGATAGACGTGGCGCTCGCTCATGTCATACCCCCTGACTGACCGGTGCGGTCAGCGGCGTGAAGTAATGGCGCGAGAGATCATCCGAGAGCATGTAGCCGCCACTGACCGCATCGCGCATCAGTTGCGTCAGGCGCGCGTTGGCCTCCTCGACGTTGGGATGGTCGTGGGCAAACTCGCTCAGGGTCATCGACTCAAGCTGGCCAGACAAGTGCGTGGGGATGCTCATGCTCAGCAAGCCCAGCTGCTGCGCGATCTCGCTCATGTATTGCTGCAGCATGCGGAACTGGAAGGCCATGCCGTGGGGATTGCTCACGTCGAACACCAGCAGGTGCAGTACCGGCAGCCATTCGGGCGTACGACGATAGCGCACGCGATAGGTGACGATGCTGCTGGCCGCCTCCAGCAGCCAGGACAGCGCAGCGGTCTGGCGCTTTGGCGGCAGGCGCAGGAAGTTGTCGAACAGCGCCGCCATGTTGGCCATGCGCTCGATATGGCGACCCATCATCAGGAACTGCCAGCCGGCATCGCGCGTCATGTCGTCCAGCGCATGGCCGGCCAGGCCCGAACAGGCATCGATCACGTTGCCCAGCACGTGCTGGGCGGCAGCCGGTGTATTGATGCGTTCCTGCACCATCGCCGGCATCTTGGTCAGGGCGTGCCAGTTGTCCAGCGACAGATGCTCGCGCACCTGGTAGGCGGCATTGGCCAGCTGACGCAACTGCGTGGCCACGCTCACCGGTGCGGACGGATCGACCACCGCCGCCTGCAGGCTCTGCTGCAGACCGGTGATGGTCGGACGCGGTTCCGACTTGGGCATCTGCACACCCAGCTGGCTGCAGATCCACGACACGCTGCCCAGCATGCCACGGCTCTCGCTCTGGCCATCCATGGTGTATTGCAAGGTGGTGCGCAAGAGGCGCGAGAGATTCTTCACGCGCTCCGAATAGCGTCCCATCCAGAACAGGTTCTCGCCCGAATGCGAGGACACATCCACCGTGCCCTTGATGACCGTGACGTTTTCTGCACCATGATGCTCATCGGCCGCAACGGCGTCGGGGCGCTCCTGCTCGCGCAGCACCCACACATCCTTGCTGGTGCCGCCCTGCTGCATCGAGACCACATCGCGTCGCTGACGCGGGGCCACACGCGTCAACCCGCCCGGCATGACCTGGTAGCCGCCTTCGCCATCGGCCACCGCAAACACGCGCAGGCTGATGGTCCGGTTCATCAGGCGATAGTCGCCACTGCGCGCCATCACCGGGGCCTGCGACAGGCGCACCCACTCCTGCGCGGCATAGGCGTGCGGCTGCAATTGCAGGCTTTCGATCAGGCGGCGACGCGCCGCGCCCGTGACGGTATGGCCGAACACCGGCTGCATGCGCATGGAGGAAAACGCCGGCACGATCACCAGCTCATCGAAATGCGCCAGTGTGTAATCGAGTGCCGGCTTCTCGCCGCACCACCACGAAGCCACCGACGGCAGCAGCAGCGACTCCCCATAGAGCCGCTCGTTGATGGCCGGCAGGAAGCCGTGCAGCGCCGTCGATTCCAGCACGCCGCTGCCCAGCGAATTGGCGATGACCACATTGCCCAGCCGTGCGGCCTGCGTCAGGCCCGGCACACCGAGGGCGGAATCGGCACGCAACTCCAGCGGATCGCAATAGTCGTCATCCATGCGACGCAGGATGGCATGCACGCGGCGCAAACCATTCAACGTCTTCAGGAACACCTGGTCGCTGCGCACCGTCAGGTCCACCCCTTCCACCAGCGGGAAGCCCAGCGTATGCGCCAGGAAGGCGTGTTCGGAATAGGTTTCGTTGTAGGGGCCGGGCGTGAGCAGCACGATCAGCGGGACTTCACCCTGGGCCGGGGCCAGGCGCGTCAACATCGCGCGCAGGGTATGGAAGTAGCGATGCGGCGACTCCACGTGCATGTCGCGCAACGCCTCGGGCATGGCGCGCGCCATGATCTGGCGGTTCTGCAAGGCATAGCCGGTGCCGGACGGGCCCTGCGTGCGGTCCGACACCACCCACCAGGTGCCATCGGCCGAACGGGCCAGGTCGATCGCATAGGCATGCAGATGCACGCCGCCCGGCGGCTGCCAGCCGTGGCAGGGCATCAGGTAGCCATGCTGGCCGAACACCAGCGCCGGCGGCAACAGGCCTTCGGCGATCAGGGTCTGGGAACCGTAGATGTCGGCGAGCAGGCCATTCATCAGGCGCGCCCGCTGGGCCACGGCGCGCTCCAGGAAATCCCATTCCTCGGACGACACCAGATGCGGCAGCAGATCCAGTTCCCAGGGCCGGTTGGCGCCCTTGGGGTCGGCATAGACGTTGTAGGTCACGCCGTCGGAGGCGATGGCGTCGCGCACCTCGTTGGCGCGCCGGCGCAGCATCTCCGGCGAGAGGTTTTCAAGCTGGTCGATCAGCGTTCGCCAGTGCGGGCGCAGGCGGCCGTCGGCGGCCAGCATCTCGTCATAACGATCGCTGGCTACCGGATAGCTTTCCAGTAGACGCTGGGGCATAAGTCAGTGGGTGGCCGGGCTGCGCACCGCTCCAGCAGCGGCGCCCGGCTCAGTTTTAGAAGTAGCGTAAGTCTAACGTAAAAGGAAACTCGACAGACGCCCGCGCCGGGGTGACCTGCCATTTTCCCGGCGTATGGTTCATGCGGAAGTAGCGCGCCAGACGACGGCTTTCCGCCTCGAAGGCATTGACCGGGAAGGTTTCGTAATTGCGGCCGCCCGGATGCACCACGTGATATTGGCAACCGCCGAGACTGCGGCCATTCCAGGTATCGATCAGGTCGAAGGTCAGCGGCGAATCCACCGGGATGGTCGGATGCAGCGCCGAAGGCGGCTGCCAGGCCCGATAACGCACACCGGAGACGAACTGCCCGACGGTACCGGTCGGCTGCAGCGGCACCGCAACACCGTTGCAGGTCAGCACGTAACGGTCGGAGGCCATGCCGGTGATCTTGACCTGCAAGCGTTCCAGCGAGGAATCCACATAGCGCGCCGTGCCGCCACCGCTGTTTTCCTCGCCCAGCACGTGCCAGGGTTCGAGCGCGGTGCGCAATTCGACCTGCATGCCCTTGACCGCATAGTCACCGATCTTGGGGCAGCGGAATTCCATGTGCGGCGCGAACCATTCCGCCCGCATGGGATAGCCGGCCTCGTTCATGTCGGCGATCACGTCGGCAAAATCCTGCTCGATGAAATGCGGCAGCAGGAAGCGGTCATGCAATTCCGTTCCCCAGCGCACCAGGCGCGCAGGCTTGTAGGGCTCCTTCCAGAAGCGCGCCACCAGGCCGCGCAGCAACAGTTGCTGGGTCAGGCTCATGCGCGCATGCGGCGGCATCTCGAAGGCGCGCAACTCCAGCAGACCAAGACGGCCGGTGGCACTGTCGGGCGAATACATCTTGTCGATGCAGAACTCGGCGCGGTGGGTGTTGCCCGTCACGTCGATCAACAGGTTGCGCAGCAGCCGGTCCACCAGCCAGGGCGGGCAATCGCCCTTGGCGACCTGCTTGTCCATTTCGCTGAAGGCCAGTTCGATTTCCACCGTCGAATCATTGCGCGCCTCATCGATGCGCGGCGCCTGCGAGGTCGGGCCGATGAACATGCCCGAGAACAGATAGGACAGCGAAGGATGGTTGTGCCAGTACGAGATGAGGCTGCGCAGCAGATCGGGCCGGCGCAGGAAAGGGGAATCACTGGTCGTGATGCCGCCCAGCACCATGTGATTGCCGCCGCCGGTGCCGGAGTGATGACCATCGAGCATGAACTTTTCGGTGGTCAGACGCGAGGCGCGTGCGGCGTCGTACAAGTGCGTGGTCTGCTCGACCAGTTCGCTCCAGTTGTTGGCCGGCTGGATGTTGACCTCGATCACGCCGGGGTCCGGCGTGACGCTGAACTTGCGCAGGCGCGGATCGTGCGGCGGCTCGTAGCCTTCCAGCAGCACCGGCTGTTTCAGTTCCTCGGCCACCGCTTCGATGGCAGCGACCAGTTCGAGGTAATGCTCCAGTTGCGACAAGGGCGGCATGAACAGGTAGAACACGCCATTGCGCACCTCGGCGCACAGGGCCGTGCGGGTCAGCCAGTTGGCCGATTCGAAAGGCGCGGGCACACGCTGGCTGGCGGTGTGCGTTGCTGCCGCTGCACTGGCTGCCGTGGCGGCACTGCTGCGACCATCACCGGCGATGGCAGCGGCGATGCTGGCGGCCTTGTCCACACGCGCGGCCGGTTCCTGCGGGCTGCCCAGCTGACGGCGGATCTCGGCGCTGCCGGGCAGCGCACGGAAGGCCTGCGTAGGATCGGCCGGGTAGACGGCGGGATACTCGCCCTCCCTGACCCACGGCAGCGAATCCAGCGGCAGACGATAACCCAGCGGCGAATCGCCCGGATACAGGTAGCAGCGCTCGCTGCGCAGGAACCATGCGCCGCTCTGCCAGCCGCGCCCATCATTGCGGCGCGCCAGCGGCAACACATGACCGACCGCACTTTGCAGGCCCTGCGTGAAGACCTTCATGAGACGCTCGCGCTCCTGCTTGTCATCCACGCGCGAATCGAAGGGATCGACGTTGCCCGGCAGACGACGCTCGCGCCACATGTAGTAGAACACGTCTTCGTAGGCCGGGAAGACGTTCTTGCCATCCACCTGCAAACGCTGCGCCACGCGGTGCAGGAAATGGCTGGTGACGATCTTGTCGCTCACGTTCGGCCTGGTTTCGTCGCCGATCAGGGCTGGATTCAACCAGATCGGTTCGCCGTCGCGGCGCCAGTAGCAATTGAGCGCCCAGCGCGGCAGCTGCTCGCCCGGATACCACTTGCCCTGACCGAAATGCGGCAGGCCCCGCGCAGCGTACTTGTTGCGCATGCGGTGATACAGCTCGGCAGCCAGCGGCTTCTTGGTCGGCCCCATCGCGGCGGTGTTCCACTCCGGCTCGTCCGGGTGATCCAGCGAGACGAAGGTCGGCTCGCCGCCCATGGTCAGGCGCACGTCATTGGCCTGCAGGTCGGCGTCGATGGCATGACCCAGTTTCTCGATGTCGGCCCATTGTTCTTCGGTATAGGGCTTGGTCACGCGCGGCGCTTCCCAGATGCGCCTGACCGACATCAGGTGTTCGAACTCGACCTCGCAGGGATCGACCAGACCGCTGACCGGTGCGGCCGAGGCTGGCTCCGGCGTGCAGGACAAGGGGATATGACCTTCGCCGGCGAACAGGCCCGAGGTCGGGTCCAGCCCGACCCAGCCGGCACCGGGCAGATAGACCTCGCACCAGGCGTGCAGGTCGGTGAAGTCGGCCTCGGGGCCGGAGGGGCCATCGAGCGACTTCTGGTCGGCGGTCAACTGGATCAGGTAGCCGGAGACGAAACGCGCCGCCAGCCCCAGATGGCGCAGCAACTGCACCAGCAGCCAGGACGAATCGCGGCACGAGCCGGACTTCAGTTCCAGCGTTTCTTCCGGCGTCTGCACGCCCGGCTCCATGCGGATGGTGTAGCCGATGTGGTTGGCCAGCTTCTGGTTCAGCGCCACCAGGAAGTTGGCACTGCCGACCTTCTCGCGCGGGATGCTCTTGAGGAATTCTTCGAACAGCGGCGACAGCGGCAGCTTCTGCCGGTAGGGCAGCAGTTCGTTCTGCAGATCCTCGGCGTACTCGAAGGGAAATTGCTCGGCATACGGTTCGAGGAAGAAATCGAAGGGATTGATGACCGACATCTCGGCCACCAGATCGACCTCGATCTTGAATTCGGTGGTCTTCTCCGGGAATACCAGGCGCGCCAGGTAGTTCGATTCCGGGTCCTGCTGCCAGTTGATGAAGTGCGGCTCGGGCAGCACGCGCAGTGAATAACTCAGGATACGGGTACGGCTGTGCGGGGCGGGACGCAAGCGGATGACTTGCGGACCCAGGTTGATGGCACGGTCGTACTTGTAAGAGGTGACATGGTTCAGGGCCACGTGGATCGACATGGAATTCCTTTACGACAAGCAAATGGTCAAGCGCGGGGCTTGGTTGTTGTTGGCGACATGCAGGGAAAAGCTACTGCATACCTTGTTTTTCTTACCGCCTGATTACTTCCGGACTGACTTTCCTGATGACATTCTTGATGGAAGGCACCTCGTTGTGAGTGTAAGCCAGAGTGTTAGGGCCGGGGACTGAAAAACTTAATCTTGCGATCCGGAAAACTAAGTTTTTACACCTCCCTCGGCAGCACGCCCTGAGGTCATCGGTGATGCATGGAAATGAAATCGCGCAGGCGCGGATAGATTTCGTTCTCCCAGCGCCGTCCATTGAAGACGCCGTAATGGCCCACCGCCGTCTGAACATGGTGCAGGCGCATGTAGGGGCGGATGCTGCTGCACATTTCCTGTGCGGCCACGGTCTGGCCGACGGCGCAGATGTCGTCCTTCTCGCCCTCGATGGTGAAGAGCGCGGTGCGGCGGATGGCGGCCGGATTAACCACGCGCTCGCGGTAGGTCAGCCTGCCCAGCGGCAGCGCATGCTCCTGGAAGACGGTGCGCACCGTTTCCAGGTAGAACTCGGCCGGCAGGTCGGCCATGGCGAAATACTCCTCGTAGAAATCCTTGATCTGCGCCGCCTGCGCCTGCTCGCCCTCGACCAGGTGCTGATAGAGCTTGCGGAAGGCGTCGATGTGGCGGTTCAGGTTCATGTTCATGAAGGCGCCCAGCTGCACGAAGCCCGGATAGACGCGCCGCCCTGCACCTGCGTGGCGGGCCGGGACGGTGCTGATCATGTTCTTCTCGAACCAGCTGATCGGCTTGCTCTTGGCCAGGGCATTGACGGCGGTCGGATTGACGCGGGTATCGAGCGGTCCGGCCATCAGGGTCATGGTGCGCGGCTGCGCCGGATGATCGTCCTCGGCCATCACCGAAGCGGCCGTCAGCGCGGCCACGGTGGGCTGGCACACCGCCAGCAGATGCGTGCCCGGCCCCAGCACGGCGAGGAAATCGATGACGTGGGAAACGTATTCATCCAGGCCGAAACGACCATGCCCGGTGGCAACGTCGCGCGCATTGCGCCAGTCGGTGATGTAGACGTCGTGGTCGCGCAGCAGCGTCTTGACGGTGCCGCGCAGGAGCGTGGCGAAGTGCCCCGACATGGGCGCCACCACCAGGATCTTGGGCTGCACCGCCGCAGTTTCCTTGCGGAAATGCAGCAGACCACAGAAGGGGGTGGCGCTGATTTCCTCTTCATGCACCGCAATTGTGCATCCGCCATCGACCACCTCGCCGATCTCGAAGGGCGGGCGCACATGGGTGAGCTGGGTGCGCGCAAAGACCTCACAGGCCGAGGCCATCTTGCGCAGGGCCGGATGCGCCGGCACGCCGGGCCAGGTCGCGCCCAGCACGGGCGCCATCATGCGGGCACAGGCCCGCAGCGGATCGGTGGCGTCGGCGTAGTTCTGGTAGAGCTGATAGGTGTTGATCATGAAGCGCCGCCCTCGGGTTGTCTCTTATTGGTGTCCGCTCGCCGAGGCAAAGATGCAATTGTCATGCCATTGATGGGCCGTCAGGCCATGCAAGAGCGCCTTCTGGCGGGCCGGTGGCGCTTTCGTAAGCGGGCAGCAAGGCTCCCGGCGCGCGCCCTGCACTTTCCCGCGAGCTGGCACAAGCTTTGCAAGCAAAAGACGTACGGACCGGTTCAGTGGTCCGTGCCTTCCCTGAAGCGCAGACAGGGCGGGCAAGATGATGACGAAGATGATGAACAAGACACCGCCGCTCACGCGGCAGCGTGCCCAAAGTCAACCTGCACAAAACAGATAAAGGACTGACATGCCTAAGACGACTTTGCGCATCACCAGCAAGAACTACTCCTCGTGGTCCCTGCGCGGCTGGCTCATGGCCAGGTTCGCCGGGCTCTCTTTCGAGGAAGACATCGTGCCGCCGGACGACCCGTCGGCGCGGGCAGAGATCCTGCTGCTGTCTTCCTCCATCCTGGTACCCAGCCTCCATCATGGCGACGTACTGGTATGGGATACGCTGGCCATTGCCGAATATCTCAACGAAATCCGCCCCGGCGCCAGGCTGCTGCCGGCCGATCTCGCTGCCCGTGCGCATTGCCGCTCGGTATGCGGCGAAATGCATTCGGGTTTCTCGGCCCTGCGCGCGGCGCTGCCGATGAACCTCAAGGGCCACTTCCCCAACTTCAAGGTGTGGTCGCGTGCGGAAGCCGACATCGTGCGCATCACCACCATCTGGAAGGAATGCCTGGCCAAGTACGGCGGGCCCTTCCTGTTCGGCGAACAGCGCACCATGGCCGATGCCATGTATGCGCCGGTGGTCACGCGCTTCATGACCTATGACGTCAAGCTCGATCCCATCTGCACCGCTTATGCCAAGCGCATCATGGCCATGCCGGAGATGCAGGAGTGGATCATGGCGGCCAAGAAGGAACCGGAGGATATCGACGAACTGGATGTGGAATTCTAGGGCGCAGAAGCATCAGTAGCATCAGCACCGGCAGCAATGGCAGGAGAGTCGCGCCCGTTTTTTGTCGCAGGCCCATGGCGGGAGACCGCAGAAAGGATGGATGTGATGAATACCGTAGCTGATCCAAGCGTACTGGCGCAAAACACTTTCTCGCATGTGAGCGAGGGCGACACGCCCTATCAAACAGGCGGACTGCGCGACTTCTTCCTGTACCGCGATCTGGGCATTGCCGCCGCCACCGGCGGCCAGGTGGTGGCGCAACTGGTCAAGGCCAACATGGCACCGCAGACCGGCACCGGATGGCACCGGCATGAGGCCAACTTTCACATCGTCATCATGTTGAAAGGCTGGGCGCGCTTCATGTATGAAACCGAGGTCACGCTGGTCAAGGCGGGCGACTGCGTACACCAGCGGCCGGGCATCGTGCACTTCCTGTTCGACTATTCGCCCGACATGGAGTATCTGGAAATCGTTAGTCCGGCCGACTTCAAGACCATCGATATGCCAGCCCCCTGCGAGGTTCCTGCACCGACGCCATGGACTAACTGAAGCCGCTGCGGGTCTGCGTTTGATGGCAGCAGACCCGTTCGGGCGAGGAGCAAAAGCATGCAATTTTCCTCTGTCAAAAAATTCAAGCCTCTGTTAGTCTTTCTTCATGCACGCTGGCGCTGGCGTGCAGCGGCAGTCCCCTAGCGCCATCGCATTACGCTGTAACCACGCTGTAGTTTTGCCGTACCCACCGCCTCTGTTTTCGTTACAACCTACTTAGAAAGATTCCCGCTTCCCACGGGAACGCGAAGCAAATCTATGGCACATTTTTTTGATGAGATGTATTCAGGAGGCGCAAGCAGCGAAGCAGGTCAAGTGCGTCAGCACTATGCAGAATTCGCCAGCTGGCTTTCGGCGCAGTCGCCGGAAATCATCGCCCGCAAACGTGCCGAATCCGACCTGATCTTCCGCCGTGTCGGCATTACCTTCGCCGTCTATGGCAACGATGCCGGCACCGAGCGCCTGATCCCCTTCGACATCATCCCGCGCATCATCCACAAGGCCGAATGGGCCAAGCTGGAAGCGGGACTGGTCCAGCGCGTCAAGGCGCTCAACATGTTCATCCACGACATCTATCACGAGCAGAAGATCGTCAAGGCCGGCATCATCCCGCCCGAGCAGATCTTCCAGAACGCGCAGTACCGGCGCGAGATGCAGGATGTGAACGTGGTCAACGACATCTACGCACACATCGCCGGTGTGGATATCGTGCGTGCGGGCGAGGGTGAATTCTACGTACTGGAAGACAACCTGCGCGTACCGTCCGGTGTGTCTTACATGCTGGAGAACCGCAAGATGATGATGCGGCTCTTCCCCGATCTCTTCACGCGTCACAAGATCGCACCGGTCGATCACTACCCCGACCTGCTGCTGGACAACCTGCGTTCGGTGGCACCGGCCGGCGTGACCGATCCGACGGTGGTGGTGATGACCCCGGGCATGTACAACTCGGCCTACTTCGAACATGCCTTCCTGGCCCAGCAGATGGGCGTCGAACTGGTCGAGGGACAGGACCTCTTCGTCAAGGACAACGTGGTCTACATGCGCACCACGCGCGGCCCCAAGCGGGTCGACGTGATCTATCGCCGCATCGACGACGACTTCCTCGATCCGCTGGCTTTCCGTCCCGATTCGGCGCTGGGCGTACCGGGCCTGTTGCAGGCCTATCGCGCCGGCAAGGTGACGCTCACCAATGCCATCGGCACCGGTGTGGCCGACGACAAGTCGATCTATCCGTATGTGCCGGACATGGTGCGCTTCTATCTGTCCGAAGACCCGATCCTCAACAACGTGCCGACCTACCAGTGCCGCAAGAAGGAGGATCTCTCTTACACCCTGGCCAACCTGGAAAAGCTGGTGGTCAAGGAAGTGCACGGCGCCGGCGGTTACGGCATGCTGGTCGGTCCGGCGTCGACCAAACAGGAGATCGAAGACTTCCGCGCGCGCATCATCGCCAAGCCCGATGGCTATATCGCCCAGCCCACGCTGGCACTCTCGGTGTGCCCGACCTATGTGGAATCGGGCATCGCGCCGCGCCACCTCGATCTGCGTCCCTTCGTTTTGTCGGGCAAGCAGATCACCATGGTCAAGGGCGGACTCACGCGCGTGGCACTGAAGGAAGGCTCGCTGGTGGTGAACTCGTCGCAAGGCGGCGGCACCAAGGACACCTGGATTCTGGAGAAATAAGATGCTGAGCCGTACCGCCGATCACCTCTTCTGGATGGCCCGCTACACCGAGCGCGCCGAGAACACCGCCCGCATGCTCGATGTGCATGTGCAGACCGCCCTGCTGCCACAATCCACCGACGACGCCGAGCAGGGCTGGCGCGCCGTGCTGGGTATCTCGGAGCTGCTCTATGGCTACAACCAGAAATACGACAAGCTCACGCAGAAGGACGTCATCGACTTCATGGTGCGCGACCCCAACAACCCGTCCTCGATTGCCTCCTGCCTGCGGCAGGCGCGCGAGAACGCGCGTGCGGTGCGCGGCGCCCTGACCACCGAAGCCTGGGAAATCCAGAACGCCACCTGGATCAAGATGCAGTCCTATCTGCAGACCAATGCGCTGGAGCAGAACCCGAGCGATTTCTTCGAATGGGTCAAGCACCGCTCGCACCTCTCGCGGGGCGTGACCATCGGCACCATGCTGGAGGACGAGGCTTTCCACTTCATCCGCCTGGGCACTTTCCTGGAACGTGCGGACAACACGGCGCGCATCATCGACGTCAAGTTCCACGGCGCCAAGGAAGCGCAGTCGCAAAAGCTCAACGGGCAGTCGCAATCGCAGTCGCAAAGCCAGGCCGCCCATGATGAAGCGGGGCAGCTGGACTTCTACTACTGGGCCGCGATCCTGCGTTCGGTGTCGGGCTTCGAGATCTATCGCAAGGTCTACCGCGATGTCATCACGCCCGAGCGTGTGGCCGAGCTGCTGATCCTGCGTGCGGACATGCCGCGTTCGCTGCTGGCCTGCATGGGCAACGTGATCTCCAACCTGCACCACGTGCGCAACGATGTCTCGGCCGATACCGAACGCTTTGCCGGCAAGCTGCATGCCGATCTCAAGTTCGCCCGCATCGAGGAAATCCTGGACGCCGGCCTGCACGATACGCTCACCGAATTTTTGGAGCGCATCTTCGAGCTGGGCAATCGCATCAGCCGCGATTTTCTTGTTCCTTTGGCAGCGTAAGCCGTCCCTGGCTGTGCTTCGGATGAAATAAAGAAGCACAGCCACTGTCATCTTTTCCGGAAACAGGCCGTTACTGTAGGTACGTCACGACAGATGTCCCCGGCGCACGCGCTCTGGCGCCGGGCCTTACGGTAAAATCCGGCTTTCCGTTTCCACGTATCACGATTCCATCATGACCTACTGCGTAGCCATGCGCCTCAACAGCGGCCTGGTGTTCCTGTCCGATTCGCGCACCAACGCGGGCGTGGACCATATCGGCACCTTCCGCAAGATGAGTGTTTACGAGAATCCGGGCGACCGCGTGATGGTCCTGATGACCGCCGGCAACCTGTCGATTTCGCAATCCATCCGCCAGATGCTGACCGACCGCACCAATGCCGAGGGGCGCAGCATCTGGACCGCGACCACCATGTACGAAGCCGCGCAGATCCTGGGTGATGCCATCCGCGCCGTGCATGACCGCGAAGCCGCCGAGCTGAGCAAGTTCGGTATCGATTTCAACGTCAGCATCATCTTCGGTGGCCAGATTCGTGGCGAGCGCTGCAGGCTGTTCCAGATGTACTCGGCCGGCAACTTCATCGAATCGCACGATGAGAATACCTACTTCCAGATCGGCGAATCCAAGTACGGCAAGCCCATCATCGACCGCGTGGTCACGCCGCATACCTCGCTGGACGAAGCGGCCAAGTGTGCGCTGATCTCCATGGATTCCACGCTCAAGTCCAACATCTCGGTGGGCCTGCCGCTGGACCTGCTGGTCTATGAAAACGAAGACCTGGCCGTGACCCGCTTCGTCACCATCGATGAGCAGAACCAGTATTTCCAGATGATCCGCCGCAGCTGGGGTTCGCAATTGAAGCGCGTCTTCGAGGCCATCGACGATCCGGTCTGGGATGCCCCGCCGGAAGATACCCTGAACGTGCTCTCGACGGCCACCGACATCAGCGAGCCGGTGCGCGTGCCGCCGCCCAATGGCGTGGCGCGCGGGCTGCAGGCGGTGCCGCGGCAGATCCTGGCGGAGCAGGATGGGGATGTCGGGCAGGCCAGCTGAAGGCTGGTCCGGAAATCTTAGATTTTTCTTGGAGGAAACTTAGTTTTCGTTTTATCAAAACTAAGTTTTCATTTGACGGGAAAATCCTGAGGGAAATAAAAAAGGCTGCATTCAGAATGCAGCCTTCAGATTGATGACAAAGCCTTGGCGAGAGCCAAGGCTTTGTTGTTTAATCGGTCATGCTCAAAAAACCGACAGCCGCCCAGCACGAGTTAGAGATGGTGACCATCGAGATGCTCGTGCCCAAGGACCATCTGCTGCGCAAGATCGACGCGGCGGTGCATTTCGAGTTCATCCGCGAGAAGGTGGCGCATCTGTATTGCGCCGACAATGGCCGCCCGGCACTGGACCCGGTGGTACTCTTCAAGCTCTTGTTCATCGGCTACCTCTTCGGTATCCGCAGCGAGCGCCAGCTCATCCGCGAGGTCCAGGTCAACGTGGCCTATCGCTGGTTTGCCGGATTCCGTCTGACCGACAAGGTGCCGGACTCCTCCACCTTCTCCCAGAACCGGCGCCGCCGCTTCATTGATACCACCGTCTATCAAGAGATCTTCGACGAGATCGTGCGCCAGGCCATTGGACGCGGCATGGTCGATGGCCGCGTGCTCTACAGCGACAGCACCCACCTCAAGGCCAACGCCAACAAGAACAAGTTCGACTACGTTCAAGTTACCCAGACACCCTCGGCCTATCTGGCCGAACTGGATGCGGCTGTGGATATCGACCGTGCCGAGCATGGCAAGAAGCCGCTCAAGCGCGACGATGATGATGAGCCGCCCACCAAAGAGATCAAGGTTAGTCGCACCGATCCCGAGAGCGGCTACATGGTGCGCGACGACAAGCCCAAGGGCTTCTTCTACCTGGATCACCGCACCGTCGATGCCAAGCATTGCATCATTACCGATACCCATGTCACGCCCGCCTCAGTCCATGACAGTCAACCTTATCTGGCACGCCTGGATCGTCAGCGCCAGACGTTCGGATTTGATGTACAGGCCGTTGGCCTGGATGCTGGCTATTTCACACCGGCCGTCTGCCAGGGACTGGAGAATCGCGAGATCAGCGGCGTGATGGGCTACCGCACACCCAACCACAAGCCGGGGACATTCTTTAAACGGGCGTATGAGTACGATGCTTATCGGGACGAATACATCTGCCCGCAGGGTCAGCCCTTGCACTACAGCACCACCAATCGGCAGGGGTATCGGGAATACAAATCCAAGCCTGAACAATGCCGGGGCTGCAAGGTACGCGAGCAATGCACCAATAGCGCCAATGCGGTCAAGGTGGTGACGCGCCATGTGTGGGAGCGCTCCAAGGAGAAGGTGGATGATCGGCGTCGTACCGAATGGGGCAAGCGCATCTATGCCAGACGCAAGGAAACGGTAGAACGCAGTTTCGCCGACGCCAAGCAATTGCACGGACATCGCTATGCCCGCATGCGCGGCTTGCGCAAGGTCGCCGAGCAGTGCTTGTTGGCGGCGGCGGCCCAGAACATGAAGAAGATTGCCCTGCTGGTGGCGCGCTTGCGCGCGCTTTTACCGGGCTTGAACGCCTATGCCAGCGTACAAAAGTGGCTACAGAGAAAAATGAGCGCCTTGCTTAGCTTCTGCGCCATTGACCATCTGCAAATTACCTGCGCCTGAAAAACAAAACCCCGTGTTCGAAAACACGGGGTTCGTCATCAACCTGAAGGCTGCATTCAGAATGCAGCCTTTTTACTTTATAAAACTTTAAAACGATTTACATCGATCAGCGCACGATGGTCTGGGCTTCGCCTTCAGCGCGGGCGCGGATGGCGCCGATGCGGTAGACGGTTTCACCAGCGGCCTTCAGATGGGCTTCGGCGGCGTCGGCGTTTTCCTTGGAGACGATCACGGTCATGCCGATGCCGCAGTTGAAGACGCGATGCATTTCCGCATCGGCCACGCCGCCATGCTGCTGCAGCCAGGTGAAGAGCGGGGGCATGGTCCAGGACTTGGCGTCCAGCTCAGCGGTCAGGTGATCCTGCAGCACGCGCGGGATGTTCTCGACCAGGCCGCCACCGGTGATGTGGACCATGCCCTTGACTTCCAGCTTCTCCATCAGCGACAGCAGCGGCTTGACGTAGATGCGGGTCGGGGCCATCAGCACATCAGCCAGCTTGCGGCCGTGGAAGTCGGCTTCCAGGTCGGGCTTGGCCACGTCCAGGATCTTGCGCACCAGCGAGTAACCGTTGGAGTGGGCACCCGAGGAGGCCAGGCCCAGCACCACGTCGCCCGGGGCGATCTTGGTGCCGTCGATGATCCTGGACTTTTCCACCGCGCCGACCGCGAAGCCGGCCAGGTCGTATTCACCGTCCGGGTACATGCTGGGCATTTCCGCGGTTTCACCGCCGATCAGGGCGCAGCCGGCCTGTTCGCAACCGGCGGCGATGCCCTTGATGACATCGGTGGCCGAGGGCACGTCCAGCTTGCCGCAGGCAAAGTAATCGAGGAAGAACAGCGGCTCGGCGCCTTGCACCAGGATGTCGTTGACGCTCATGGCCACCAGGTCGATACCGACCGTATCGTGACGGTTCAGGTGGAAGGCCAGCTTCAACTTGGTGCCCACGCCGTCGGTGCCGGAGACCAGCACCGGTTCCTTGTACTTCTTGCTGATCTCGAACAGGGCACCGAAACCGCCAATGCCGCCCAGCACGCCTTCGCGGGTGGTGCGCTTGGCGAACGGCTTGATCGCTTCGACCAGGGCATCACCGGCATCGATATCGACGCCAGCGTCACGGTAGGAGAGGGAGACATTGGAAGGTGAAGTCATGATGAAATATTGCCAGTGAAGACGGTAAAATAGGGGATTCAGGGCTGAAGTGCCCCTGCCAAGCCGTGATTTTAACAAAACCGCCACCTGCGAACTCCGAATCCATGCCTTTTTCTTTGTCCGAAGAGCAAAAACAGAACCTGGCGTGGCTGATTGTCGGCATTTTGCTGTTGTCACTACTGGTGGCGCTGGGGCCGATGCTCTCGCCCTTCGTTGCCGCCGGCATCATCGGTTATGCGCTCAACCCCGGCGTGGACTGGATCGCCAGCCGCCGTCTCGGCCCGCTGCGCATCCCGCGCTTCGTGGGCGTGACCATCATGGTGCTGCTGCTGATCCTGGCCGGTCTGGCGCTGGTGCTGATCGTGGTGCCATTGGTACTGCGCCAGATCCCGCTGTTGCAGGCCCAGGTGCCGCCGCTGCTGGACAAGCTGAACGCCTTCCTCTCGCCGCGCCTGCATCAGCTGGGCATCGACGTGCGGCTGGACCTGGCCGGCATCAAGGCCTTGCTCACGCAACAGATCAGCACCAGCGGCGACGAGCTGTGGAGTTCCGTGCTGGCCTCGGCCAAGGTCGGTGGCACGGCGCTCTTGGCCTGGCTGGCCAATCTGCTGTTCGTGCCGATGGTGTTGTTCTACCTGCTGCAGGACTGGCATCCTTTCATCAAGCGCGTGCAGATTCTCATCCCGCGCCGCTGGGCCGCCCGCGTCAATACCATGGCGGCCGAGGTCGATGGCCTGCTGGGCCAGTATCTGCGAGGACAATTGCTGGTGATGCTGGTGCTGGCGGTCTATTATTCGGTTGCGCTCACCGTGGCCGGATTTGACAGCGCCCTTCCCGTGGGTGTGCTCACCGGCTTGCTGGTGTTCATCCCCTACGTGGGCTTCGGCCTGGGGCTGGTGCTGGCGATCCTGGCGGCCATCTTGCAATTCGATGGCGCCATGGGATTGTTGTGGGTGGCCCTGATTTATGGCGTGGGGCAGGTGCTGGAAAGCTTCATCCTCACGCCAAAGCTGGTGGGCGAGCGTATCGGCCTGCATCCGCTGGTGGTGATTTTCGCCTTGCTGGCCTTTGGCCAGTTGTTCGGATTCGTCGGCGTGCTACTGGCGCTGCCGGCCTCGGCCATTGTCTCGGTGATCGCCATGCATGTGCGACGCGAGTATCTGGCCAGCAATTTTTACAACCGTTGAAGAGTTTATGATCGATCACAGCCTCCCTGCCCTTGCAGGACGCTGCGCAGGCTCGGGCGCTTGGCGCCGTCCTGCATTAACTGGCCGCAAGCAGCTTGCGGCCTTCGTAGCTGATAGCCACCGATGAAACAGATTCCGCTCGATTTGAGCGCGGACCAGCCACAAAGCTTCGACAGCTTCGTGACCGGCCGCAACGCAGAACTGCTGGAGCGCTTGAAGCTGCTGGCCACGGCCGGCGTGGACAAAACCATCCAGACCGGCAGTGCCAGCACCGACCGCTTCATCTACCTCTGGGCCGAAGCCGGTGCCGGCAAGACCCACCTGCTGCACGCACTGGCCACCAAGGCCGGCCAGGAAGGCAACCGCGCGCGCCTGATCGGCGCCGATTCTCCCGAGTCCGCCTTCGACTACAGCCCGCAGACCAGCCATTACCTGCTCGATGACGTCGATCAACTGTTCGAGGAACAGCAGATCGCCGCCTTCAACCTGTTCAACCAGATCCGCGAACAGGGCGGCTGCATGGTCTGCACCGGCACCCTGCCACCGACCCGCCTGGAACTGCGCGAAGACCTGCGCACACGGCTCGGCTGGGGCCTGATCTATCAGGTGCATGACCTCTCGGATGACGAGAAGATCGCCGCCCTGCTGCAGATCACCCTGGACCGCGGCCTGGAGATTCCGCCGGCCGTGATGATGTACATGCTCACCCACTATCGCCGCGACATGCCTTCGCTGTCGCGCATGCTCGACGCGCTGGACCGCTACTCGCTGGCCACCAAGCGCGCCATCACCCTGCCCTTGCTACGCGAACTGTTACAACAGGAATCCGGAGAACAATGAACCTCGCCCTTTTCGATCTCGACCATACCCTGCTGCCGCTCGACTCCGACCACGAATGGGGAGAATTCATGGCGCGCATCGGCGCCGTGGATGCCGACAGCTTCCGCAAGGCCAATGACGAATGGTTCGCCCATTACCAGAACGGTACGCTGGACCCGGTGGCCTATCTCGAATTCGCGCTGGGCAACCTGTCGCGCTTCCCGCGCACGCAGCTCGACGAGATGCACCTGCAGTTCATGGAAGAAGTGGTCAAGCCCGCCATCCTGCCGCAAGCCGTGGCCCTGGTGAAGAAGCACCTGGACGCCGGTGACCTGGTGGCCATCGTCACCGCCACCAATCACTTCGTCACCAAGCCGATTGCCTCGCACTTCGGCGTCGAACACCTGATCGCCGCACTGCCCGCACTGGATGCGCAAGGCAACCTCACCGGCAAGCTCGACGGCACACCCACCTTCGGCCCCGGCAAGATCGTGCACACCGAAGCCTGGCTGGAGCGTCTGGGCTTCAGGCTGGATCAGTTCGAGCGCAGCTACTTCTACAGCGATTCGCAGAACGACATTCCGCTTCTGGAACGCGTGACCGATCCGATCGCCACCAACCCCAACGACAAGCTGCTGGCGCATGCCCAGGCGCGCGGCTGGCCGGTGCTGAACCTCTTCGCCGACGGCCACGCGCAATGATCAAGAAACTGATTCGCTCCATCCTCGGTCGCGGCAAGGCGGCTGCAGCCGAGAGTGCCGAGCCCGCAAAAAAGTCGCGCGCCAAGGCCGTCGCCGCAGGGGGCAAGATCGATCCCGACGTGCTCGGTCCCAAGCAGCATGGCATCGATCCGGCCCTGGTTTCACCCAACGCGGTGCGCGTGACGCAGACCCTGCAGGAAGCCGGCTACAAGGCCTTCATCGTCGGCGGTGCGGTGCGCGACCTGCTGCTGGGCATCAAGCCCAAGGACTTCGACGTCGCCACCAATGCCACGCCGGAACAGGTCAAGCAATTGTTCCGCCGCGCCTTCATCATCGGCCGCCGCTTCCAGATCGTGCACGTGATGTTCGGCCAGGAGCTGATCGAGGTCACCACTTTCCGTGGCGCCTCGGCCGAAGCCGCGCCCAAGGATGAACATGGCCGCGTGCTGCGCGACAACACCTTCGGCGAGCAGCATGAAGATGCCACCCGGCGCGACTTCACCATCAACGCGATGTATTACGATCCGGCCAGCCAGACCGTGCTCGATTACCACGGCGGCATCGCCGACATCCGCGACAAGAAACTGCGCATCATCGGCGAACCCGAAGCACGCTACCGCGAAGATCCGGTACGCATGCTGCGCGTGGTGCGCTTCGCGGCCAAGCTCAAGTTCACCATCGACCCGGCCAGCAGCGCACCGATCCGAGTGATGGCGCCGCTCATCGACAACGTACCGGCCGCACGCGTATTCGACGAGATGTTGAAGCTCCTCATGAGCGGCCATGCGCTGGCCTGCCTGCAGCAACTGCGCAAGGAAGGCCTGCATCATGGCTTGCTGCCGCTGCTGGACGTGGTGCTGGAACAACCCTTGGGCGAGAAGTTCGTCAGCCTGGCATTGGCCAACACGGATGCGCGCGTCAAGGAAGGCAAGGGCGTCTCGCCGGGCTTCCTGTTCGCCTCGCTGCTGTGGCACCAGGTGCTGGAAAAGTGGCGCGCGTACCAGGCGGCCGGCGAGTACCCGATCCCGGCGTTGCACCTTGCGGCCGATGACGTGCTCGACGCCCAGACTGAGAAGCTCGCCCTGCAACGCAAGATCGCCTCCGACATGCGCGACATCTGGGCCATGCAGCCACGCTTCGAACGCCGCGTCGGCAAGGCTCCGTACAAGCTGCTGGAACACCTGCGCCTGCGCGCCGGTTTCGACTTCCTGCTGCTGCGTTGCCAGTCCGGTGAACTCGATGCCGAACTGGGCGAATGGTGGGAAGCCTTCATCGCCGGCAATGGCGCCGAGCGCGAAGAACTGATCGCCCGCAAGCCGGCCGATCCTGCCGGCAGCAATGCTGGTCCGAAGAAACGCAAGCGCCGTGGCGGACGCAGCCGCAGCAAGTCGCCGGTCGATAGCGGCAGCAGCGACGGCAGCATCGAACAGGAGGCAGCGCCTGCCTCTGTCAAGACGCGCGCACCTGCCATTCAAGAGACTGGCGAGGCTGCTGGCGAGCCCGCAGACAGCGGCACCGGCGAGGCCCCCAAGCGCCGTCGCCGTCGTCGCGGCAGTAGCGCTGCCGGTGCTGACAGCGCGCCTGCGGGCGACGACTGAGCCACGTGGATCCATCCTTCACGCTGGCCTGGATAGGCATCGGCGGCAATCTCGGCGACGCCCGGGCCACCGTCAACGAAGCCATTGCGCACCTGGCCCGGCTGCCGCAGTCGCAACTGCTGCGCAGCTCCTCGCTGTACCGCACCGCGCCGATCGATTCGAGTGGCGATGATTACGTCAACGCCGTGGCGCTGGTGTCGACCTCGCTTACGGCCCTCGATCTGCTGCACGCCCTGCAGGCCATCGAGCTGCAACACGGACGCGAGCGCCCCTACCGCAATGCCCCGCGTACGCTGGATCTGGATGTGTTGATGTATGGAGATGCGCACCTGGACAGCACGGAGCTGACCGTTCCCCATCCCCGCATGGCGCAGCGCGCCTTCGTGCTGGCGCCCATGCTGGAGATCGATGAGAAGGTGGTGATACCGGGACTGGGAGCGGCGCGCGATTTTCTGGATGCGATCAAGGATCAGCCGGTCCGCCGACTCTGAACACTGAGACCAGCGATGCCGTTCAGACCGTGCCCCCGGTCGCAGTCCCCTTCCCCAGCGGCCGCAATTCGCTGAGCCGGCGATGATGTCCCTTCAGCCATAGCGGCAATTCATTGGCCGGCATGGGCTTGCCGATCAGATAGCCCTGCCCCAGGCTGCAACCGAAGTCTTGCAGCAGGCGCCAGTCTTCCATCGTCTCCACGCCTTCTGCCACCGTCACCAGCTCCAGCCGCTGCGCCATGTCCAGCGCCGATTGCAGGATCACGCGCAGGTTCTTGCGATCATGCGCGCCATGGACGAAGGAACGGTCGATCTTCAGTTCGGTAAACGGGATGCGCGCCAGCTGCTGCATCGAGGAAAAACCGGTGCCGTAATCGTCAATGGACAGGCCAAAGCCCTTCAGGCGCAACCGTGCCAGCATGCCCAGCGAATTGCCCTTGTGCGCGACCACCGAGCTTTCGGTGATTTCCAGCACGACGTTTTCAGCCGGCAATGCATGCTTGTCGACCAGCTCCAGAATGCGGTGCAGGAAGTCCGGCTGCTCCAGCGACAGCGGCGAAAGGTTCACCGCCACCTTGATCGCCAGGCCCCGGCTGTGCCAGGTGGCGGCCTGTGCCATGGCCTGATCCATCATGCTGATGGTCAGGTCGTGGACCAGGCCGGACTGCTCGGCCAGCGGAATGAAGCGGTCCGGCGGCACCATGCCGCGCTCGGGATGAATCCACCGCGCCAGTGCTTCCACCCCCTTGAGGATACCGGTCTGCACATCCACCTTGGGCTGGAAATACGGCAGCACCTGACCCCCGCCAATGGCCGCTCCGAGGTCGCTCTCACACATCGAAGGCAGCGGATCATCGTGCGCGTGCGCATCGCTGCCGTGCGGTCGGAAGGATTGCAGCGCCGCGCGCAACTGGCCCTGGTTGAGCGGCTTCTGCAGCACGCCGATCAGGTTCATGCCGAGGGCATGGATCATGGTTTCCACCGACAGCAGCAGCGAAGTCTCGCGACTGGAGGCCACGATCAGGGGAATGTCGATGCCCTTCTGCTGGAGGTGCTGGATCAGTTCGATGCCGTCCATGCCCGGCATCTCCAGATCGATCACCACCAGGCTCGGCGGGAGCTTGAGCAAGGCCAGCAGATCCAGCGCCTCGTTGCCGTTGCCGGCCTCGTAGATCAGATCGACGCCCAGCTCCTGCAGCAGTGCCACGCTGTGCTGGCGCTGCAGGGCACTGTCGTCGACGACCAGCGCGGATTCGATCAGCTCATTGAGATTCGCTAGCGGCATATTGTTCTATCACGGCGGAGATATGATCGAGCGGGAGGACGTCACCGACGCCGCCCATGTGTATCGCTTCTTTCGGCATGCCGAAGACCACGCTGGTGGCTTCGTCCTGGGCGTAGGTCGCGGCGCCGCAATCGGCCATCTCCCGCATCCCCCTTGCGCCATCGTCCCCCATGCCGGTCATGATGATGCCCACTGCATTGCTGCCGGCGGCCTTGGCCAGCGAGCGGAACAGCACGTCCACCGAAGGCTTGTGCCGGCTCACCAGCGGGCCTTCCAATGTTTCCACATAGTACTGAAGGCCATCGCGCTTCACTACCAGATGTTTCCCGCCAGGCGCAATCAACACCCGTCCCGGCAGTACCACGTCGTGATGTTCCGCTTCCTTGACATCGGCGCCGGAAATGCGGTGCAACCGTTCGGCAAAACTGCGGGTGAAGCGCTGCGGCATGTGCTGCACCACCACGATGCCGGGACAGCGCCGGTCCAATGGCCGCAGCACCCGCTCCAGCGCCTGCGGTCCCCCTGTCGAAGCGCCGATGGCAATGATGCGCGCAGTGCGGGGGCGATAACCATCTTCCAGTCCCGGCGCTGCCAGCACCGCATCGGCGGTGTGGCGCTGCAGCACCGCAGCGCAGCCGTCATCATGCAGCATTTCTCGCGATGCTGCTTTGACCGTGCGCAGCTTGAGAGCCGATGAGACGGGCCGTGCCGACATGCTCCCTGCGCCCCTCGCCCCCACCAAGGCAGCTGCCCGGATGGCACGGGCCAGTTCGGCCAGGGCATCCTGCAAAAAATCACGTACGCCCATTTGCGGCCGGGCAATCACCGACACTGCGCCGGCCGCCAGCGCTTCGGCCGTGATATCCCCTTCGCCGCCGGCGCGCACCGTGCAGATGACGACCGGGGTGGGCCGCGTAGCCATGATCTGGCGCAGGAAGGTCATGCCATCCATGCGCGGCATTTCAATGTCGAGCAGGATCACGTCGGGCCATTCCTGCTGCATCTTGCGCATGGCAAATACCGGATCGGGTGCGGTGCCGATGACACGGATATCGGCCGTCTGCGCCAGCAACTGCAGCAGCAGCTGGCGCACCACCGACGAGTCGTCGATGACCATCACGCGGATGGCTGCGCCGGGGTTCATTGCGGCCTCCGGTAAATGGACGGTGAGTGCATCTGCAGGTCCAGCGCCATGCCGTGCAGCGATTCCGAATGGCCCACCACCAGGTAGCCACCGGGACGCAGACGGGCGATCACGTCCTTCAACACCTGCAGCTTGATGTCGCAATCAAAATAGATGATGACGTTACGCAGGAAGATCAGGTCATACAGCCCATCCTCATGTTCGTGCAGCGCGGTCAGGTTGCGCTGGGCGAACTCGACCTTGGCACGCAGCTCCGCCTGCACCAGGAAATGGCCTTCGTATTCCCCCGTGCCGAGCAGGCAATACCGGCGCAGATACGGGCGCGAAATATTCTGCCCGCGTGCCATCGGATAAAGCGCCCGGCGCGCGAAGCGCAGCACGCGCTTGCTGATATCCGAACCGAATACGGACCAGCCACCGGCAGGCCGGTGATGATCCAGCACCATCGCCAGGGAGTATGCCTCTTCACCGGTGGCGCAGGCGGCGCTCCAGACGCGCAGGCTTTTCCGGTCGCGCCACTGCGGCAGCAGCTCCTGGGCCAGAAAATCGAAGTGGCTCTGTTCGCGAAAGAAATAGGTTTCGTTGGTGGTGATAAGGTCGATGGCGCGCTGGCATTCCTCGGCGCCGTCCGCGCTGCTGATGAGGCGATGATACTGTGCCAGTCCCTGCAGGCCGAGTTCCTGCAGGCGATGGTTGAGGCGGCTGTGCAGCAAGGCTTTTTTGGACAGCGGCAAATGCAGTCCGATCTGCTGCCTGAACAATTGCTGGAACAGCAGCATGTCCTGATCGCTGACGTCGGCGTCCGAGGATACGCTGGCCGGCCTGGCTGGCGCAGTGACACCGGCGGAAGTACCCGCACCGGCACCGGCATCGGCGCCATTGGCTCTGCCCGCCCTGCCTGTCAGCTTGCCGATGCCCGCCATGGCGCTACTCCTTTTCCGCTTGCGCCGACAGTACCGGCACGCCGCCCAGCGCGTCCTCGGCACTCATGCCCAGCAGGCTCGCCAGTTCGTCCACCGACAGCACGCGCTGCACGTCCAGCACCACGACGAAACGCTCGTTGACGTTGATCATCCCTTCGATGAAATCGGCGCGGATGCCGGCGCCAAAAGACGGGCGCGGCTCGATGTGATCGACTCCGATGCTCAGCACCGCACTGACCGCATCGACCATCACGCCCAGCAGCAGCAACTGCTCCTCCTGGATCAGTTCCATGATGATGATGCAGGTGCGTTTGGTTTCTACCGTGGGTGCGCGGCCAAAGCGCACCGACAGGTCGATGACCGGCACCACCGAGCCGCGCAGGTTGATCACGCCGCGCAGGAAATCGGGCATCAGCGGCACTTCGGTCAAGCCACCGAATTTGATGATCTCGCGGATACTGGCAATGGGCATGGCGAAGCTCTCGCTGCCCACCAGGAAGGTCAGGAACTGGCGGCTTTCGATGACTTCTTCCTGCTGCCGCTTGCGGATGGATTCGCCATTCAACGATACGCTGGGCATGGCTTGCTCTCCTTGCTGCCACCAAGGTCGGGTGGCGGATTGATGCGTGCGCGACCCGCAGGCGGCGAGTGTAACGAGATGCGCGACAAGAACGTAAAGGACATGGCAGCCACCTCAGAATCGCTTGAACGAGGATTCATCCACGCCCGCTGCATCCTCGTCCACATCCAGCATAGACAGCCGGCGCGAATGTTCGCGCTTGCTCTGCGCATCGTGGCGGGCGCGCTTGTCCTGCTTTGCGCCCGCGCCCGGCAGTTCGCCCGCGCTGGCGCCGGAGGCAGTCTTCTGCAACTCTTCCACGCGGAAGAAGCGCATCAGATCCTGCAGATGGATGGCCTGGGCGCTCATCTCTTCGGAGGTCGCCGACAGCTCTTCCGAGGCCGCCGCAGTCATCTGGGTAGTCTGCGCCATCTGGTGCACGGCATTGTTGATCTGTTCCAAACCGGTCGATTGTTCCGCCGAGGCGGCTGCGATCTCCTGCACCAGGTCGGCGGTCTTGCGAATCGACGGCACCATCTGGTTGAGCAGGCCACCGGCCTTTTCCGCCAGACCCACGCTGTTCTCGGCCACCGCAATGATTTCCTGGGCAGCAGTTTGCGAGCGTTCGGCCAGCTTGCGCACTTCGGCGGCGACCACTGCAAACCCCTTGCCATGCTCACCGGCGCGCGCCGCTTCGATGGCCGCGTTCAGCGCCAGCAGGTTGGTCTGATAGGCGATGTCATCGATGATGCCGATCTTGCTGGCGATCTGCTTCATCGCCGCTACGGTCTCCCGCACTGCCTCACCGCCTTCGGCGGCGGCGCTGGCCGACAGGCTGGCGATGCCGTCGGTGGTGCGCGCGTTGTCGGCGTTCTGGGCGATGGTGGAGGTGATCTCTTCCACCGAGGCACTGGTCTCCTCGACATTGGCCGCCTGCTGCGATGCATTGTGCGACAGGGCCTGCGAGGAGGAGGAAATCTGTTCCGATGCCGAGGCCAGGGCGCTGGCCGTGCCGCTGACGTCGCCGATGACGTCGGTCCATTTGTTGACCATCTGCTGGGTACTGTAGAGCACGCTCACCTTGTCGTTCTTGCGCAGCGGCACGATCACGGTGAGATCACCCTCGGCCACGCGGCGCAAGACGGTCATGGCATCGCGCGGCTCGCCCCCGATCTGCGAGCGGATGGTGCGATAAGCAAATCCGAGGCAGGCGAACAACACCACCACCGAGGCCGAGAGCAGCCACAGGATCTTCTGTTGCAGCTCGGCATAGTCATTACCGGCCCTGATGACGCGCGCCTGGGTGCGTTCGTCGACCTGGCGCAGGAAGTCGTTGATCGGTGTCATCACGCGGCCGAACAGGGCGCGGTAGGTCTGATCGAACACCAGTTCCTGCGCCATCGCCTGATTGGGCGCACCGACCACGGTGAACTTGCCCTCGCCATCATCGAACTCGCCCTTGACTGCATGAAAGGCGGTGATCTCGATGCGCGAGAGCTGGTCACCCAGCTTCAGGGCTTCCTGCATCTTGGCCAGTTCCTGTTCGGTGAAACCGGCGCGCTTCATCAGTTCGCTCAGCGGCACCGCCTGGGCACCCGCCTCCACCGGCAGTTTGCGGGCGCTCACCAGATCCCAGTTGAAACGGTCGTAGTTGGAGGGGCGCGCACGCTTGCCATTACGAATGTCGAGGATCATGTAATAGCGATCCTCATCATTGGGGTCGCCCGTGGTCACGTAGGCGCGGGCGAACTTGGTCATGTCCTCGGTCGTGCGGCGCAGTTCATTGGCCAGCGCGGCCGAGTCGTAGCGTGACTGGTGCGCGTGCTCCAGCGCGGCATTGGCGTGCTGCAAGGCGTCGGTGAGGCCGATCACTATCGCCACCAGGATGGACAACACTACCCCGAGCCAGATGAAGATCTGCTTGATGCTCATCCTGTTGGTCATCGATTCTTGCATGCTCGCTTCCCCTCGTGATGCGCGCGCATCGGCGGTGCCCCTCATGGCGCCGACGCCGCGCTGCGTTCGGCGTAGGCCGCCGTGTTGCCTTGTTCCTGCTGCTGGGTATGCTGGACCAGGTGCGGAATATCCAGGATCAGCGCCACCCGGCCATCACCCAGGATGGTCGATCCCGACAGACCCTTGACCTTGCCGAACAGGCGCCCCAGCGGCTTGATCACCGCCTGGCACTCGCCCAGCAGACCGTCGACCAGCAGGCCGGCGCGCAATTGTCCGTACTGCACGATCACCAGGCTCTTGCGCGCCCTGGCCTGCTCGCGTGCCGGCAAGTCGAACAGATCGCGCAACGGGACGAAGGGCAAGGGCTCGCCGCGAACCGCGACGATGTGGCTGGTGCTTTGCCGGGGCGGCATGTCGATGCATTCCACCACCATGTCCAGCGGAATGACGAACACGGCATTACCTACCACCACCTGGAAACCTGAAATGATGGCCAGCGTCAGCGGCAGGCGGATGCGCACCACGGTGCCGCGGCCGGCCTCGGTATCGATGGCCACCTCGCCGTGCAAGGCGTCGATGTTGCGCTTGACCACATCCATGCCCACGCCGCGACCGGAAAGTTCGGTGATCTGCTCGGCAGTGGAAAAGCCGGGTTCGAAGACGAAACGATAGATCTCGGCATCGCTCAATTCGGCATCCGGCGCCGCCAGTCCTTGTGCGATGGCCTTGTCCAGGATGCGTGCGCGATCCATGCCACGGCCATCGTCCATCACCTCCACCAGCACGCTGCCGGATTCATGCATGGCATTGAGCCGCAGCGAGGCCTTGGGCGGCTTGCCGGCGGCGATGCGCTCGGCGGCCGGTTCGATGCCGTGGTCGATGGCATTGCGCACGATGTGCATCAAGGGATCGGCCAGGCGTTCCACCATGGATTTGTCCAGCTCGGTGTCGGAGCCGGTCATCGTCAATTCGATATCCTTGTCCAGGTCGCGCGCAATGTCGCGCACGATACGCGGGAAACGCTGGAACACTTCATTGATCTGCACCATGCGCAAGGTCAGCGCGGCATCGCGGATCTGTTCCATCAGGCTGTCGATGGCCTGGGTGGCTTCCTCGAACTGGCTATCCTTGCGGCGGCGCGCGATCAGGCGCGCACTGGCCCCGGCAATCACCAGCTCGCCCACCAGGTCGATCAACTGATCCAGCTTGGAGACTTCGATCTTGATGAACTTCTGCTCCTGCGCGCGGCGCTCGTCCAGCGGGCGCGGACGTGCTCCCGCACTGGTAGCTGCCACCGGCACCACCGCCGCTGCGGCGTCCGCCAGCGAGGCGGCGCCCAGGCTGCGCCACTGGACTTCATTGAACAATCCCAGGCTGCGCCATTGACCGATCAGGCGCGCGGCATCCTCGCTGGCCAGGCGCTGCAGCACCGTGGCATAGTCAGCCAGTGGGCTGTGCGGCGGCAGGATGTCGATGCGGCTGTCATCGCGCACGAATTCGAAGACGTCTTCCAGCGTCTGCCGGGTCGAATCGGAGGCCAGGCAGATTTCCACACCGAGGTAGCAGCTCTCGGCATCCATGGTGGCGGCCTCGGGAATATTGGCCTCCACCGGCAGGATGGCGACGATGCGGCCCAGCGAGCGCAAGTAATACAGGAAGGACAGCGGATCGAGTCCATCGCGCAATACGTTCTCGTTGAACTGCAGCGACAGGTGCCAGTAAGGAAAATTGGCCGGTACCTGCCGAGCCGCGTCTGCGGGCGCCTCCTCTGCGGCGCCGTGGTCGGCCGGCGCGCTGACGGCGGGCCGCCTCCCCATAGGTGTCGACTCGCCGGCCGCGCCTTCACCGGGGGCGGTGGCCGACTGCGCCACGTGTTCCAGTTCGGTCAGCAGCGCGGCGCGGCGCTGGGCATTGGGTTCCTCGGTTTCCTGGTTGCGCTCGATGGCATCGACCAGTTCGCCGATGTAATCGCCACATTGCAACAGCAGTGACATCAGGTGCCCATTCAAGGGCAGGCGTTCTTCGCGGACCAGATCCAGCACGTGCTCCACCTGGTGGGTGAACTGCACGATGCTGTCGAACGCAAACAGCCCCGCCGAGCCCTTGATGGTGTGGGCGGCGCGGAAGATGGCATGGATACTCTCGCGCGTCGGGCCTTCCATCTCGATCTGCAGCAAGGCCGCTTCCATGGCCACCAGCAACTCGCGGGCTTCCTGGACCACGGCATCGCGGGCGGAGTCCTTCTTCATGCGGCCTCCACGGCGGGATGGAAACGCTCATGCAATTGCAGCAGGTCCAGCACGGCCAGGACCGCCGGACTGTAGACGCCGATTTCCAGATGACGGCCGCTGCTGGCCAGCTCGCGCCGCAACAGCAGCAGCAACTGCAGACCCGCGGTATCGAGTTCATCCACGCCGGCCAGATCGAGCACCACGTGCGTATGTGGCAGCGCCAATGCGTGCAGCAGTTCGGGCTTGCGCTCGGCCGCCTGGAAAATGGTCAGCGCACCGCTCAGGGTGAGCAGCAACCGGTCCTCTTGCACGGAATACGTCAGCGGCATCGTCGGGGTCTCGCCTTTCTTTTCAATGTCCCATGGCGCGCAGGTTCACGGCTGCACCAGCTTGGCCACCGCATCGAGCAGCACCGGTGGCAGAAAGGGCTTGTGTACCCACGCGCGGATGCCGGCGGCCTTGCCTTCCTGCTTGCGCGCTTCGCTGCTTTCGGTGGTCAGCATGATGACGGGGGTAAATCTGTAGGCGGGCATCTGTTTCATCTCGCGCACCAGGGACAAGCCATCCAGATTGGGCATATTGAGGTCGGAAATGACCAGGTTGAACTTGCGGCCATCCAGTTTCTTCAGGGCTTCCAGACCGTCGGCGGCTTCTTCGACCTGGTAGCCGGCGCTCTTCAGGGCGGCCGTAATGGTCTGCCGCAGGCTGAAGGAATCGTCGACGATCAATATGCACTTTTCCATCTCGGGTCCTTGCTGCCTCAGAAACTCAGAAAAAATCCACCTGCGAGGGCGGCGCGGGGTGGCCTTGCTGGCCGGCATGCATCTGGCGCTGCTCCTGGGTGGTATAGGTCTTTTCAAGATCGGCCAGCCACTGCTGCGGCGCGGGCAGCGCCTGCGCCGGCCATTGCTCGGTCGCCCCGCGCAGGCGCAGGATGTCTTGTTGCACGTGATCCAGGATCTGGCTGATGCGGTCCTGGAATTGCAGATGGACCAGGATGTCGCAGACCTCGCGGTCCACTTCGCGGCCTTCGTCTTCCAGCTCTTCCACGGTGGTGGTCAGCTTCATGGCCGAATGGCGGAAGTCGGCGATGATCTGGTCGATCACCGCGCGCGAGTTTTCGGCGATGCCACCGGCACTGGCGGTGGCCTCACCCGTGGCACCGATGGCCGCCATGATCTGCTGCCGCGCGCTCTTGGCGCGGGCGGCAATCTGGCGGCTGTTCTCGGCCGAGCGCTCAGCCAGTTCCTGCCAGCTTTGCTCGTCGCTAAGCAGATCGGTCACGCCGGTCTGTCCGGCCAGTTGCTCGTTCTGCTGGGCCAGGCGGCGAATCTCGTCATTGGCCGCCATGAGACTGTCGAACCTGGTCACCAGAACCTGGCGCGAGGCCAACATGCCTTCCAGCGCCGTTGCAATCGCGCCTAATTGTTCAGCTGCATTCTGTACGATATGAAGAATTTCACCATTTGTGCCGTGACTGGCCGGGTCCAGCGTGCTGCCGAGGCGCTCGTGGATGCCGACGAAGCGTGCGGTCAGGCTGTCGATGGCCGATTGCGTCTGCGCGCGGGCCAGTTGCACGTTGCCTTGCCACACCGGCAGCACTTCGCGCAGCAGCTCGGCCAGCGGCTCGCTGCCCTCCGTGGAACTGACCGGCGCGGGCGACGCCGGCAGCTCGGCGGCAGCCACAGCCGGCTGTGGCATTGGGACAGGCTGCGCCGCCGCCAGCGGCAGCGCCGGAGCGGGCAGGCAAGTCAGGTAGAAGGCGCCGCCGATCAGCAGGCCGACCAGCGCGCCCAGCCACCAGTGCTGGGCCAGCATCATGAACAGCAGCAGGTTCACCAGACACAGCACAGGCAAGATATTGCGAAGCGATTTCACAGCCACGTTTCCTGTTCGTTGTTGTCAGCTCGGAGCATCAAGGCAGGGTTACGGTACACGCAGCCAGCCCTGACGGTGTTTACGGCAAGAACTGGCGCTTCTTGGGGCAGTTGGGCCGGGTTTTACCAGATTTGACAGCCTTTACCGGCGCCGACTGCGGCATAACGCATGGATCCGGCACTAATGCGCCGCCAGGCCGGTCTATCCAGCGCGCACCAAGCCACAGTCTATTGTGCTGGCTGCCCGGGCCTTGCCTTGCGTGGAATAAAGGCCGAATTCCGGCTGAGTTGTCTGCACCGCCTGGCAATGGCCCACATATTGCTGCAAATCAATCAAAACCGCTGCGGCCGGTCAGCACCGGCCGGGGTGAAATCAACTACAATGCCGCACCCGGCGCGCCGGGGGAAAGACGCCATGGAACTGGAAAGCTACCGCTACATCGCAATCGACGGCCCGATCGGGGCCGGCAAGACTTCGCTGGCCACGCGCCTGGCCACGCTCTGGGGCGCGCAGGCCTTGCTGGAACAGCCGGAGGGCAATCCCTTCCTGGCCGAGTTCTATCGGGATGCCGCACGGCATGCCTTCCAGACCCAGGTGTTCTTCCTGCTGCAGCGCATGGGGCAGTTGCAGGCGCCGCTGGATCCGGAGCAGCTGGAAGGACGCTTCATCGCCGACTTCATGCTGGAAAAGAACATCCTGTTCGCTCAGCTGACCCTGGCCGGAGATGAACTGGCGCTCTATGACGCCCTGTATCGCCAGTTGCAGCCGCGGGCGCGCGTACCGGACCTGGTGATCCATCTGCAGGCGCCGCCCGAGGTCTTGCAGGCCCGCATCGCCGCACGCGGCATCGCCATGGAGGAAGCCATCTCCCTGGATTACCTGCAACGGCTGTCGGAGTGCTACAGTCAATTTTTCTATCACTACCAAGACGCGCCGGTACTGACCGTCAACACCGAGCATCTGGATCCGGCCCACAATGACGCCGATCTGGCCATCCTGCTGCAGCACATCCAGGAGATGCACGGACCGCGCGCCTTTCTCAATCACGGAGGTTGAATCTTTCATGGCAGGTTATCTTCAGGAATCGGGCGCCGCGCGCATCAAGCCGGTGACCACCCACACCCTGCAGGCGATGCGCGCCAAAGGCGACAAGATCAGCATGCTGACCTGTTATGACGCCAGCTTCGCTACGCTCATGGAGCGCGCCGGACTGGAAACGGTGCTGATCGGCGACTCCCTGGGCATGGTCTGCCAGGGCCACGATTCAACCCTGCCGGTGACGATCCAGGACATGGCCTACCACACGGCGGCGGTGGCACGCGGCACTCGCACCATGCTGATCATCGCCGACCTGCCCTTCGGCACCTACCCGACCCGCGAAGAAGCCTTCCGCAATGCCGCCGTGCTGATGCAGGCCGGCGCGCAGATGATCAAGATCGAAGGCGGCGTGTGGCTGGCCGATACCATCAGGTTCCTCACCGAGCGCGGCATTCCGGTGTGTGCCCACATCGGCCTGACGCCGCAGTCGGTGCACCAGCTGGGCGGCTTCAAGGTGCAGGGCAAGACCAGCGATGGTGCCACCCAGTTGCATGCCGATGCGCTGGCCGTGCAGCAGGCGGGGGCGTCCCTGGTGGTGATCGAGGCAGTGCCGGCCACGCTGGGCAAGGAAGTGACCGATCGTCTGAGCATTCCTACCATCGGCATCGGCGCCGGCCCTGATTGCTCGGGACAGGTACTGGTGATGCATGACATGCTGGGCGTCTTCCCCGGCCACAAGAGCCGCTTCGTGCGCAACTTCATGGAAGGGACCAGCAGCATCGAAGAGGCGGTGCGCCATTACGTGGCGGCGGTCAAGGACGGCAGCTTCCCGGCGCAGGAACATTGCTTCTGATTGCACGCCGCTTGCGCGGGACTGTGGACAAGAAAAAGGCCAGCGATATCGCTGGCCTTTGACTTTGCTGCAGATACTGATGCTGATACTGATGCGGATACCGATGCCGCAGCTTACTCGAAGAACTCCTTGACCTTATCCTTCCAGGTCTTGGTCTGCGGGCTGTGCTTGGCACCGCCTTCGGTGGTGAGCTGTTCGAACTCGCGCAACAGTTCCTTCTGGCGTTCGGTCAGCTTGACCGGGGTTTCCACCACGACGTGGCAGAACAGGTCGCCCGGATAACCGGAACGCACACCCTTGATGCCCTTGCCGCGCAGGCGGAAGGTCTTGCCGCTCTGGGTGCCTTCGGGAATGGAGAAGGATGCCTTGCCGTTCAAGGTCGGGGCTTCGATCTCGCCGCCCAGTGCCGCCTTGGCGAAGGAAATCGGCATCTCGCAATGCAGGTCGTCGCCATCGCGCTGGAATACGTCATGCGGCTTGATGTGGATTTCCACATACAGGTCGCCCGGAGGACCGCCGTTGACGCCCGGCTCGCCATTGCCCGAGGAACGGATGCGCATGCCATCGTCGATCCCTTCGGGAATCTTCACCTCCAGCGTCTTGTTGCGCTTGATGCGGCCGGCACCGGCGCAGGTGGTGCAGGGTTCCGGAATGATCTTGCCGCTGCCGTGGCACTTCGGGCAGGTCTGCTGGATGCTGAAGAAGCCTTGTTGCATGCGCACCTGGCCATGACCGCCGCAGGTGGTGCAAGTGACCGGCGAAGTGCCGGGCTTGGCGCCACTGCCGTGGCAGGTATCGCACTGGTCCCAGGACGGCACGCGGATGGTGGTGTCGAAGCCGTGGGCGGCCTGCTCCAGGGTGATCTCCAGGTTGTAGCGCAGGTCGGCGCCGCGATAGACCTGCGGACCGGAATTGCGGCCGCGGCCACCGCCGCCACCGAAGATGTCACCGAAGATGTCGCCGAAGGCATCGGCAAAGCCACCCGCGCCGGCACCGCCGCCTGCTCCCATGTTGGGATCGACGCCGGCATGGCCGTAGCGGTCGTAGGCCTCGCGCTTCTGCGGGTCCGACAGCATCTCGTAGGCTTCCTTGACCTCCTTGAACTTGTCTTCCGCACCCTTGCTGTCAGGGTTGCGGTCAGGATGGTACTTCATCGCCAGCTTGCGATAAGCCTTCTTGATTTCGTCGTCGCTGGCGTTCTTCGCCAGTCCGAGCACTTCGTAAAAATCGCGTTTTGCCATGTTGTATAACCCACCTTGTTATTGTGTTCCGTCGCTGCTGCGATGGCTTGCATCTGCGGCCGCGCAAGCACGACCGGAAACCAACAATGTGAAAAAGCCGAGTTCAGCTTTTGACTGCGGACTCGGCGTACCGGCCTGGCCGAAAGACAACCCGGCCGGGTGGATGCTGCGGAAGCTCAATTCCTAAAAATCCGCCCGGGCTGCGGTAAACCGCACCCGGGCGCGAGCGCTGACGTCAGGTGAAACGACGCGTCAGTCCCGGATTACTTCACTTCCTTGAAGTCGGCGTCGACCACATTGTCGTCCTTCGGTGCAGCACCACCGGCTGCGCCCGCCTGGGCACCGGCAGCACCAGCTGCACCACCGGCGGCAGCGGCTTGCGCCTGCTGGTCGGCATACATCTTCTCGCCCAGCTTTTGCGCGGCGGTCGACAGGGCGGCGGTCTTGGCATCGATGGTGGCCTTGTCGTCACCCTTCAGTGCTTCTTCCAGGTTCTTGATGGCAGCTTCGATGACTTCCTTCTCGCCGGCTTCCAGCTTGTCGCCGTATTCGCCCAGGGCCTTCTTGGTCGAGTGCACCAGGGCATCGCCCTGATTGCGGGTTTCGGCCAGTTCCTTCAGGCGCTTGTCTTCCTCGGCGTTGGCCTCGGCGTCGCGCACCATCTTTTCGATCTCTTCTTCATTCAGGCCGGAGTTGGCCTTGATGGTGATCTTGTTTTCCTTGCCGGTGGCCTTGTCCTTGGCGCCCACGTGCAGGATACCGTTGGCGTCGATGTCGAAGGTCACTTCGATCTGCGGGGTGCCGCGCGGTGCCGGCGGGATGCCTTCCAGGTTGAACTCGCCCAGAGCCTTGTTGCCCACGGCCATTTCGCGTTCGCCCTGGTAGACCTTGATGGTCACGGCCGGCTGGTTGTCGTCGGCAGTGGAGAACACCTGGCTGAACTTGGTCGGGATGGTGGTGTTCTTCTTGATCATCTTGGTCATGACGCCGCCCATGGTTTCGATACCCAGCGACAGCGGGGTCACGTCCAGCAGCAGCACGTCCTTGCGGTCGCCCGAGAGGACCGAACCCTGGATGGCAGCGCCAACGGCCACGGCTTCGTCGGGGTTCACGTCACGGCGCGGATCCTTGCCGAAGAATTCCTTCACCTTCTCGATGACCTTGGGCATGCGGGTCATGCCGCCGACCAGGATCACGTCGTCGATGTCAGAAACCTTCACACCGGCATCCTTGATGGCGGTACGGCAGGGTTCGATGGTCTTGGAGATCAGCTCCTCGACCAGAGACTCCAGCTTGGCGCGGGTGATCTTCAGGTTCAGGTGGACCGGCGCGCCATTGGCCATGGCGATGTAGGGCTCGTTGATCTCGGTCTGTTGCGAGGACGACAGCTCGATCTTGGCGCGTTCGGCCGAGGCCTTGATGCGCTGCAGGGCAATCGCGTCCTTGGACAGGTCCAGGCCGTTGATCTTCTTGAATTCGTCGATGATGTAGTCGATCAGGCGCTGGTCGAAGTCTTCGCCGCCCAGGAAGGTGTCACCGTTGGTGGACAGCACTTCGAACTGCTTTTCGCCATCGACGTCAGCGATTTCAATGATGGACACGTCGAAAGTACCGCCGCCCAGGTCATACACGGCGATCTTGCGGTCACCCTTTTCAGCCTTGTCCAGGCCAAAGGCCAGTGCGGCTGCGGTCGGCTCGTTGATGATGCGCTTGACGTCCAGACCGGCGATGCGGCCGGCGTCCTTGGTGGCCTGGCGCTGGGCGTCGTTGAAGTAGGCCGGGACGGTGATGACGGCTTCGGTGACTTCTTCGCCCAGGTAGTCTTCGGCGGTCTTCTTCATCTTGCGCAGCACTTCAGCCGAGATCTGCGGGGGTGCCAGCTTCTTGTCGCGCACGCCGATCCAGGCGTCGCCGTTGTCGGCGGCCACGATCTGGTAGGGCATCAGGTTGATGTCCTTCTGCACTTCCTTCTCGGTGAACTTGCGGCCGATCAGGCGCTTGGCGGCGTAGATGGTGTTCTTGGGGTTGGTGACGGCCTGGCGCTTGGCGGGTGCGCCGACCAGGATTTCGCCGTCGTCCTGATATGCAATGATGGAAGGCGTGGTACGTGCGCCTTCGGAGTTCTCGATCACCTTGGGCTGGTTGCCTTCCATGACGGAAACGCAAGAGTTGGTGGTGCCCAGGTCAATACCAATGATTTTTCCCATGATTTTTCCTTCGTTCTTTCAGCCCTGGATGTCGGGCTACAGGTGTTTTGAATGGTTTGAATATGTGGAGGAAAGATGGACTTTCAAGCGCCGAAACCACCGAAACAAGCAAAAATGATGCCTTTTGCGCGTTTCCCCTTCCGGCGCCGGTCCGCTTACTTTCCCTGGGCCACCGTCACCAGCGCCGGGCGCAGCAGACGGTCGGAAATCATATAGCCTTTTTGCAGCACGGCCACGACCGTGTTGGCTTCCTGCTCGGCCGGCACCGCCGAGACGGCCTGGTGCTTCATCGGGTCGAGCTTCTCGCCGGTCTGCGGGCTGACTTCCTGCAGCTTGTTCTTCTCGAAAGCCGAGGAGAGTTGTTTCAGGGTCATGTCCACGCCTTCCTTGAGCGACTCCAGCGAGGCGTTTTCGATCTTCAGGGCCATTTCCAGGCTGTCCTTGACCGCCAGCAGCGACTCGGCGAAGCCTTCGATGGCGAACTTGTGGGCCTTGGCGATGTCTTCCTGGGCACGGCGGCGGATGTTCTCGCCTTCGGCACGGGCACGCAGGAAGGCATCCTGCATTTCGGCAACCTTGGCTTCGGCGGCGGCCAGCTTGTCTTCCAGCGTGGGTTCGGCAGCAGCCGCCGGGGCAGCCTGCTCGGCGGTCGCGGTGGCTGCAGCAGCGGCAGCGGCGTCAGCAGCCTGGTTGTCTTGCTGGACGGATGGGGATTCCTGTTTTTCCATGTCTTGCATTCCTGAATTACCTCCAACAAATCAATAAGTTACGTGCGTTCGGCGAGAAGTGCAGTGCGCCGTCCAAACGGGATGCGGCTCAAGTAGGGCATGTCCCTGCTTTTTCAAGGGCTTTTTGGCACTTTCCGGCGACTTTTTGCCTATTTCTGCGATTCAAGAAGAAAAAATGTTACGCGCACTTACAGAAATTACTAAGGCTGGCTTCAAGTTAATTCGAGCCCGACCTAAACTGAAGTTGAATTCCCGCCCGCTGAGGCTGACTTGCCTCCGGCTTCCCCTCGTCTCTTGTCGCGCCAACAAGGTGTCATCATGAAACTGCCACTGATTGCGGCCACCATCCTCGTTGCCTTGTATAGCCTGCTGGCCACGGCCTGGATCAGCTATACGCATCTGGTGAGCGAATACACGCTCTGAACGCCTGACAGGCCCGGTTTTGGCTTGTATGAAAGTTTGTGACCGGCCTGGTCAGGGCCATCTCGTTGCCGGGCAGCCAGCAAAAGGCGTTCAGCCCGCTATTTTAGCAGGCTGAATACAGGCAGCCGCCGTGGCGTGGCGGCGATATGAAGGTTTGGGCAAAATTACCGATCTGCCCCGAGCGCTCTGGCGCGCTCGGCAGCAATGGCCTGCTGGCGCGACGTCTCCTCGCGGGCGGCGGCATTGCTCATGGTCGGCCAGCCGGCCAGATGCTGTTCCACCAGCTCGACCATGCCCTGAATCCAGGCTGGCGATTCATTTAAGCAAGGGATGAAGTGAAACTCCTTGCCGCCGGCGTGGAGGAAGTCTTCCTTGACCTCCATGGCGATTTCTTCCAGCGTTTCCAGGCAATCGCTGGTGAAACCGGGACACATCACATCGATGCGGCGCACGCCCTGGCGGCCCAGCTCCTGGGCGGTCGGGGCGGTGTAAGGCTGCAGCCATTCGGCCTTGCCGAAGCGCGACTGGAAGGTGACCTGGTACTGGTCCTCGGTCAGGCCCAGCGATTGGGCCAGGAGGCGCGCGGTCTTGTAGCACTCGCAGTGATAGGGATCGCCCAGCATCAGCGTGCGCTTGGGCACACCGTGGAAGCTCATCAGCAACTTGTCCGGACGGCCGTGCAGTTCCCAGTGGTCCAGCACCGACTGGCGCAGCGCCTGTATATACGCTTCCTGGTCGTGATAATTGCGGATCAGCCGCAGCTCGGGGATGTTGCGGACCTGGCGATAGTGATCGAAGACCGCATCGAAGATGGAGGCCGTGGTCGTGCCCGAGTATTGCGGATAGGCCGGCAACACCAGGATGCGCGTGCAACCCTGTTCCTTGAGCTGGTCCAGCACCTCGGGCAGCGAGGGCGTGCCATAACGCATCGCATACACCACCTGCACCTGATGATGGCCGCGTGCGGCCAGCTGCGTGCCCAATGCCGCCGCCTGGCGCTGCGTATGCACGCGCAGCGGGGAGCCGTCCTCGGTCCAGATGCTGGCGTATTTCTCGGCCGACTTGGAAGAACGGAAGGGCAAGATGATGCCGTTGAGAATGAACCACCACACCGCCCGCGGGATTTCCACCACACGCGGGTCGGACAGGAACTGCTTCAGGTAGCGCCGCAGGGCGCCCGCGTTGGGGGCATCGGGCGTGCCCAGGTTGACCAGCACGACTGCGGTCGAGGACGGGCTGCCGTGGGTGTAGGGAGGTTCTTTGCGGAAGGCCATAGTGGATTGGGTCGATGTTCTTGGTGTTCTTGATGTTCTTGTCAGGAGGCCAGCAGTTCGCGCGCATGCTTGCGCGTGGTCGCGGTGATTTCCAGTCCGCCCAGCATGCGGGCGATTTCTTCCACGCGCGCCTTGGCGTCCAGCCCGTCGATATCGGAAAGGGTCTTGCCGCCTTCGCTGCGCTTCTTGACCTGATAGTGCTGGTTGGCCTGGCTGGCCACCTGCGGCAAATGGGTCACGCAGAGCACCTGGCGTTCCTGGCCCAGGCGCTTCAAGAGCCGCCCGACCACTTCGGCCACGGCCCCGCCGATGCCGCTGTCGACTTCATCGAAGATCAGCGTAGGCACAGTGGTCGCGGCCGAGGCGATCACCGAGATGGCCAGCGAGATACGCGCCAGTTCACCGCCAGAAGCCACCTTGGCCAGCGCGCGCGGCGCCACGCCGGCGTGGCCGGCCACCAGGAATTCGACCTGCTCCAGACCGTAGGCCGCCGGTTCCACTTCGTTGAGGGCGATTTCGAAGCGACCTCCTGCCATCGACAGATCCTGCATCGCCGCCGTCACCGCCTCGCCCAGTGCGGCAGCGGCCTTGGCACGCGCCTTGGAGAGCTTCTGCGCAAGGGCGAGGTAGGCGTCCTTGAGCTTTTCTTCCTGCGCACGCAGGGCGTCCAGATCGCTGGCGTCGGCCAGTTGCTTCAGTTGTTCGGAGAGCTTGCGATACTCATCGGGCAGCTCATCGGGTTGCACGTGAAATTTGCGGGCCGTGGAGTGGATGGCTTCCAGGCGCTCTTCCACTTCCTGCAGCCGCGCCGGATCGAGTTCGACCCGGCCCAGGTAATCATTCAAGGCATAGACCGCTTCCTGCAACTGGATCTGCGCCGGCTCCAGCGCATCGAGCACGGGCTTCAGGGCCGTATCGACATCGACCAGCTTGGTCAGCTTCTGCGTGATCGAAGACAGCTGCGAGAGGATCGGCGACTCCGATTCCGAGATCACGCCCAGCGCTTCCTGCGCGCCGCCGATGAGCGCCGCGGCATGCGAGAGACGGCTGTGCTCGGTGCTGATGTCGGCCCATTCGCCGGGCTTGACGGCCAGCTTGTGCAGCTCGGCCACCTGCCACTCCAGGCGTTCGCGTTCGAGCAGCACATTGCGCGCATCCTGCTCGAACTGTTCGCGCTGGCGGGCCAGGGCGCGCCAGGTCTTGTAGGCGGCGGCCACTTCGCGCGCCGGCTCCAGCAGGCCGGCCTGGCTGTCCAGCAGTTGACGCTGAGCATCGGCCTTCATCAGCGATTGATGCGCATGCTGGCCGTGAATATCCACCAGCATCTCGCCCACTTCGCGCAATTGCGCGGCGGTGGCGGCGCTGCCATTGATATAGGCCTTGCTGCGGCCGGCATTGTCGATCACCCGGCGCAGCAGTACGCCGTCGTGCTCGCCGCTGAATTCGTGCTCCTCCAGCCAGGCCAGTACTTCCGGCGTGGCGGTGAAATCGGCGCTCACGTCCGCCTTGGCCGCCCCCTCGCGCACTACGCTGGGATCGCCACGGCCGCCCATGGCCAGGGCCAGGGCATCGATGAGGATGGATTTGCCGGCGCCGGTTTCGCCGGTGAAGACGGAAAATCCACGCGCAAATTCGAGCTCGATGGCATCGACAATCACGAAGTCGCGGATCGTTAAGGTACGCAGCATGGTGGTCTCGCAGCGGGTTGGACGGACAGGCCAGTGTTCGCAAGCAAGCCGGCATGCAGATGGGGCCGGCTTGCTGCGGGCTTATTGTAATCGGCCTTCTATCGACGGGTATTCATTCCAGTGCAGCTTCTCGCGCAGGGTATCGAAATAGCTCCAGCCCTCGGGATGCAGGAAGGTGATCTTGTGCGCCGAACGGCGGATCACGATACGGTCGCCATGCAGCACGCTGGTCAAGGATTGCATGTCGAAGTTGGCGCTGACCTCGCGCCCGGCCACCACCTGGATGACGATCTCGCAGGAATCCGACAGCGTGATGGGACGGTTGGACAGCGAATGCGGCGAGATCGGCACCATCACGATGCCATGCAGGCTGGGATGCAGGATGGGCCCGCCCGCCGACAGCGCATAGGCCGTGGAACCGGTGGGGGTGGCCACGATGAGGCCATCGGAGCGCTGGTTGTACATGAAGCGGCCATCGACTTCCACCCGCAGCTCGACCATGCCGGAGGTGGAACCGCGCGCCACCACCACGTCGTTCAAGGCCAGCGCACGGAAGATCTCGCCGCCTTCGCGGTAGACCCGCGCTTCCAGCAGCGAGCGCGACTCGGCTTCCACCTTGCCTTCCAGCATTTCGCCCAGAGCCGGTATCATGCGGTCTTGCGCGATATCGGTGATGAAGCCCAGGCGCCCCTGGTTGATGCCGATCAGCGGCACGTTGTAAGGCGCCAGCTGGCGCGCGATGCCCAGCATGGTGCCATCGCCACCGACCACGATGGCCACGTCCGCATGCTGGCCGATCTGCTCGGGGGTCATGCTGTCATAGCCTTGCAGGGCGATGTTCTCGGCGGTCTCGGTCTCGAAGACCACGGTGTGGCCGTGCGATTCCAGGAACACAGCGATGTCCGACAAGATCTGCGCGATGCCGACGGCCTGGAACTTGCCGACGATGGCGACGGTTTTGGGTACAGCTGCCTGAACGGGTAATTTGATGGGCCACATGCTGCGGATTAGACCATAATTTGAGATGACATTGTAATGAAACCAAGCACCTCCCCCCTGCCGCACTCAGTTGCTCAAGCACCGATCCAGGCCGTGCTGTTCGACCTCGACGACACCCTCTGGGCCATCGAACCGGTGCTGGTGCGCGCTGAAGGGCTGCTCTACGACTGGCTGCGCGAGCATGCTCCTGCAGTGGCAGCGGCCCATACCATCACCAGCCTGCGCGAGCGCCGCATGGCCCTGATGCAGACTGACCCGATGTATCGCATCGATCTCTGGAAGCTGCGCCACACGGCGCTCTCCGAGGTCTTCCGCGAGCATGACGTGGACCTGGCGCTGGTTGATCCGGCCATGGCGCTGTTCTCCGAAGCGCGCAGCACGGTGGCGCTGTTCGATGACGTCGAACCGGCGCTGCTGCGCATGAAGGGGCGGCTGACCCTGGGCTCGGTCTCCAACGGTTTTGCCGATCTGGAACGCATCGGGCTGGCCGGCCACTTCGGCGTCTCGATTGCCGCCCACCGCTTCGGCCGCGCCAAACCTGATCCGGCCATCTTCCACGCTGCCTGCGATGCACTGCAGGTCGCCCCGGCAGCCACCGTGTATGTGGGCGACGATCCGCTACTGGACGTGCAAGGCGCGCAGCAGGCCGGTCTGCGGGCGGTGTGGATGAACCGTTTCGGCCGCATCCTGCCCGAAGGCATCCACCCCGACGCCATCTGCCGCGACCTGCATGAGCTGCACGACTGGCTGCAAACGCAAGCCTGATCCTTCGCTCAAATCGCGCCCAGGCTGACGTGCGCGTCACATTTGCCTGATATGCCGCTAGAATATGTCCCATGCAACTCGATAACCGCGCCCGCACTCTCCTGAAAGCCCTGGTCGAACGGTACATCGCCGACGGCCAGCCGGTGGGTTCTCGCGCCCTGTCGAAACTGTCGGGCCTGGAACTGTCGCCGGCGACCATCCGCAACATCATGGCCGATCTCGAAGAGATGGGCTTCGTCGCCAGCCCGCACACCTCGGCCGGCCGCGTGCCCACGCCGCGCGGCTATCGCATGTTCGTCGATACCCTCCTGACCGTCGAGGCCATCGACGAAAGCGCCCTCGAAGGCCGTCTGCAGGCGCGTTTGCAACACAGCGGTTCGCCCCAGAAGATCATCACCAATGCAGCCCAGGTGCTGTCCTCGCTGTCACAGTTCGCGGGCGTGGTGATGACGCCCAAGCGCGAATCGGTGTTCCAGCAGATCGAGTTCCTGCGGCTGTCGGAAAAGCGCATCCTCCTGGTCATCGTCGACCAGGGCGGCGACGTGCAGAACCGCATGCTGCTCACCGAGGTCGACTACACCCCGAGTCAGTTGACCCAGGCCGCCAATTACATCAACCAGCATTACGCCGGCCAGTCCTTCGACCAGGTGCGCGTGCACCTGCAGGGCGAACTGCGCCAGCTGCGCGACGACATGACCGCGCTCATGCAAGCTGCGGTCGAAGCCGGCAGCGACGCCATGAACGAGGAAGCCGACAACAACGTGGTCATCTCCGGCGAGCGCAACCTGCTGTCGGTGACCGACCTGTCCTCCAACATGAATTCGCTGCGCCGCCTGTTCGACATGTTCGAGCAGAAGACCGGGCTGTTGCAGCTGCTGGACGTCTCCAGCAAGGCCACCGGGGTGCAGATCTTCATCGGCGGCGAATCCCAGCTGGTACCCATGGATGACATGAGCATCGTCACCGCGCCCTACGAAGTCAACGGCCGCATCGTCGGCACCCTGGGCGTGATCGGGCCGACCCGCATGGCCTACGAACGCGTCATCCCCATCGTCGACATCACCGCCAAGCTGCTCTCCAGCGCATTGAGCCAGCACTGATCCGGCAGGACGAAAAAAGCCACGGGATCAATCCGTGGCTTTTTTGCTGTTTCCTTCACACTGCCTTGCCAAAGTAAAACCAGGCAATCGATCGCAAACTTACTTCTTCACTTTCTTGCAGTTCTTGCAATGACCATAGAGGGCCAGGGCATGGTCGGCAATCTCGAACCCGTGCTCCTGGGCAATCTTCAACTGGCGCTTTTCGATTTCGGCGTCGAAGAATTCCTCGACCTTGCCGCAATCCAGGCAGACCAGGTGATCGTGGTGCGAGCCTTCGTTGAGTTCGAAGACGGCCTTGCCGGTCTCGAAGTGATTGCGCTGGAGCAGTCCGGCCTGCTCGAACTGGGTCAGCACGCGATAGACAGTGGCCAGGCCCACGTCGAGATTGTCGGAAAGCAATTGTTTGTAGACGTCTTCGGCGCTCAAGTGGCGCACGGAGGTGTTCTGGAAGATTTCAAGGATCTTCAGGCGCGGCAGGGTCGCCTTCAGGCCGCTGGCCTTCAGTTCGGATGGATTGTTCGGCATGGTAGAGTGGGTTCCCGGGTTTACTGGTCTCGAACAGGCGCGGCGGTCCACTGGGAAGACCTGGCGGACCGTTCCGGCGGGGCGGTGGGGAACACCCTTTTACACCCGGAACGCACTCATGCCTATTTAAGAAGTAAGTTCTAGCTTATCATATAGCGCTTTAGGCTCATGGCTCAACCCGGTTGAAATCTTTATGCGCATGCTTTCCCGAATGAAGTCCCGTCATCACACCGCCGCCCTTGGCGTCCTTGCAGCACTGGCCGTATCGCTGGCCGGCTGTTCCTCGACCAAGGCGCCGGACCAGGCAGCGCCCACCGATACCTCGGGCGTGAAAGTGACCGGCAAGAGCGATAGCCTGTTCGGCTTCCTGCGACCCTATCGCATCGACATCCAGCAAGGCAACTTCGTCTCCAAGGAAATGGTGGCGCAGCTGCGTCCGGGCCTGACCCGCGACCAGGTGCGCTTCGTGCTGGGCACGCCGCTGCTGTCGGACATGTTCCACGCCAACCGCTGGGATTACGACTTCCGCCTGGCCAAGGGCAATGGCGAGGTCATGACCAGCCGCGTCTCGGTGTTCTTCAAGGATGACCTGCTGGATCACGTCGAGGGCGGCCAGAACCTGCCCACCGAAAGCGAATACCTGACCCTGATCACCGACGCCAAGGTCGGCGCCAAGGCCAGCTTCGGCGACAAACCCAAGGAAGAGAGCGAGATCAAACCGGCCTCCCCGGTCGCGCCCTCCTCGGCCACCGGCAAATAAGACCTGCCTTCCGCACCTGTTTACTCCGAGTTTCACATGACTGCATTGAATATCGCCGTGGCCGGCGCCTCCGGGCGCATGGGCCGCATGCTGATCGAAGCCATCCTCAATGCCGATGGCCTCAAGCTCTCCGGCGCCCTGGATACGCCCACCTCGCCCGTCCTCGGCACCGATGCCGGCCTGTTCCTGGGCAAGACCACCGGTGTGGTCATCGAATCGGACCTGGCGCGCGGCCTGGCCGGCGCTGACGTGCTGATCGACTTCACCCGCCCTGAAGGCACGTTGAAGCACCTGGAATACTGCGCCGCCCATGGCGTGAAGGTGGTCATCGGCACCACCGGCTTCGAGGCCGAAGGCAAAGCGGCCATCGCCGAATTCGCCAAGCGCACCGCCATCATGGCCGCGCCCAACATGAGCGTGGGCGTCAACGTCACCTTGAAGCTGCTGGAGATGGCGGCCAAGAATTTCTCGCACGGCTACGACATCGAGATCATCGAAGCCCATCACCGCCACAAGGTCGACGCTCCTTCGGGCACGGCGCTGAAGATGGGTGAAGTCATCGCCGATGCGCTGGGCAGGAAGCTCGACGACGTGGCCGTCTACGCCCGCGAAGGCGTCACCGGTGAACGCGATCCCTCCTCCATCGGTTTTGCCACCGTGCGCGGCGGCGACATCATCGGCGACCACACGGTGTTGTTCGCCGGCATCGGCGAGCGCATCGAGATTTCGCACAAGTCTTCCAGCCGCGTCTCGTACGCCATGGGCAGCCTGCGCGCCGCACGCTTCCTGGCCGACAAGGACACCGGCCTGTACGACATGCAGGATGTGCTGGGCTTCAAGTAAGCCGAGCCCGGAACCACAGGAAATGCCCGACGCTGCCGCACCCCACCAGGTCCGGCAGCGAATTTTTTTGGGGCCGGTCGCTCCAAGCGATTGCCCCGCAACTGACCGTCATTGACTTCCTGCCGCCCCGTGCGGCGTCTTTCCCGAAAGCACGTACCATGGAACAGAACGTTGGATTTGCCCACTACTGGGCGCAAGGCGATGCCGTTTCCCACTCGGTGGCCTATCTGTTGCTGCTGATGTCGATCGCCAGCTGGTTCTACATCCTCTCCAAGGCCTGGGCCGCCTGGCGCATCCGGCGCGGCAGCAATGCGCTGGAACAATTCTGGCAGGCGCCGACGCTGGCCGATGCCACTGCCGCCATGCAGCGTCTGGACAGCGAGCAGATCTACACCCCCATGGCCGAACGCGCCGCCGAGGCGGCCGACATCGGCACCCGCCAGCAGGGCGCGCCCTCGCTCAACGCCGCCACCGATCCGGGCGAACTGATCACGCGCACCCTGCGTCGCGAAATCAACCGCGTCTCGGCGCGCCTGGAACGCGGACTGACATTGCTGGCCTCGGTCGGCTCGACCGCGCCCTTCGTGGGCCTGTTCGGTACCGTCTGGGGCATCTATCACGCGCTGGTGGCGGTCTCGGCCAGCGGCACGGTGCAGATCGACAAGGTGGCCGGTCCCGTGGGCGAGGCGCTGATCATGACCGCGCTGGGCCTCCTGGTGGCCATTCCCGCCGTGCTGGCCTACAACGCCTTCACCCGCATCAACCGCGTGGTGCTGGCCGAACTGGATGGCTTCGCACACGACCTGCATGCGTATCTGACCACCGGCGAGCGCGTCGGCGGCATGCGCAAATAATTTTTTCGACACCCGATCCGAGAGGAGTCCCACATGAGTTTCGGCGGATTCAACGACAACCAGAACTCGGCCCCGATGGCCGACATCAACGTCACCCCGATGGTGGACGTGATGCTGGTCCTGCTGGTGATCTTCATCATCACCGCCCCCATGTTCACCCACGCCCTGAAGCTGGACCTGCCTACCGCACAGTCCAACCCGGCCCCGGAAAAACCGGAGACCGTCACGCTGGGCATCGATGCGGCAGGCAAGCTGTACTGGAACGACCAGCAGGTCAGCGAACAGGAAATGGATACGCGCCTGGCGGCAGCAGCAGCCAGGAAGCCGCAGCCCGATCTGCAATTGCGGGCAGACAAGTCCACCCGCTATGAAACCATCGCCGAGGTGATGTCGGCCGCGCAGGGTGCGGGCCTGACCAAGCTGGGCTTCGTCACCGATCCCAAGGCCGACGGCAAGAGCGGCAGATAAGCACACTGAAAGAGAGCAGGCATGGCCACCGTAACACTGGCGGGCGACCGCATCACCGACTGGGACAGTTTTCATACCGAGAGCGCACAGGCTTTCGGCTTCCCGGATTTCTATGGCCGCAACATGGATGCCTGGGTCGATTGCCTGTCCTATCTGCGCGATGACGATGGTATGTGCAAGTTCAGGCTCAAGCCCAAGGAAGTGCTGACCATCGAGATCAGCCACAGCGCCGACCTGCACAAGCGCCTGCCGGACCTGGTGGAAGATGTGGAATTCTGCTGCACGGCCATCAATGACCGCTGCGAGGATTACGGCGAGCCGCCGGTAATTGCGCTGGTGTGGAAGTGATATAGCCGTTTTCCATTCATCTCTTCCAGAGCTGCAGCGGCCCTGATTGATCTCTCAAACAGATCAATCAATCAACTCATCCCCATCGTAAAACGGATACGGCCCATCGAATTCCCCGATGAACGCCGTATGGCTGACCAGGCTCCTTCCAGCCGCATCCCACCAGTGCAGCTGGAATCCCGGCGGTTCCATCACGAAGCAGGACGGCGCCTGCGGATCCAGGTCCAGTTGCACCTGATGCGACACGCCCGGACAAGTCGTGGCCAGCGTCCCGCCGAAGCGGCGCTGGATCGAACGATGCAGGTGTCCGCACAGGATGCGCTCGACCTGCGGATGCTTGCGCACCACCGCTTCCAGCGCCTGCGGATTGGCCAGGCCCATGTCATCCATGTGGCCGATGCCAGTGGTAAAGGGCGGGTGATGCATGGCGATCACGGTCGGACGCCCGGGCTGCTGCGCCAGCACTTCATCGACCCACTGCAGGCTGGCAGGCGCCAGTTCACCGCCGCTGGCGCGCGGGATGACGGTATCGAGCGCGATGATGCGCACGGCATGCTCCTCGATCACGTACTCGATGCGCTCACCGCCCTGCTGCAGATAGGCGTGCTCCGGGAAGGCCGCACGCAGCGCATTGCGCTCGTCATGGTTGCCCGGCAACAGGTAATACGGCATGGTCAGCGGTGCCAGCAAGTCGCGCAGGCAGGCATATTCGGACGGCTTGCCGAAGTCCACCAGGTCGCCGGTGATGAGCAGCACATCGGGGCGCTGCTTCAACCCGTTGACCTGCTGCACGCAGCGCCGGAGGGCTTCGGCGGTATCGACGACGCGATAGGATTTCTTGCCATCGGTCTTGATGTGCAAATCGGAAATCTGTCCCAGGATCATGCGGTCTCCTTCTCGGCGCGCAGCGCCAGCTTCACCAGCGCCTCGGCCGGTACACGGATGGCGATCGGCTGTCCGGCTTCCCACCAGCCGCGGCGGCTGGTCTCGGCGATGACCGGACGCTCCACGCCAATGTCGATTTCAAAACGGGTACGGTCACCCAGGAAAAAGGTATTGAGCACCTTGCCGCGCACGCAGTGCCCGTCGGCTTCGGTGAGGTCCACCACCTGCACATCCTCGGGGCGGAACATGGCGCAGGCCGGCTGTCCCTGCCGGGCGGCATCGAGCTTGTCGAGCAGTGGCAGGCTGCCGTGGGGCAGCAGCAGGCGGTCTCCGGACAAGACACCTTCCACGCGGTTCATCGCGCCGATGAAATCGGCCACGAAGTCATTGGCGGGATGATAGTAGATCTCGCGGGGCGTGCCGATCTGCGAGATCTTGCCGCGTTCCATGACGACGATGCGGTCCCCCAGCGCCATGGCCTCGCCCTGATCGTGGGTGACGTAGATGGCGGTGATGCCGAGGCTGCGCAGCAGCTTGTTGAGATCACTGCGCACGGCTTCGCGCAGCTTGGCATCCAGTGCTGTCAGCGGTTCGTCCAGCAGCAGCACGCGCGGCTCCATGGCCAGTGCGCGCGCCAGCGCCACGCGCTGCTTCTGGCCACCCGAGAGCTGGTCCACGCGGCGATGCGACAGGCCTTGCAGATGCACCATCTCAAGCAGCTGCTCGACGCGCTCGGCCCGCTCGCCGGCCGGGATCTTGCGGATCTTCATGCCATAGGCGATGTTCTCGCCCACGCTCATGTTGGGGAACAGCGCATAGTTCTGGAACACCATGCCCACACCGCGTTTCTCGATGGGCAGCGCGGTCACGTCTTCGTCGCCGAAGAGCACGCGCCCACCTTCATCGGGAAACTCCAGTCCCGCGATCATGCGCAGCGTGGTGGTCTTGCCGCAACCCGAGGGGCCCAGCAGGACCAGGGTTTCACCGGGATGGATGTCGAGGTCCAGGGGCTGCAGCGCGCGCGTGCCATTGGCGAAGGACTTGGCGCATTGCTGCAGGCGGATGGAAACGGCTTCTTGCTTGGGCTTCATAGACTGACTTTCTTGCGTGTTGCCTGGGTCGCCCACTGCATGCCGATCAGGAGCGGAATGATCATGAAAAAGAAGATCAGCGTATAGGCCGATCCCACCTCCAGCCGCATCGATGCATAGGCATCGGCCAGGCCCACCGGCAGGGTCTGGGTCAGCGGCGTGTGCAGCATCCAGGTGATGTTGAATTCGCCGATGGAGAGCGTGACCACCATCAACGCGCCGGCCAGGATGCCAGAGGCCGCATTGGGAATGACGATGCCGAAGAAGCGGCGCAGGCGTCCGGCGCCCAGGCTGGCAGCGGCTTCTTCCAGCTGCGCCAGCTGCGAGGACTGCATCACCGCCAGTACCGGGCGCACCATGAAAGGCAGCGTGAAGATCACGTGGCCGACCAGGATGAAGAGGATGCTGGCGCGGAACCCGCGCAGCTGCCCATAGGCCATGATCAGCGCCAGTGCGGTGGCCAGGCCCGGCACGGCCACCGGCATCATGAGCAACTCTTCGATCACGCGCGCCAGGCGGCTATGGCCGCCACGGTAGCGCGCCAGCATGTAGGCCAGCGGCACCCCGGCTGCCAGCGTCACCGCCAGGCAAGCCAGGGCGATGATGAGCGAACGCCAGATGGTGGGCTGGTACATCTCCCACACCTGCGCCACCCAGCGCAGCGTGAGCCCGCTGGACAAGCCGACGAAGAAATTCTCGGTCACACCGGCCAGCATCGACAACACCACCGGCACCACCAGGAAGGCGCATACCAGCAGCGTGAAGGCCAGTTGAAGATAAAAACGGAAACGATTCTGCATGACCTCTTCCTTATGCCGCCGCCGCAACGCCGCTGCCGGTCAGTGAACGCGCCAGCGCCAGCACGGCCCAGGTGAAGAGCCCCAGCACGATGGACAGCGAAGCCGCGGTGGCGAAATTGGCGTAGCCGGTGAATTCGTTATAGATGGTCATGGGCAGCACATCGATGTTGGCGGCCAGCGTGAAGGCCGTCCCGAAGGCGCCGACACTGGTGGCAAAGCAGATCGCCCCCGACGAGATCAGCGCCGGCAGCAGCGCCGGCAGCACCACGTGCAGCAGCACCTGCCAGGGCCTGGCCCCCAGCGAGCGCGCGGCTTCTTCCAGCGACGGATCGAGCTTTTCGGCAGCGGCCACCACGGTCAGGATCACACGCGGAATCGAGAAATACAGATACCCCAGAAACAGCCCCGCCAGCGAATACGCAAACACCAGCGATTCACCGAAGAGCCAGTTGGTCAGGGAACCGATCAGGCCCTGGCGCCCGGCCAGCATGATGACCATGAAGCCGACCACCACGCCGGGAAAGGCCAGCGGGAAAGTCAGCATGGCCAGCAACAGCGACTGGCCGGGGAAGCGATTGCGTTGCAGGAACAAGCCCACGAACACCGAGATGGCCAGGGTCGCGGCCGTGACCACCGCCGACAGCAGCAGCGTGGAAACCAGGCTGGTGAAGTAATGGCGGTTGGTCAGCACCGACAGATAGGCCATCGCCCCTTCCGGCCCCGAGGCACCCACGCCGACCAGCCGCACCATCGGCAGCAGCCAGAAGGCGCAGAAGATCGTCAGGCCGGGCAGGGCGAACCACAGCCACACGCCGTTGCCCGCTGCGCGGGGACGCGCACCCGGCGACTTGCCGGCCACCGGCGCGGGCGCACCGGAGACGGAGGGGGTCAGGCTTTTCATGCTTGCTCCTGCGCTCTGCATTTAACGCACTTCGACCAGGTAACGCTCGCCGAACTTGCGCTGCGCTTCGGCCATCTTGCCGTAGTCCACCGACTTGGCACGGGCGTATTCAGAAGCCGGCAGGAAGCGTGCTTCCGCTTCCCTGGACATGGCCGAGGCACGCACCGGACGCAGGTAGGCATTGGCCCAGATGGCCTGGCCCTGGTCGGACAGCAGGAAGTCCAGCACCTTCTTGGCATCGGCCTGGTGCGGGCCGTTCTTCACCAGCGAGACCACGTAGGGCACGGTGACGGTCCCTTCGGTGGGGATCACGAAGGCGACGTTGGCGTGGTCCTTGTACTTGGCGCGATAGGCGTCGAAGTCATAGCCCAGCAGGATGGGAATCTCACCCGAGATCAGACGCGCGTAGGAGGTCTGCTTGGGGACGATGGGCTGGTTCTTCTGCAGGTTCTTGAAGTAGGTGATGGCCGGCGAGAAATCGTCCAGCGTGCCGCCCATGGCCTGGTTGATGGCCACGGCACCGACGTAGCCGACGAAGGCCGAGGCGGGGTCGAGGTAGCCGATCAGGCCCTTGTATTCCGGCTTTTGCAGGTCGGCCCAGGACTTGGGCACCGGCTTGCCCTTCAAGGCGTCGACGTTGACCATGATGCCCATGGTGCCGGAGTGGATGGTGACCCAGTAACCGTCAGGATCCTTCAGTCCGTTGGGGATGTCGTTCCAGTGCGCCGGCTTGTAGGCGGCCACCAGGTCCTTGTTCTTCGCTTCGATGCCGAAGGACACGCCCAGGTAGGTGAAATCGGCCACCGGACTGGCCTTCTCGGCCGTCAGCTGGGCCAGGGCCTGGCCGCTGTTCTTGTTGTCGGGCGGCACGGTGATGCCGGTCTTGTCCTTGATGGCCTTGATCTGCGCGGCCCAGTCCGCCCACTCGGGCGGGCAGTTGTAGCAGATCGCGGTCTGGGCCGATGCGGCCAGGGAAGCCGACAGCAACAGCGCGCCGGCGGCAGTTTGAATAACACGTTTCAGGAACATGTCAGATCCTTTCCTATGGGTTGAACAACGAAGGCACAGCGAACTTCAAGAAACCGGGTGCATCAGGATGCGTGTTGCGAACGCTGCGCAGGCGGCGCCACCGATCCCCCCTCGCGCAGCACATGCGGGAGGATGTGGCGCACACCAGCGATAGCGGTAGCGTGAACGGAGGCATCGTCCCCAGCCGCCACGGCAGCAGCCGGCAGCGCGCGCTCGATGGCCGCGACCAGGGTGCGCAGGGCGACGTCGCCGATCTGTTCCGAGGGCTGCACCACGCTGGCCAGCACCGGCTCGATGAGCGCACCCACGGGGATGCCGTCGAAGCCCATCACCGAGATATCGCCCGGCACCTGCAAGCCCAGCGCGCGCAGGTCGCGCATGGCGCTCAGGGCCAGCAGGTCGTTGGAACAGAACAGCGCCGTGGGACGGTGCAGCGGATCGGCCATCATCTGCTGATAGTCGGTGGCGGCGGTCAGTGTGTGGCGCTCGACCTCGATGGCCGGCAGCGGCGCCAGACCGGCGGCGTGCATGGCATCGAGATAACCGCAGTAGCGCTGCATGGCGCGGTCGGACGCATTGAAGCGCCCCGAGAGCATCTGGATGCGGCGGTGCCCCAGCGCGATCAGGTGGCTGACGGCATCGCAGGCGGCGACGCGGTTGTCCACCGAGACCGAGGTCCGGTGCGCCGCCGCTTCGGCCGCAGCCAGCTGGTTGTAGGCCAGCACGAAGGGGATGCGCTCGCGTTCCAGCAGGTCCAGCGTGGCATTGGCACCGGCATCGGCCACCGTCAGGATCACACCGTCGACACGATGGCCCAGCAGCAGCTCGACGGCCGCCGATTCGTCTTGCGGCAGGTATTCGGTGGTGGTGAACATGACCGAGTAGTCCAGCTCCCGGGCAGCCAGCTCGATGCCCTGCAGGCATTGCGCAAAGACCGTGTTGGAGAGCGTCGGCACGACCACCCCGACCGTGCGCGAATTGCCGGCGCGCAAGTTGCGCCCGGTGAAATTGGGACGAAAGCCCAGTTCGGCGATGCTGCGGTGGATCTTCTCGGCCGTTTCCGCGCTCACCGAGCCGGGCTTGTTGAGCAGGCGGGACACAGTGGCAATGGAGACACCAGCCAGGTGGGCAACTTGTTTGATGGACGGGCGCACGGGGGTTTCGAGGCAAATGAAAACGATTTCATGATGCCGGCCGATTGTTACGTCCTCATGACGATGCGCGCTGGAGGATATGAAGGAAAACGCGAAAAACCACCTGCCCCCGGTGTCTCACTCTCTCAAGCAGAGGTTCCGTCAAATTCACCTATAACGCAATAAAAAATTGCTTTTTCACAATTTTTCGAGAATTAACAAGAATACTTTCGAGAAACCTCCGTGCCAGCGCAGACGATGGTTTCATACGCCCTGTCAGCCGCCCAAGCTGACCAGCCTCACCATTCCAGCCCGTCGCCCCCTCGTTGGCGGAACCGTGTAGCTGCTATCCCTGTTGCCGCCTGCTCTGGCACAGGGGTCTTGGCCCGCCTCTTTACGGAGGCGGGCTTTTTTTCGTCCGGCGCGCTCGCTGCGGCTGGCGACGGCGGCCGGAATGCCGCGCCGGGGTGGCGAGCCGGTATAATGCAGGGTTTCGAATTGCAATCGAAGTGCAATCCGAGGTGCAATCTCTTCCCAACCGAATTCCATCCGTATCAGCCCGTCATGCAAGATAAATACAGCCCCGCCGAAGTCGAACAGTCCGCGCAGCAGCATTGGAACGCCATCGACGCCTACAAGACCGTCGAAAACGCCCGCGACAAGGAAGGCCGCGACAAGAAGAAGTTCTACGCCTGCTCGATGCTGCCCTATCCCTCCGGCAAGCTGCACATGGGCCACGTGCGCAACTACACCATCAACGACGTGATGTACCGCTACCTGCGCATGAACGGCTACAACGTCCTGATGCCCATGGGCTGGGACGCCTTCGGCATGCCCGCTGAAAACGCCGCCATGGCCAATGGCGTGCCGCCGGCGCAATGGACTTATTCCAATATCGAATATATGAAATCGCAGATGCAGTCCATGGGCCTGGCCATCGACTGGTCGCGCGAGATGACCGCCTGCCGTCCCGAGTACTACAAGTGGAACCAGTGGATGTTCCTGAAGATGCTGGAGAAGGGCATCATCTACAAGAAGACCGGGACCGTGAACTGGGACCCGATCGACCAGACCGTGCTGGCCAACGAGCAGGTCATCGACGGCCGTGGCTGGCGCTCCGGCGCCGTGATCGAAAAGCGCGAGATCCCGATGTACTACGCCAAGATCACCGACTACGCCGACGAGCTGCTCGAACACGTCGAGACCAAACTGCCCGGCTGGCCCGAGCGCGTGCGCCTGATGCAGGCCAACTGGATCGGCAAGTCCACCGGCGTGCGCTTTGCCTTCCCGCACCAGATCAAGGGCGCGGACGGCCAGCTGATCAACGATGGCAAGCTGTTCGTCTTCACCACCCGCGCCGACACCATCATGGGGGTGACCTTCTGCGCCGTGGCCCCGGAACATCCGCTGGCCACGCTCGCCGCAGAAAACAACCCGGCCCTGCAAGCCTTCATCGCCGAATGCAAGCAGGGCAGCGTGATCGAAGCCGACATGGCGACGATGGAAAAGAAAGGCATGCCCACCGGTCTGTACGTGACCCATCCGCTGACCGGCGATCAGGTCGAGGTGTGGATCGGCAACTATGTGCTCATCACCTACGGCGACGGCGCCGTGATGGGCGTGCCGGCGCATGACGAGCGCGACTTCGCCTTCGCCCGCAAATACAATCTGCCGATCAAGCAGGTCATCGGCGTGGAAGGCAAGACCTACTCCACCGAGGCCTGGGAAGAATGGTACGGCGACAAGGAAGCCGGCAAGACCATCCACTCCGGCAAGTACGATGGCCTGGGCTATCAGGCGGCCGTGGATGCAGTGGCCGCCGATCTGGCCGCGCAGGGCCTGGGTGAGAAGAAGGTGACCTTCCGCCTGCGCGACTGGGGCATCTCGCGCCAGCGCTACTGGGGTACGCCTATCCCCATCATCCACTGCCCCGACTGCGGCGACGTGCCCGTGCCCGAGAAAGACCTGCCGGTGGTGCTGCCGGAAGACTGCGTACCGGACGGCAGCGGCAATCCGTTGAACAAGCATGAGCAATTCCTCAAGGTCGACTGCCCCTGCTGCGGCAAGCCGGCCCGCCGTGAGACCGACACCATGGACACCTTCGTGGATTCGTCCTGGTACTACATGCGCTATACCTCGCCGGGCAGCAACGAGGCGATGGTGGACTCCCGCAACGATTACTGGATGCCCATGGACCAGTACATCGGCGGCATCGAACACGCCGTGCTGCACCTGCTGTACGCACGCTTCTGGACCAAGGTCATGCGCGACTTCGGCCTGGTCAAGTTCGACGAGCCGTTCACCAATCTGTTGACGCAAGGCATGGTCTTGAACGAGACCTACTATCGCGAAGACGCTGCCGGCAAGAAGACCTGGTACAACCCGGCCGACGTGGACCTGTCCTTCGACGACAAGGGCCGCCCGGTCTCGGCCGTATTGAAGGAAGACGGCCAGCCGGTGATGATCGGCGGCACCGAGAAGATGTCCAAGTCCAAGAACAACGGCATCGACCCGCAAGCGCAGATCGACCAGTACGGCGCCGACACGGCGCGCCTGTTCACCATGTTCGCCTCGCCCCCGGAACAGACCCTGGAATGGTCCGGTGCCGGTGTCGAAGGCGCCAACCGCTTCCTGCGCCGCGTCTGGGCCTTCGGCTACAACAACGCCACGCGCATTACCGCGGCGGGCGCAGTCGATGCGGCCCAGCTCGACGATGGCCTGAAGACCCTGCGCCGCGAAGTGCACAAGATCCTGCAGCAGGCCGACAACGACTTCAAACGCATCCAGTACAACACCGTGGTCTCGGCCTGCATGAAGATGCTCAACACGCTGGAAGCCGCCAAGCCGGCAGCGGGCGCAGCAGGTGATGCGGTCATCGCCGAGTGCTTCTCGATCTTCCTGCGCGTGCTGAACCCGGTGGCCCCGCACATCACCCACGTGCTGTGGCAGGAACTGGGCTATGCCGGCACGCACGGTGACATCCTCGATGCCGCCTGGCCGCAGGTCGATGCCGCCGCGCTGGAGCAGAGCGAGATCAAGCTGGTGGTGCAGGTCAACGGCAAGCTGCGCGGTGAAGTCACCGTGTCCAAGGACGCCGACAAGGCCGCCATCGAAGCCGCTGCCCTGGCCAATGAAGACGTCAAGAAATTCCTGACCGGCGCCCCGAAGAAGGTGATCGTGGTGCCGGGCAAGCTGGTCAACATCGTTGCCTGATCCGGCCCAACCCAACCGACGGAAATCCATGCACGCTCAAGTCCAAATCAAGCGTTTCCCGCAATGGCTGCTGATGGTGGCCGCAGCCGTGTTGCTCACGGCCTGCGGCTTCCATCTGCGCGGCGCGGCCGACCTGCCCTTCAAGACCATCTACCTGGGCTTCGCGCCCAACTCGGCGGTGGGCGTGGAGCTCAAGCGCAACATCGAGGCCAGCGGCGCCAAGGTGGTCTCCGATGCCAAGGAAGCCGAAGCCAACCTGAAGGTGCTGGCCGACTCGCGCGACCGCCAGGTGCTGACCCTGAACACCAACGGCCGCGTGCGTGAATACGCGCTGTTCCAGCGCTTCACCTTCTCGGTTACCGATGCCAAGGGTGTCATCCTGATTCCGCCCACGGCCATCACCCTGCGCCGCGTCATCACCTATGACGAGAACCAGGAACTGGCCAAGCAGGCCGAAGAAGTGCTGCTCTATCGCGACATGCAGTCCGATCTGGTGCAGCAGATCCTGCGTCGCCTGTCGGCCTCCAGGACGGCCATCAAGAACGAGAAGGCTGCCGCAGCCGGTTCGGACTCCTGAGCGCTCTGCAGGATCGCCATGCAACTGCGCCACGACTCCCTGGACGCCCATCTCGGCAAATCGCTGGCACCGCTCTATGTGATCGCCAGCGACGAGCACCTGCTGGCGCTGGAGGCGGCCGACAAGATCCGCCGCAGCGCCCGTGCCCACGGTTATACCGAGCGCGAGGTGCTGGTGGTCGAACGCAGTTTCAAGTGGGGCGAACTGCTGGCGGCGAACCAGTCGCAATCGCTGTTCGGCGACAAGAAGCTGATCGAACTGCGCATCCCCACCGGCAAGCCCGGCAAGGATGGCGGTCAGGCGCTGCAGGATTACGCGGCCAATCTTTCGCCCGACAATCTCACCATCATCAGCCTGCCCAAGCTGGACTGGGCCACGCAGAAGGCGGCCTGGGTAGGCGCCCTGCAGCAGGCGGCCGTCTACATCGACATCCCGCTGGTGGAGCGCGCCCAGTTGCCGGGCTGGATCGGCAACCGCCTGGCGGCCCAGCAGCAGAGTGCCGACCGGCCCTGCCTGGATTTCATTGCCGATCGCGTGGAAGGCAATCTGCTGGCCGCGCACCAGGAAATCCAGAAACTGGCCCTGCTCTACCCGGCCGGCCAGCTCAGTTTTGAACAGGTGCAGGACGCGGTGCTGAACGTGGCGCGTTACGATGTCTTCAAGCTCAATGAAGCCATGCTCTCCGGCGACATCGCGCGCCTGACGCGCATGATGGAAGGCTTGAAAGGCGAAGGCGAAGCGTTGCCGCTGGTGCTGTGGGCCGTCACCGAGGAAATCCGCACCCTGCTCAAACTGAAGTCCGGCATGGCCCAGGGCAAACCCGTGGGCGCGCTGTTGAAGGAATACCGCATCTGGGGCCCGCGCGAGCGGCTGATGGAACCGGCGCTGCGCCGTATCAGCCTGGCTGCGCTGGAACAGGCGCTGCAGGAAGCGGCCCTGGTGGACCGCATGGTCAAGGGCCTGCGCGCCCGCAGCTTTGCCGGCGACCCGTGGGACGCGCTGCTGCAGCTGGGCCTGAAGCTGGCACGCGGACGCTGAACCTCTTACCTCTATCGAACCCGACGCGCTCATGCGCCCCGGAGGAACCCGAATGGAAAACATCGAACTCTACATGAACCGCATCGGCCAGCAGGCCCGTGCCGCCTCGCGCGCCATGGCGCGCGCCGATACCGCTGCCAAGAACCAGGCACTGCTGCTGATCGCCGCCGCCATCCGCCGCGACGCAGACCTCCTGCGCGCGGCCAATGCACTGGACCTGGAAGCGGCCCGCGCCAACGGCCTGGCCGAGGCCATGCTGGACCGTCTCACTTTGTCCGACAAGGCCATCGCCACCATGGCCGAAGGCCTGGAGCAGATCGCCTCCCTGCCCGATCCGATTGGCGAGATCAGCAACATGAAGTACCGCCCCACCGGTATCCAGGTCGGCCAGATGCGCGTGCCGCTGGGCGTGATCGGCATCATCTACGAAGCCCGTCCCAACGTGACCGTCGACGCTGCGGGCCTGTGCATCAAGAGTGGTAACGCTACCATCCTGCGCGGTGGTTCCGAAGCCATCCATTGCAACCAGGCCCTGGCCAAGCTGGTCAAGGAAGGCCTGGCCGGCGCCGGTCTGCCGGAAGAGGCGGTGCAGGTGGTCGAGACCACCGACCGCGCCGCCGTGGGTGCGCTCATCACCATGCAGGAGTACGTGGACGTGATCGTCCCGCGCGGCGGCAAGGGCCTGATCGAGCGCCTGATGAAGGAAGCCAAGGTGCCGATGATCAAGCACCTGGATGGCATCTGCCACGTCTACATCGACGACCGCGCCGACACCCGCAAGGCGCTGGATGTGGCCTTCAACGCCAAGTGCCATCGCTACGGCACCTGCAACACCATGGAAACCCTGCTGGTCTCGCGCAACATTGCCGCGGCCATCCTGCCGCCGCTCTCCGAGCTGTATCGCGTCAAGGAAGTGGAACTGCGCTGCGATGCCGAAGCCGCCGAGATTCTGGCCGACTATCCGCTGCTCAAGGCGGCCACCGAAGAAGACTGGGACACTGAATACCTGGCGCCCATCCTGGCCGTCAAAGTGGTGGCCGACATGGACGAGGCCATCGAGCACATCAACCGCCACTCGTCCCAGCACACCGACAGCATCATCACCGAGGACTACACGCGCGCCATGCGCTTCCTGCGCGAAGTCGATTCGGCCTCCGTCATGGTCAATGCCTCCACGCGCTTTGCCGATGGTTTCGAATATGGTCTGGGCGCGGAAATCGGCATCTCCAACGACAAGCTGCATGCGCGCGGCCCGGTCGGGCTGGAGGGCCTGACCTCGCTCAAGTACGTGGTACTGGGCCAGGGCCAGGTGCGCCAGTAATCCGGTAATCTCTTACGCCAACCACAAGGACCGTCATGCTCTGGATCAAAGCCCTGCACATCGTCTTCATCGCTTCCTGGTTCGCCGGCCTGTTCTACCTGCCGCGCATCTTCGTGAACCTGGCGCAGGAGACCGATCTGGTGGCGCGCGAACGCCTCCTGGGCATGGCGCGCCGCCTGTACCGCTTCACCGGCATGATCTCGCTGGTCGCGCTGGCGCTGGGCATCTGGCTGCTGGTCATCACCTGGTCCTTCTGGAAAGGCCCGGGCAATGGCTGGCTGCATGCCAAGCTGTTCCTGGTGGTGCTGGTGATCGGCTACCAGCACGCCTGCGGCGCGCTGCTCAAGAAATTCGAACACGGCAAGAACGTGCGCAGCCACCTCTGGTACCGCTGGTTCAACGAAGTGCCGGTACTGCTGATGCTGGCCATCGTGATCCTGGTCGTGGTCAAGCCGTTCTGATCGTTCTGCAGTTTTCCAGCAGTCTTCGTACGCGTCATCCACACCCTCATCCTTCCGGAGCCGGTCATGAGCAAAGTCTGTGAGTACTTCTTCGCGCCGCATTCTCCCTTCGCCTACCTGGGCCACGCGCATTTCGTCGCCCTCGCCGAACGATACCAGGTGCAGATCCTGCCCAAGCCCTTTGATCTGTCCAAGATCTTCGGCGTCTCCGGCGGCCTGCCGCTGGCCAAGCGCGCACCGCAGCGCCAGGCCTATCGCCTGAAGGAACTGGCGCGCTGGAGCGAATTCCGGGGCAAGCCCATGATCCTGCAGCCGACCTATTTCCCGGTCAACAGCGACAATGCCTCGCGCCTGATCATTGCCACCCAGCTGGCCCACGGCACCGCCGCCGCGCTGCGCCTGACCGATGCCATCATGCGCGCGGTGTGGGAAGAACAAAGAAACATCGCCGACCCCGACACCCTGGTGGCCATCGCCAATGCCCAGGAACACGACGGTGCTGCCTTGCTGAAATCGGCAGAGACCGCCAGCGTGCAGGCCGAATTCGACCGCTTCACCGATGAAGCCAATGCCGCCAGCATCTTCGGCGCGCCGTGGTACATCTACGAGGGCGAAGGTTATTGGGGCCAGGACCGCCTGGACTTCATCGAGCGCGCCTTCGCGAAAGCCTGAGCGGCCAGCGTACAATGACGCCGGACTGCTCCCGTGCAGTCCGGCGTTTTCATTTCTGAACCCCTGTTTTCCAACGGATAAAAGGTACTCCCATGCACTCTCCCGACACCCAATACTCTTATTTCTGCCCCTGCCCGCGCGGCCTGGAAGCGGCCCTGGCCGAGGAACTCAACGAGATCGCCCAGCACGCCGGCCCCGCCGCCAATCTCAAGGTGCACAACCAGGTGCCCGGTGGCGTGCACTGCTCCGGCACCCTGCTGGCGGCCTACCAGATGAACCTGCACTCGCGCATCGCCAGTCGCGTGCTGCTGCGCATGGGCCACGGTTCCTACAAGAACGAGAACGACATCTACGACCTCACCCTGGCCCAAGCCTGGGAAGACTGGTTCAAGGTCTCGCACACCATCCGCGTGGACCTGACCGCGGTGAAGTCGCCCCTGCGCAGCCTGGAATTCACCACGCTCAAGATCAAGGACGCCATCTGCGACCGCTTCCTCGACCAGTTCAAGCTGCGTCCCTCGGTCAACACCCGTACGCCTGACATGCGCATCGCCGGTTTCGTCGATGCCCACAATTTCACGGTCTATCTCGATACCTCGGGCGAGGCGCTCTTCAAGCGCGGCTGGCGCGAAGAGACCGGTGACGCACCGCTGCGCGAGAACCTCGCTGCGGGCCTCTTGCGCACCGCCGGCTGGAAGCCGGGCGTGCCGCTGTTCGATCCCATGTGCGGTTCCGGCACCATCCTGGCCGAGGCCGCGCAGATCATCGCCGGTGTACCGCCCGGTGCACGCCGTCGCTTTGCCTTCGAGAAGTTCAGCAACTTCGATGCCGACGCCTGGTTCGGCATCAAGGGCGATTTCAAACCCAATCCGATTCCGACCACACCGACGCTCTTCGGCAGCGACATCTCCGGTGACATGGTGGAACTGACGCGCAAGAATCTGGTGCGTGCCGGCGTGCATTTCGAGGTGCCGTTGAAGCAGATCGAGGCGCAGGAAATCAAGCCGCCCGTCGACGCCGAGGGCAAGCCGCTGGTCGGCATCATCCTCTCCAACCCGCCCTACGGTGAGCGTATCGGCGTGCGCGGCGACCGTGCCCTGCCGACCGAGGAACTGTTCGCGCAATTCTTCAGCGCCTTCTCCAGCACCTTGAAGCAACGCTTTGCGGGCTGGAGCGTGTTCCTGTTCTCGGCCGACCTCGGCTTGCCCAAGCTGATGCGCCTGAAGGAATCCCGCAAGACCCCGTTCTTCAACGGCGCCCTGGAATGCCGCCTGTTCCGCTTCGACATGGTGGCCGGCTACAACCGCCGCGAGGAAGCCAAGCCGGTCTCGCGCGACAGCGAAGACTGATCCGCCAGGCCAGGCCGGGATGGATTGTCAACTTCCGCAAGACGATCCATCCCGCTGCAGCCGGTTTATCCGGTGCGCATTCTTCCCTACAGTGTGGACGTGGCCAGTGCCGATTGCGCATGCAAAAAAATCGCGCAACGCTGGCCCTCCTTCATCCACTCCACACTTTTCCGGGATCATCATGACCACCGTTACCGTCAACACCCGCGCCGACTACGCCGCCTTCCTGCTGCGCGTCACCATGGGCATTTTCTTTCTGGTCCACGCCGGCCTGAAAATCTTCGTCTTCACTCCGGCAGGCACGGCCGGCTTCTTTGCCTCCCTGGGCGTGCCCGGCTGGTTCGCCTATCCGGTCATGGCGCTGGAAGTGGTGGGCGGCATTGCCCTGGTGCTGGGCTACTATGGCCGCTGGCTGGCCCTGCCGCTGGCAGCGGACCTGCTGGGCGCGGTCGTGCTGGTGCATGGCAAGGCCGGTTTCTTCTTCACCAATCCCAAGGGCGGCTGGGAATACCTGGCACTCTGGATCGTCGGCCTGATCGCTGTGTTCCTGCTGGGCGACGGCGCCTTTGCCATGAAGCGCGAAGCGCAGCGCTGATCCGGCATCGATGGCAACATCGGCATCATGCATCGCCGGGCTCGCGCCCGGCGTAACGCATTGAGGCACCGACCGGCATCAATGTTATAAATGTTTTATATCGTTTATAGAGATTCACAAGGAACCCACCATGTCCACTGCGACCACCCTCACCGATAGCCTCCCCCTGTCCTCGCTGTTCGTCTCGCATGGTTCGCCCATGCTGGCCATCGAACCTGGCCGCACGGGTCCGCTGCTGGCGGGTATCGGGGCGGCACTGCCGCGTCCGCGCGGTATCGTGATGGTGTCGCCGCACTGGGAAACCTTCACCCCGCGCGTGGGCAACCAGAGCCAGCCGCGCGTGATCCATGACTTCGGTGGATTCCCGCCGGCACTGTATGAACTGGACTATCCGGCTCCGGGCGCGCCAGCCCTGGCCGAGCACGTGGCGCAGCGCCTGCGTGACGGCGGCCTGCCGGCCCATACCGACGGCGGCTGGGGCCTGGATCACGGTGCCTGGGTGCCGCTGCGCTACCTGTATCCGCAGGCCGATGTGCCGGTGATCCAGCTGTCGCTGCAATCGCAGCAGCCGCCTGCCTATCACTATCAGGTGGGGCGGCTGCTGGCGCCATTGGCCAAGGAAGGTATCCTGCTGATCGGCTCCGGCAGCTTCACGCACAACCTGCGCGAACTGCGCCGTGACCAGACCGACGGTAGCGATGCACCGCATACGCTGGAATTCCTGCGATGGTTCCTCGACCGCATGCACGCTGGCGACCTGCAGGGCCTCTTCGGCTACCGGACCACCGCCCCGCATGCCGTACGCACCCATCCCAGCGATGAACACCTGCTGAGCCTGTTCTTCGCCATGGGCGCGGCCGATGACTGGACCCAGCTGGTACACCTGGACAGCGGTTCGACGTATCATAGCCTGCGCATGGACGCCTTCGCCTTCGGCACCGGCTCCCGCCTGCTGGCACAACTTCCGGCAGCTGCCTGAGCCGCCGTCTTTCCCGATGGCACCAGGGCAGCGCCATCTCGGGGACAGACGATTTGAACAAACTGCGCGAAATCGAGTGCTTCATCGCCGTGGCCGACCTCGGCAGCTTCGTCAAGGCGGCCGATGCGCTGGGCATCTCCAAGGCCGCCGTCTCACGCACCGTACTGGAACTGGAAGCCCGCCTGGGGTCGCGCCTGATGCAGCGGACCACGCGCCGGCTTTCCCTCACCGAAGCCGGCACCCTCTATCTCGAACGCTGCAAGCAGATCGTGGCCGCGCTGGAAGAAGCCGACGACCTGCTGCTGGCCGGCAGTGCCAAACCAGCGGGCCTGTTGCGCATCAATGCTCCGGTCACCTTCGGCATCCTGCATCTGGCGCCGCTCTGGCCGATGTTCCTGGAGCGCCACCCGGAGGTGGAGCTGGACATCACTTTGTCGGATCGCATCGTCGATATCATCGATGAGGGCTACGATCTGGCGATCCGCATCGCCAGATTGGCGGATTCGACGCTGGTGCATCGCAAGCTCACCAGCACCAGTCTGCCGATCTGTGCCTCCCCCGCCTATCTGGACAAACATGGCACGCCCCGGCATCCGCACGATCTGGCACAACACCAGATCATCAGCTACAGCTACAACCAAGGCCGGGACGAATGGCAGTTCAGCGGGCCCGAAGGGCCGGTCAGCGTGCGGGTCAATGCGCGCATGCACGTCAACAATGGTGACAGCTGCGTGCAGGCCGCGTTGGGCGGCGTGGGCATCACGCGCCAGCCGACCTTCATGATCGATCAGTACCTGCGCAGCGGACAGCTGGTTCCCCTGCTCACGGACTTCACCGTGCCCGACCTGGGCATCTACGCCGTCTATCCCAGCCGTGCGCATCTGCCGGCCAAGGTCAGGGCCATGCTGGATTTCCTCTCCGAGGCTTTCGCCCAGGTGCACTGGAACGAGTGATCCGATTGACCTGCGGGCGCACGTCGGGTCATGCTGCCACAGATCAATGAAGTGTTACCGGATGCTTCGCTTTGCCACAGGCGCGGGTGCGCCTGCTTAAATCTGGGCTTTCTCTTGCGGAGTAGTTCATGCCCGGCTTTGCCCTGCCCTCCTTTTCCAAGTCGCTGCTGTACGCTGCTGCGTCGGTCCTGATGCTGGCCAAGGCGGTGCCGGCCATGGCCACACCGCTGGTCGATCTGATCGCAAGCGACATCCTGCCCATGACCGAGCAGCTCAAGAGCGACCTCAAGCTCACCCCCAACCAGCAGATCCTGTGGCGCCAGACCGAGCAAAAGACCCGCGCCATCCTGGCACAGCGCCAGCAACGGCGCGCGCACCTGCAAGAACATACGGAGCAGGTCTTGCATGCACCCGGCGGCGACTTCCGCGAGCTGGCCGCCGACTATGACAACGATGGCCGTGCCGCCGAAGAGGAAGGACGCCAGTTGCGCGAGATCTGGTTTGCGATGGCCGATGCCCTCGATGACGGCCAGCGCAAGCAAGTCCAGGATTACATCGTGGACCGCATGCAGCGCGTGGCCGATGGTCCCGCGCACGGTGACGGCGGACGCAGCCGCTCCGGCGGTGGCATGGGCGGCCGTGGCGGGATGGGTGGCGGCAGTATGGGTGGCGGAGGAATGGGCGGCATGGGCGGCGGCAGCTTCAGCACCGACAACGGCTTCTGAGGCCGCGCCGCCCGGGCCCCGGTCAAGCCTGCTCGGGCGGCAGCTCGACCTTGTAGATTTCCCGGCCGTCGGTGTTGTGCAGGGTGACGGTCAGGGTCCTGGTCTTCGCATCGATCTTGCCGATGCCAAAGAACTGCAGCAAGTCGGCCGGTGAGCGGTTCTGTTTCATGTCGGCCGGGATGCTAACGAAACGCACGTCCGGACCGAAGGTGCGATCGATCTCGCCCGGCCCGAAGGTCCCGGCATTGATGGGGCCGCCGACGAATTCCCAGAAGGGCTTGAAGTCGGTGAACTGCGCGCGCTCGGGCGCATAGTGCGTCGCCGAGGCGTAGTGCACGTCGGCCGTCACCCACACCACATTCTTGATGTCGTGCTGCTTGATGAAGCGCAGCAGTTCAGCCACCTCCAGCTCGCGCCCGGACGGCTTGCCGTTGTCGGCATTGGCCCAGGCTTCGAAGGTCCCCTTGGGTACATCGGGGTTCAGGTCCGGCACCACGATGGACAGCGGCATGTCGCTGGCGATCAGCTTCCAGGTCGCGCGCGACCGCAGCAACGCCTGCTTGATCCAGCGCATCTGCCCGGGGCCGAGGAAATCGGCGTCGTGCCCACCCTTCTGGCGATTGGGCGAATTGCGGCCGCGATAGCTGCGTTCGTCCAGCATGAACACATCAAGTAGCGGGCCGTGCTGGAAGGCGCGATAGATACGGAAGGGATCAGCGCTATCGATGCGGAAAGGGTTGTGCTCGAACATGGCCTGGCGCGCACGCGCGGCCAGCACGTCGATATTGCGTTCGTCATAGCGCTTCTCGGCCGCACCGATCTGCTGGCCCGGATACCAGTTGTTGCGCACCTCGTGGTCATCCCACTGCACCAGGAACGGCACCTCGGCGGCGAAGCGGCGCTTGCTGGCGTCCAGCATGTTGTAGGCGAAGTTGCCGCGATAGTCATCCAGCGTCTGCGCCACCTTGGACTTGGCTTCGGTCACCACGTTGCGCCACAGCGTTCCGTCGTCCAGCTTCACTTCCGCCTGGATCGGCCCATCGGCATAGATCTGGTCGCCCGAGTGGATGAAGAAATCCGGGCGGAAGCGGCGCATGCTTTCATACACCCGATAACCACCCCACTGCTCGTTGATCCCCCAGCCCTGACCCGCTTCATCGCCCGAAAAGGCAAAGGTGACGTCACGCGCCTGGCCCTGCATCGAGGCCGGCACCATGAGGCTGCCGGTCAGCGGCTCGCTCAGGGCCGACTCATGCACCAGATTCTGGAAGCGCACGCGATAGTAGACGCGCTGCCCCGCCGGCAGGCCGCGCAGATCCACGCGGGCGGTGTAGTCCTCGCGCGCCAGCGCGGTGGGGCCGGCGATGCGGATGGGGTTGGAGAAATTCTCGCTGGTGGAGTACTCGACCAGCATGCGCGCATTGCGGTCGGCGCGGGCCCAGACCATGGCGCTGTCGCGGGTGACGTCGCCGCTCATGATGCCGCCCGGGAATTGCGGACGCAGGCGTTCGGAAGTGACGATGGCCGGCGCAGCGGGCTCTGTCGCGGACAATGCGGCGGGGCTGGCGATCACGGCGGCGCTGCCCACGGCAGTAACGGCGGTGTCGCGCAGGAAGCGGCGGCGGCTGTGGTCGGCGGGCGGATTCTGATCGGGCATGGCAACTCCTGTGAGGGTGAGGTAAAGCGAAGTAAAGGGGGAGTTGCAATTTAGCAATCGAGTATGACCGGTCCATGAAAGGAGGATGACCAAGGCTGACCAGACACACGGAGAGCAAAAAATTGATGGGATTTACAGCAAAAATTCGAGATCGACCCCATTGCACCAAAATGCAGCCATCCTGTCGGCCTCACCTCACCGATGCACATCATTCGTGCAAACACTATACTGACATCCATCTGACGCACCGATAAAGTCCTTTTGAATCAAGCTTCTGCAGAATAATCACCAAATTGGAACGAAAATTGCTTAAGTCCGTGCTTCCGATTCTTTTATTGCACACTTTTTGGGAGATTTTCTGGTGGACGATCACAAAAACGGCGCAGACGCCCTCTTCATCCTGCTGGGGGCGATCATGATCCTGGCCATGCATGCCGGCTTCGCCTTCCTGGAACTGGGAACGGTGCGCAGGAAGAACCAGGTCAATGCCCTGGTGAAGATCCTGGCGGACTTTGCGGTGTCGACCATCGTCTATTTCTTCATCGGCTATTACGTGGCCTATGGGGTGAGCTTCTTCGCGGGTGCCGAGACGCTGGCCGAGCGCAGCGGTTTCGAGCTGGTGAAGTTCTTCTTCCTGCTGACCTTTGCGGCGGCCATCCCGGCCATCATTTCGGGCGGCATTGCCGAGCGCTCCAAGTTCAATCCGCAACTGGTGGCCACTGCCGTGCTGGTGGGCCTGGTCTATCCCTTCTTCGAGGGCATTGCATGGAACCAGCACCTGGGCGTGCAGGCCTGGCTGGCTGCGACCTTTGGCGCCGAGTTCCATGACTTCGCCGGTTCCATCGTGGTCCACGCCGTGGGCGGCTGGATCGCCCTGCCTGCCGTGCTGCTGCTGGGTGCGCGCCGTGGCCGCTACAGCAAGGAAGGCGCGGTGGCGGCACATCCGCCCTCCAACATTCCCTTCCTGGCGCTGGGTGCGTGGATCCTGACCGTGGGCTGGTTCGGCTTCAACGTCATGAGCGCGCAGACGCTGGACAAGATGAATGGCCTGGTAGCGATGAATTCACTCATGGCCATGGCCGGTGGCACGCTGGTGGCACTGCTGATGGGACGCAACGATCCCGGCTTCGCCTACAACGGCCCGCTGGCGGGCCTGGTGGCGGTGTGCGCCGGCTCGGACCTGATGCACCCGCTGGGCGCGCTGGTCACCGGTGGCATTGCCGGCGCGATTTTCGTGTGGATGTTCACCCGCACCCAGAACAAGTGGAAGATCGACGATGTGCTGGGCGTGTGGCCGCTGCACGGGCTGTGCGGTTTGTGGGGCGGACTGGCGGCGGGCATCTTCGGCCTGCAGGCGCTGGGCGGACGGGGTGGCGTGTCCTTCATGGCGCAGTTGATCGGCAGCCTCATGGGCATTGCCATTGCGGCGGTGGGCGGCTGGATTGTGTATGGCTTGCTGAAGAAGACGGTCGGGATTCGCCTGGATCCGGAACAGGAATTCGAAGGGGCCGATCTGGCGATTCACAAGATCTCTTCTACGGCGGAGAGGGAGACCAGTTGGTAAGGCGGGGGGGGGGGGGATAAATAGAATAAAGTCTGGCATCCGCCCCATGCAGTCGATACCCATCCCGCCGACCAGACGGGATGGGATACAAGCAAGGCACCCCTTGTGTTGAGTGCGAAGGGGCTCGCCCCTTCAGACACAAATCAAACTCCCAATTCCCTCCGCACGATCTCGGCCCCCGCGCTCAGCGCACCAAGCTTGCCCCGCGCAAGCTCTCGCGGCAACGGCGCCATCCCGCAGTTGGTACAAGGATAGAGCTTGTCCGCATCGACGAACTGCAATGCCTTGCGCAAGGTCGCCGCAACTTCCTCGGGCGTCTCCACCTTGTGACTGGCCACATCGATGGCCCCCACCATCACCTTCTTGCCGCGAATGAGTTCGATCAGCTCCATGGGCACACGTGCGTTGTGGCATTCGAGTGAAACGATATCGATGTTCGATGCCTGCAACCTGGGGAAGGTCTGCTCATACTGCCGCCATTGCGAACCCAATGTCTGCTTCCAGTCCGTGTTGGCCTTGATGCCGTAGCCATAGCAGATGTGCACGGCAGTCTCGCACCTGAGCCCCTCGATGGCGCGCTCCAGCGTGGCCACGCCCCAGTCATTGACTTCATCGAAGAAGACATTGAAGGCCGGCTCATCGAACTGGATGATGTCCACGCCCGCGGCCTCCAGCTCGCGCGCTTCCTGGTTGAGGATCACGGCGAACTCCCAGGCCAGTTTTTCGCGGCTCTTGTAGTGGGCATCGTAGAGCGTGTCGATCATCGTCATCGGCCCCGGCAGCGCCCACTTGATCGGCTGATCGGTCTGACCGCGCAGGAATCTCGCATCCTCCACGAACACCGGCTTCTGGCGCGACACCGCACCCACTACCGTGGGCACGCTGGCGTCATAACGATTGCGAATGCGCACGGTCTCGCGCCTGGCAAAATCCACGCCGTCGAGATGCTCGATGAACGTGGTCACGAAATGCTGGCGCGTCTGCTCGCCGTCACTGACGATATCGATTCCGGCGTGCTGCTGCTCTTGCAGCGACAGGCGCAAGGCATCGCGCTTGGCCTCAAGCAATTCATCCCCCTGCAGCCTCCAGGGCGACCACAGTTTCTCGGGCTCGGCCAGCCAGGCGGGTTTCGGCAGGCTGCCGGCGGTGGAGGTGGGCAATATTTTTTTCATGGTGAAGACCTTGTGGGTGGAGCGATCAATGAGCGTAACTGGCCGACCACTGCTCGAGCACGGCGCGGTAGGGCTTGATGAAATGTTCCTCGGCAAAGCGTCCCTGCTGGATCGCCAGGCGGCTGCGCTCTTCGCGGTCATAGACGATGCGCGTGACCGAATAGTCCTGATGCTGCAGGCTGGGCTGATAGGTTTTGCCGGCCGCCGAATTGGCGTTGTAGATTTCAGGGCGATAGATTTTCTGGAAGGTCTCCATCGTGCTGATGGTGCTGATCAGTTCCAGGTTCGTGTAGTCGCGCAGCAGGTCGCCGCTGAAGTAGAAGGCCAGCGGCGCGGCGCTGTCGGGCGGCATGAAGTAGCGCACCTGCAGACCCATCTTGGCGAAATAGGCGTCCGTCAGTGATGACTCGTTCTGCAGATACTCCACGCCCAGCACCGGATGGAAGTTCTCCGTGCGGTGATAGGTCTTGCTGCTGGCCACGCTCAGGCAGATGACCGGCGGCTTGCTGAAGTGCGCCCGGTAAGCATCCGACTCCACGAAACGCCTGAACAGCTTGCCGTGCAACTCACCGAAGTTCTCGGGCACGCTGAACACCGGCTGATCCTTGGTGTGTTCCAGCAGCACGACGCTGAAGTCATAGTCGCGCACGTAAGAAGAAAAATTGTTGCCGACGATACCGGCGATGCGCTCGCCGCTGAGGTGATCGATGATATTGGTCTTCAACACTTCAATCAGCGGCAGGGCCGCAGCAAGCTCTTCACCCTCGATGCCCATCTCTACTGAAATGATCTCCAGCTCCACCGCATAGCGGTCGGCCTTGGGGTTGTCCCAATGCGCCAGCGCATTGAAGCGGTTGTTGATCATGCGGAAGGTGTTGCGCAGGTTTTCCCGGCGCTGCGCTCCCCTGGCGAGGTTGGCGAAATTGGTGGTGATGCGCGTGTTCTCGGCAGGACGATAGTCCTCGTCGAAACAGATGCTCTTGATGGCGAATGACAAGTCTTGGTTCATGGTGCTCCTGCGCCCCTTTGCTGAAATCACGCCGGTGGGCTTGCCGCCGACCTGATGCGGTCAATGTACAGGCGCATTCTATGCCGCGACATCCATGAATAAAAATGATTTTATCTCATTATTCAATGAATCTTGCTCATTCACAAAACAGCAGTCTCCAATGGCTGGACCATAAAAAAAGCGACCGGAATAACCCGGTCGCCTCTCGCGTTGCGCGCCATGTCGGCATCAGGCCGTCAGCACAACCTTGCGGCATTCCTCGCGTTTCTCATTGAAGATGCGATACCCCTCGGCGGCCTGTTCCAGGGGCAGGCGATGGGTGATGATCGCCTCCGGACGCAGCCAGCCATCCTCGATGCTGGCCAGCAGCTCGGGCATGTAATGCTGCACGTGGGTCTGACCGGTCTTGATGGTCAGGCCTTTCTCGAAGATGTCGCCGAACAGGAAGCCATGAATGAAGCCCGCATAAACGCCCGGCACGCTCACGGTACCGCCGCGCCGCACCGAGGCGATGCAATGGCGCAGTGCCTGACCGCTGCTGCCTTCGAGTTTGAGGTTGGTCATGGCGGTTTCCAGCACGCTGCCCTTGGCTTCGAAGCCCACTGCATCAATCACTGCATCCACGCCACGCCCGGCGGTATTGGCGATGATGGTCTCGCCGGGGTCCACCTGGTCGAAGTTGATGGGGATGGCTCCGTACTGCTCGGTGGCGAAACGCAAGCGGTAATCGTGATGATCGACGATGAAGATCTTTTCCGCACCCAGCATGCGCGCGCAGGCGGCCGCCATCTGTCCGACCGGGCCGGCGCCGTAGATGGCCACGCTGGAGCCCTCGCGCACGCCGGCGTTCTTGACGGCCTGATAGCCGGTGGGAAGGATATCGCTCAGGAACAGCACCTGCTCATCGGCCAGCGCTGAGTCGATGCGGATGGGACCGACGTCGGCCTTGGGCACCCGCACGTACTGTGCCTGCCCGCCCGGCATGCCGCCATACAAGTGGCTGTAACCGAACATGGCCGCGCCGGAGCGTATGCCCTTGCCATTCATGATGGCGCCGCGGTCAGGGTTGGTGGTTTCACACGCGGCGTACAGATGCTGGTCACAGAAGAAGCACTGGCCGCAGGCGATGACGAAGGGCACCACCACGCGATCCCCTTTCTTGAGGCGCTTCACGCCCGGGCCGGTCTCGACCACCACGCCCATGAATTCATGGCCGAGGATGTCGCCCGCCTTGGTGGCGGGAATCTTGCCGCGATACAGGTGCAGGTCGGAGCCGCAGATGGCGGTGGCCGTGACTTTGAGGATGATGTCGTCAGCCTCTTGAATGATGGGATCGGGTACGGTCTCGACCCGCACATCGTGGGCGGAATGGTAGAGCAATGCGCGCATGGTTTCTCCTTGGATGAGCTGGCCGCAGACAAGAGGACAGCGCTGGCGGCGCCTTCCTCGCGAAAATCGACAAGCGCTCAGCGCGGTGCGCGGGCGACGTCCTGCACGATGTCGAATTCGGGCTTGGCGATTTCCTTGTTGGCGTTGTCGGTGCTGGTTTCCCGGGCTTCCACATGATCGCTGCGGGCCGGCTGGCTGGTGGCTTCGCCGCTGGACTGTGCAGGGCTGGAATTGGCGCGGGTGGGCAACTTGGATTCGATGGACATGCTGGGCTCCTTGACCGGACAGTGGAGGGAAAAACAGGAGCCTCCAGACTAAACAGCGCCCCGCGCCGCAACCATCAGCGAGCCACGCCTAGCCTTGTGGGCAGCGGCTGTCGGACGGGTCGGCGCTACTTGATGAGCGCAGCAGCCAGGGCAATGCAGGAAGCGGCGACGTGCGCATTTGGACCCCACGCACGCGGCACCCGCCGACATACACCGCGCGCCGCGCGCAGTAGCATCGCGAGGATCATCTGCACCGCGCCCTGTGGCCGTGTAGTTCATTCACCTGAACACAAGGAGAGCATCATGACCGACGCCCTGAACAAGCATACCCACGCTGCCGACACATCCGGCCCGCAAGATCTGCAGACAAAAGGCAATCCGCCCAGTGGCACCAATGAACGAGACATGCTCGACCGTGGCCAGCGCCACGCACCGGGCGACAGCGACAAACCCGGCTCCGGCAACAAACCGGAAGGCGGCAATTATTCGGAGCAGGACATGCGGGAAAACAGCCCGCAGCTCTAGGGCCTGTTCACATTAAATCTGCGAGATGCGTTGCCCCGGCAGATCAGTTTCTTCCGATGCCCGACGGTAGAGCTCACTCCTCGCGGTCGAATTCGGCCAGCACCATTTCCACCTGCAGGCATTGCAATTTCAATTCCTTGATGGCGCGGCGATAGCGGCGAAAGTCGCGACGCCCGGGCAGGTCACCGCTTCCTTTGCTGAACCTCACCGCGTCATGCACGATAGCCTGCAGGATGCCGGCCGCCTGTTCGTGTGAGGCCCTGAGCCGGTTCACTCCCTCAATCAGCGCTTGTTTCTTCTTCATTGTGGTATCCCGGTATCGGCAGACATCGGCTGCCATGAACATGGCATGGAGTCCGTTGCACGGCGTTGGTTCCTGATCACCTGCGGCACGCCAGAGCGCGGGCTCTTCTTCACGGATGCTGGCATCACTGACAGCTTACGCCACCCTCTCATCGGGCAACACGCTGATATCGCGACCAACGCCACCTGCCTAAGATGAGGACTCGTAGGGAAGACAAAGCCCTGCGGAATTTTCCACCCCTCATGACACAAAGGAGATACATCATGGCAAACCAAAACCAAGGCTCGACCAGCAACCGCGGCTTCGCTTCGATGGATGAAGACAAGCAGCGCGAGATCGCCAGCCAGGGCGGCAAGGCCGCCCACGAAAAGGGGACCGCGCACGAGTTCAGCTCCGAAGAAGCCCGTGAGGCCGGCCGCAAGGGCGGTCAGAACAGCCACGGCGGCGGCAACCAGGGCAACAACCGCTAATGGCGGTGGATTGCTGAAGGCAGAGGGCCCTGCGGGGCCCTTTTTGCTGCGCATCGCTTTACTTCCATTACTCCCATCATCCCGATCACGCCCTACCGTCCAAGGAGATCAGCATGACCGTCAAGACCCTCAAAGACCTGTTTATCCACAGCCTCTCCGACGTCTATAGCGCCGAGAAGCAACTCACCCGCGCCCTGCCCCGTCTGGCCCGTGCCGCCACCACGCCCGAGCTGCGCCAGGCGTTTGAAAAGCACCTGGAAGAAACCCAGGGACAGATCGAGCGCATCGACCGACTGGTGGACAATGCCGAGCTGCGCCTCAAGCGCATCAAGTGCGTGGCCATGGAAGGTCTGGTCGAAGAAGGCCGCGAGCAGATCGACGAAATCGAGAAGGGCCCGGTGCTCGATGCCGCCCTGATCGGCGCTGCGCAAAAGGTGGAACACTACGAAATCGCCACCTACGGCACCCTGTGCGCGCTGGCCAGGCAACTGGGGCTGGACGATGCCGCCCGGCTGCTCGACGAAACCCTGCAGGAAGAAAAAGCCACGGACGAAAAGCTCAGCCAGCTGGCACTGCAAAAGGTCAACCAGCAACAGGCTGCCTGAGCCCGCAATCCCACTCGCGCAGCAGGCCGGCCCCCTACACGGGCGCCGGCCTGTTTGCCTCTGCGCTACTTGACGGTGATATTGATCCCATGCGCCATCATGTGTCCGTACGAACGGTGCTCGCCATCGGCGAACTGCGCCGTGAGTTTGTACTTGCCGGGCGGTAGCGAAACCGTGGTCTCGGTCTGGCCGTCGTCCAGATGCAGATGGGTATCGTCATGCGGGATGATCTCGCCCTTGCCTACAGGCGCGTGATTGATGAGGATATGGTGATGTCCCGTACCCTCCACCAGCTTGCCCGCCGGTCGGGTGCTCATGGAGTGCGCCGCCAGGCGCACGCGGAAGGGACTGGTGACGGTCTGGCCGCTCTTGGGTTCGAGGATACTCAAGGTGGGCTCGTCCGCCATGGCGGGCAGGGCGTGCATCGCCAGCAGCAGCGTGCCTGCACAGGTAACGGCCTGCAGCTTGCGTCGGAAAAAAGAATGGAACATGAGGACTCCTGTCGGGATGAAAAAGGAAGAGCCGGCGCCTGACGCGGCCATCGCCGGGATAGAACCCTGGCCGCGTCCCGACGGGACTCAGATCGATAGCGGGCCACGCGCCTGCCGGGGCAAGCGCGCATGCAGCTTGGCCAGCAAGCTGCGCAACTGGACGCGGTAATCGAGCACTACGCTACGTTCACAATAAGGCGCCCAGGCGGGGTCGAAGGCAAGCTCGGCCGGATCCAGCGCGCTCTCGGAAGGCACCGCGCGCCGGGCCGAAGATGTGCCGGGCACCTGCAAGCGCACCTGGGTCGCCTGACCCAGGCTGGCGCGCAGTTCCAGCAGCGTGAGCGCCACGGTGCGGTACTTGTGTGGCGCCTCCAGTTCCACTCCGCACGCGGCACAGACCAGCCGCAGCCTGGCCTTCACGTCCTTGCTGCCGTGCGCCTCCCGGCCTTCGTTCCAGGCTGTGCCGAACAACAAGGGACCGGCATGGCTGAGATAGGCTTCCAGACAAAACGACAGCATCATCAAGGCCGACAGGAATACCCAGCGCGAACCGGACTGCTCTTGCCCCGCCTTGCGGATGAGCAGCTCGGCGCCGCGCCAGAGTTCGACATAGGTCAGCGTCGGCGCCACGAGGGCGGGATCGCCTGCAGAGGCGGAGCTGGCCATGATGTTGTTCTCCTTCATGAGAGCGCCGTGTCCATCACCATCATCAGCACGAAGCCGGCGATGAGGCAGCAGGTCGCCGCCAGCGCATCGCGGCGGCGATGCGGATCGGGAATCACCTCATGGGCCAGCACGAATAGCATCGCTCCCGCCGCGCCGCCCAGTGCCCAGGGCAACATCGCGGCCGACAGCGAGACCAGGGCTGCGCCTGCCACTGCGGCCAGCGGCTCCACCAGTCCCGAGAGAATGCCGCAGCCGATGGCGTCAGCGCGCGAGTAACCGATGCCACGCAAGGCCGTGGCGACGATCATGCCCTCCGGGATGTCCTGCAAGGCGATGCCGAAGGTCAGTACCGAGGCCTGCTCCGGTGCCACGCCGCCATAGGCCACGCCCACGGCCAGACCTTCGGGGAGATTGTGCAGCCCGACGGTAAGTACGAACAGCCACACCCGTCGCAATGCCGCCTGACGCGCCAGCTCGTCATGGCCCTGCCCGGCGCGTTGCAGCGCCAGCACCAGCAGCGCACCGCAGAGCACGCTGGCACCGGTGACGAGACTGGCCATCTGCTTGCCGGCCCCGCTCTCCTCCAGACTGTGCAGGGCAGGAAGGATCAGCGAGAACACCGACGCCGCCAGCATCACGCCCGCACCAAAGCCGGTACAGCAATCGGCCATGCGCGGCGAGAAACGGCGCGACAAGAACAGAGGCAAGGTGCCTGCCGCCGTCGCTGCGGCGGCGGCCATCCCGCCGCAATAGGCGCGCCAGATGCGTTCATCCTGCGCACTCCACCAGCCGATGACCGCGGCCAGCATCACCACCCCCAGGGCGACCAGCGGCCAGCGCAGTCGAATGGCATCGGGGTCAGCAGGGGTGGCAGATGCCGCAGCGGTCTCGGCGGAGACCGGCGCCGGTTCCGCCTCCAAGAGCGTGAAGCTGGTCACGGAGGGCTCGACTTTCTTGAGCATGTTGTCCTTGCCTGAGCGGAGTGGGCGTGCCTGCAATCAGCGCATGGCCAGTGCAGACACACAAGATGATGGAAGTCTCCGAGTCTAGCGGCGCGCCGTCATGGGCTCCATCGGACTAACACTGAATGTCGGACCTGTGGTCGTCCGACGGCCAGCTGCTGCCGCGCTAAGGATCTCCGACACGCGTCATCGTCAACGATCACCGCCTGTTTTCCGCTCGCGCCGATGGTATGGCTGAGCGCTCGCCTCCTAGCATGAAGCCTCTGTTGAACGCACCGCTGTGCCGGACCTGCGGCGAGTCGGTCGCGTTCAGCTTCTGCCCGGCTTCTGCCCCGCTTCTGCCCATTAATCCCCCGACCTCGACAAGGAGTCCGATATGTTCGCTCACAACAAGCGCCTGCAATACACGGTACGCGTCGCCGGCCCCAATCCAGGGCTGGCCAATCTGATGCTGGAACAATTCGGCGGCCCGCAAGGCGAACTCGCCGCTGCCTGCCGCTACTTCACGCAGGCCATCGCCGAGGACGATCCCGGCCGCAAGGACATGCTCTTCGATATCGCCACCGAAGAACTGAGCCACCTCGAAGTGATCGGCAACATCGTCGTCATGCTCAACAAGGGCGCCAAGGGCAAACTGGCCGAGGGTGTGGAAGAAGAAGGCCTGCTCTACAAGGAAATCACCGGCGCGGGCAACGACAGCCACATCACCCAGCTGCTCTATGGTGCCGGGGCGCCGCTGGTCAATTCGGCCGGCGTGCCGTGGAGTGCCGCCTACATCGATACCATCGGCGAACCGACCGCCGACCTGCGCTCCAACATCGCCGCCGAGGCGCGCGCCAAGATCGTCTATGAACGGCTGATCAACCTGACCGATGATCCGGGCGTGAAGGAAGCCCTGGGCTTCCTGATGACACGCGAGATTGCGCACCAGAAGTCGTTTGAAAAAGCGCTCTATTCGATCCGCCCCAACTTCCCTCCCGGCAAGATGCCTGGCGATCCGCGCTTCTCCAAGGTCTACGTCAATCTCTCGCAAGGCCTGGGCGAGCAGACCGGTCCGTGGAATGACGGCAGGCAGTGGGAGCGTCTGGATGGCGCCGAAGCGCTGACCCCGGTCGATGGCGGCGATGGCCAGGCCACGGTCGAACTGGGCGCGGAAGAACAGGCGATGCTGGACCAGATGGCAGCGCGTACCGCCTCGGCTCAGGATGGCGAGTCCCTCACGGGCGCCGAGATCGGTTCGGCCGATCCCGAAATGAACCTCAAGGCCAAGAAGCCCTGAGCATCAGCCCGCACCGCTGAGTGCGCCTTGCCGCCGGCAAGGCGCCACCGCCGCTGACACGCGACGGCCACACCGACAAGGAGAATGTCATGACCACCGACGTCAACGAAAACCTGCTGGCCTGGCTCAAGGATGCCCACGCCATGGAACAGCAAGCCGAACAGATGCTCAAGGCCCAGGCCAGCCGCATCGATCATTACCCCGAACTCAAAGCGCGGCTGGAGTCGCACCTGCAGGAAACCCTGGGGCAGCAGGAACTGGTGGAGGGCTGCATCAGGCGGCTCAACGGCAGCGCCTCCCTGTTCAAGGACATGGCCGGTCGCATGACCGCATTCGCACAAGCCGCCGGCGGCATGACCCAGCACGATGAAGTGGTCAAGGGCGCCATTGCCGGCTATGTCTTCGAGAACCTGGAGATCGCCTGCTATACCTCGCTGATCGCCGCCGCCCGCGAAGCCGGCGACAGCGAAACCGAGCGCATCTGCACACAGATTCTGGAACAGGAAAAAGCCATGAGCACCTGGATGCTCAACAACCTGCCCACGGTGACGCGCGACTTCCTGGTGCGATCAGCCACGCCGGGCGAGAAGGCCAAGGTCTAGCCCACGCCAAGGCTGCGGCAGTGCGACCAGAGGGTCGATGCCGCCGCCTGCCAGCATCTGAACAAGGAGATTTCGATGAGCACGCAGGAACCCACGGTGGCGGTCTTTCCCTTCCCCACACTGGCCAGCGCCGAGCGTGCCTATGACGCTTTGCGCGAACGCGGCCTTACGGCGGAGCAACTGGAGTTGCGCGTCATGGATGACGAAGCCGGTCCTTCCAGCGGCAACTTCATCCTCGAGTACAAGGAAACCGACGTCCACTTCGACAGCAGCTGGATGGACATGCTCGGCAGCCGCGATGATCCCAACGTGGGAGCAGGAAGGCAGGAGGTGTTCTGGTCCTGCGAAGCGTTGCTGCTGGTGAGCACGCGCGACCCGCACATCCTCAACGCGCTGCAGGAAGTCTATCGCGCCAGCGGCATGGATTTCGACGCGGCACGTCAGTTGCGCGGCGCTGCCTCGCGTTGAAGCGGTGCGGCGCGCTGCGCCTGTAGCCAGGCATGCGCCTGCTCCGCCGCCAGCGGAACGGAAAACAGATAGCCCTGTCCGTACAAGGCCCCCAGCTCGCGCAGACTTTCCAGGTGCGCGAGCGTTTCCACCCCTTCCACCACACAGGCCAGTTGCATGTCATGCGTCAGGGCCAGCAGCGACTTGACGATCTTGCGGCTGACCGCATTGTGGTCGATATCGGCCACGAAGCTCTTGTCGACCTTGATGCGCGTGAGTGGCAGGGCATGCAGGTGGCTCAGGCTGGCATAGCCGGTACCGAAATCATCGAGCGTGATCCCGCATCCCAGCTGGCGCAAATTGCTCACCAGCTGCCGCGACTTCTGCAGATCCTGCAGCACTGCCGTCTCGGTGATTTCCAGATCCACGCGCGAAGCGCAGACGCCGGAACGGGTGATGACCTCCACGATCTGCTCCATCCCTTCGCGGGTATTGATGTCATTGGCCGAGAGATTGAAGGACAGGCGAATCTCCGGCGGCCACGTGGCGGCGGCCTGCAGGGCTTTCCTGAGCAGGATCACGCTCAACTGATTGATGATGCCCATGCGTTCGGCCGCCGGGATGAATTCCATCGGTGCCACCGTTCCCTTGACCGCACTATGCCAGCGCGCCAGGGCTTCGAAGGCGATCGGCTGGCAATCATCCAGGCGCACGATGGGCTGGAAGTACACCGACAGTTCGCGGTCAAAATCGGCCAGTCGCAAGGCTTGTTCGATATTGGCATTGCGCTGGATCTGCGCCTTGTCCTGTTCCGAAAAGAGCGTCACGGTACCGCGCCGTTCGCGCTTGCCCTGGTACAGGGCATAGTCGGCGTGCTCGTAGAGCGAGCTGGCATCGACGGCCATGTCCGGGAAAGTGGCCACACCCACCGATGCGGCAATCTGCACCGTGGCCTTGTACAGCACGAAGGGCTGGCGCAGCGCATCGCAGATGCGGCCACCAAACTGTTGCAGGGCCTCGTCGCTCAGGTCGGCATCGATGATGATGGCGAACTCGTCTCCCCCCAGTCGCGCCAGATGGAAGCGCTCGTCATGGCAGACCGCCGACAGGCGCTGGCCCACTTCCACCAAGAGCTGGTCACCATGGGTGTGGCCATACAGGTCATTGACGGCCTTGAAACCATCGAGATCGAGAATGGCGACGGCGAAGCGCTGACCACTGCCGGTGGCACGGGTGCATATCTCATCGAGCCGGGCGAAGAACTTGCGCCGGTTGGGGATGCCCGTCAACGAATCGATGTTGGCCAGGCGCAGGTTCTCGTCGCTCAGCAACCCGGTCTTGACCTGGGCATCGATCAGACGGGTGAAATCAGAGTAGTGGCTGTTGACGATGGCCAACATGCCAATGGTCACCAGCACCACGTTCAGGGCGGCGGCCACGAAGGTCGGGATGTTGGTGGACAGGAAGAACAGCGTAAAGATGCCATTGACGATCAGCGCCACCGACAGCGCCGCCGAGCGCAGGTACATCAGGCAGAAGATGCAGCAGACGACGGTGATGCCCATATAGAAGGCCACGTGGGCCTGGGCATAACTGTCGCCGTAGGGAAACAGCATCACCGACCACAGCGAGAAGCTGAACGCAATCGGTGCCGCCAGGAAATTGGTCCGTTTGAGAGCCCTGGCCGCCATCCCCGGCGTGGGATCGACATGTCGGCCACGCCACCAGTACGTCAGCCGCATGGCGCACAGCACCGTCAGCAGCGCCGGGTAATACAAGCTCAGCCATTGAGGTGCCAGTGGAAAGTAGGTCTGTGCCAGCGCCCAGCTGTTGATCAGCAGGATCAGGTACATCATCGGCATATTGCCGGAGAACGCACGATACTGCGCGATGAGCAGCTCAGGCTGATCGTAGTCGACGCGCCAGTAGCGGCGCACCCTGTGCATCAATGAGGAAGCAGACATCCTGTGCTCAGTGCCTTTTCATTTTTTACGCCGCCGCAGTACGCCATCAACAGCGCGGCACGCAGGCATTTGTCATCCGCAAGCTCATTATAGGAGGCTCAACGGCACGGCAAACTCAGGAAAAGCCTGAAGTATGCCCGCTTTCCGCCCGATCAGGAGTTGCCCGAAGGCGTGTCGGAACGCTGCGTTCAGCCTGCCGCACGGCAAGCGTTTCCGTGAAGCAGCTTTTGCTCCGTTTTCCCGGACATGGTTCGCAAGTCAGGCGCTTGTCCTACAGCATACTCACCAAGGCTCATCTACAATCGGGCGTAACCAGAAATCAAGGTACGTCATGTCCGAGCTTTCCTCTCGTGCCGATCCCCTGCAGCTTGCTGCCGGATCAGCCGTTGCTGCCCCGCTTGCTGCCCCGCTTGCTGCCCCGCTCGCGGCCGCGTATTTCGCGGTCGATGCGCACTGGCGCCTGGTCTATCTGGACGAGGCCGCCCTGGCATTGCTGGGCCAGCCTCAGGGCAGCGCACCCTCGCTGACCGGTGAAGTTCTGTGGCAGGCTTGTCCGGCCCTGGCCGGCGGCGCACTGGAGACCCCGCTGCGCGCGACCCTGGCCGATGGTCAGAGCCGTCAATGCCTCTACACACCACCCGGCCAGACGCACGTCTACGAGGTGATCTGCTATGCGCAGGCGCAAGGGGTGGCGGTCAGCCTGAGGGCGGCCCCGCCCTCGTCCGCGCAAGCCCGGCACCGGGACGGCATTGCCGAGGTGGCGCGCCTGACGCAGCAATCCGAGCGCCGACGACGTTTCTACGAAACCTTCCTCTCCACCACCCCTGACCTGGCCTATGCCTGGGATCTGAACCATCGTTTCACCTACGCCAACCGCGTGCTGCTGCAGATGTGGGGCAAGACCTGGGACGAGGCCATCGGCAATAATTGCCTGGAACTGGGCTACGAGCCCTGGCACGCCGAAATGCACAGCCGCGAGATCGAGCAGGTGCGCGCCACCAAGCGTCCGGTGCGCGGCGATGTGCCGTTCAACGGCACCTTCGGCCGCCGCATCTACGACTACATCATCTTCCCGGTGCTGGGCCCGGACGGCGAAGTCGAGGCCGTGGCCGGCACCACCCGCGACGTCACCGAACGCAAGAACAGCGAGGCCCGCCAGCATGCCCTGTTCCGCCTGGCTGAAGCGATCCGCGCGGCCGACTCCTTGCAGGACATTGCCAGTGCCGCCGCCCACATCATCGGCGATGCACTCACGGCGCGCTGGGTCAGCTACAAGACGCTGGGGCCGCAACAGCAGGTCGAGCAGCTGGGCCAATGGTCGTTCCACTCCGATGAGAGCGGCGCGGCGGCCCTGGCCCTGCATGACCAACGCCGTCTGAAGCAGGCCCTGCGCAGCCGCAGCGTGGTGCTGGTCGGCGACGTCGGCCGCGATGCCCGAACCGCCGACCTGAAACAGCAACACCTGGCGTGCGGCGTGGTCTCCTTCATGGACGTGCCGCTGATCGACGAGGGCCAGGTGACCGGTATCGTGTACGTCAGCAGCAATGTGCCCCGTACCTGGACCGACAATGAGCTGGCCATCGTGCGCGACATCAGTCAGCAGACGCAGGCGGCCTTTGAACGCATCCGCAACCAGCAGGCGCTGGCCGCCAGCGAAGCGCGCCTGCGCGAGATCAACGAGTCACTGGAAGCCGAAGTCAGCGCCCGCACCCGCGAACTGATGGCCACCGAAGAAGCGCTACGCCATTCGCAGAAGATCGAGGCCATCGGCCAGTTGACCGGTGGCCTGGCGCATGACTTCAACAATCTCCTGGGCGGCATCACCGGCAGCCTGGACCTGATGCGGGTGCGCCTGGTGCAAGGGCGCAGCGAAGAACTCTTACGCTACATCGATCTGGCCGCGCGCAGTGCGCAACGGGCGGCCTCGCTCACGCAACGCCTGCTGGCCTTTGCGCGCCGCCAGCCGCTGGCACCCCGTCCCACCAACGTCAACGCACTCATTGGCGACATGGAAGAGCTGATCCGCCGCACCATCGGTCCGGCCATCACGCTGGAGGTGGTCACGGCCGTCGCCCTGTGGCCGACCTTCGTGGACG